>DAIDMU010000024.1 GCA_027448805.1 Sulfurimonas sp. | reverse complement strand
TGAACGCTCTCCAATATTTGCAGAGTGGTTTTTCTTTTTAGAGAGTATCATCTCTTTTTTTAGATAGTTGAAATTATGAATGTGAAAGCTTTTGAAAATTTGGAGTTAATTCCAAAGCTTTTAGTGCAGATAGAATTGATGGTTGAGAGAATGGCTAAATTGGCACCGCCTCTTACCAGTAAAAAAGAAGTTGCAAAGTTTTTAAACAAATCGGAACGAACCATTAACAACTACATAGAGCAAGGGCTTTTAAGGGAAAATCATCATTTCTATAGGAAAAATGGTAAAATTCTTGTGTTTATAGAGGATGCTATTTTTGAATTTCGTGATGAGCGAGACAAAGGAATAGCATGGTGAAAAAGTTAAGATTTAAAAACCGTAACGGTATTTTATATTTTGGACTGGGCGAAAAGCTTATATCGTCAAAATTAAAGTTTACGAATGTAAATAAAAATATTATTATCGGAAAGTTTAGAGATGGCAAATTAAATGAGGATTTAGGCATAGGTGTAAATGAAGGCACACCTATGATAAACGACTTGTTAAGAGAAGTTGTAAAAGATAAAGCGGTGTTTGTTAAGCACAAAACAAATATCGCTTACAAATCTGCTTTAAAAAACATCTTGCCATATTTTGAAAATATGTTAATAACCAGTATCAAGCCAATAGATATAAAAAAATGGCACGATATCCTTATAGCTAGAGGATTAAAGAGGCAGACGATATCAACTGCACGAGTTCTTTTAAAAGAAGCGTTTAACATTGCAATAATGAGTGAATTTGTAGAGACCAATCCAGTAATGATGGTTCAGATTCCGAGTATGAAAAGAGTAAGGAAAAAACAGAAGCCTTTTACTTTGGATGAGATTGATTTAATCCTAGATAATTGTCCAAATCAGCATGTAAAAAACTTTCTCGGCATATCTTTTTTTACAGGGATGAGGTCGGGTGAAGTTTTAGCACTGGAGTGGGAAGATATTGATTTTGAAACAGATACGATATCAATATCAAAAACAATTGCACAGGGCATAATAAATACGCCAAAAACTTATTCAAGCCATAGAGATATTGAAATGTTGCCAAGAGCTAGATATTTTTTTAAAAATCAACAGCTCCAAACTGGTATGCAAAACAGTTATCTGTTTCTCAATACGAAAAACACTTATTATGGAACTAGTTTAGCTTTGTATAAAAACTATAAAAGTATTTTAAAAAAGCTAAATATTGAAGCAAGAACATTGCACAATACTAGACATACTTTTGCAAGTATGATGTTAAATAATGGAATAGACCCAATGTGGGTATCAAATACTTTAGGTCACGAAAACCTAGATATTACCCTCAGAGTTTATGCACATTTTATGCCTAAAAAAGAAAAAATGGTTATAGGCTTTTTAGAAAAGCGGTACAAAAACGGTACAAGCCACATCTAACCTCCGTATATAGGAACCATATATTTAAAGTGTGGTTAAAATTTACTTTATATTTTTTGGCTAGAATTAGATAAAGTATTTTTGGAGAACAGTTTGAGCATAGAAAATAGTGTGTTGGAAATAAATAGTTTTACATTAACATCTTCAAGAGACATACAGGAGATACTAACAAGTGTCCAAAATATAGACAAAGAGTACATATTAATCCATATAGTGTCTTTTATGCACAACACTGTTTTGGTTCAAACTCTAAAAAATGAGCTAAGCAATATATTTCCCTATGCTAAAATAGTTTTACTCAAGCATAGCGATAAAACTAAAACCTATTTAACGATATATGCCACAAATAAAGACATTAATCCTGAAGATATTGAAAATGAGATACTCAGAGAGCTGTCCGTGCAAACTGCGCAAAAAGACTTAAGCATAAGAGAGTACAGAAACAAGCTTTTTAGCAGATATTTTACAGACCATCTTACAAACCTTCCAAATACATACAAACTCAGAAGTGATTTGGATGATTATAAAGATTTTGCATTAGTTGTTTTTAATATAGATAATTTTCAAACTATTAATAATTTTTACGGTTATATAGTCGGAGATTATGTAATAGAAAAAGTTGGAAAACATCTTCAAGAAAAAGTGCCCGAGCATCATATATATAAACTTTCAGGCGATGAATTTGCATTTATTATAGATAAAGAGATGGGTTTTTATGAGCTAAAAAATTATCTAGAGGATCTTTATGAAAAGATTAAAAATATTGTTATTGAATATCAAAATATAAATATATATGTTGATTTCACGTTGGCTTCTTCTACAAATAGAGATAACAAGAACATATTTTCAAATGTTTCAATGGCGCTTAAATATGCGAAAGAGATAGGTGCAAAATTTTGGATATATGAAGACAGAATGAACTTTGAAAATGAGTATGAGAGAAATTTACAGCTCTCTGCTATTGTTAGAAATGCTGTTGAAAATTTAGAAATTATGCCATACTATCAAGCTGTAGTAGATTCAAAAACATTAGAGATAAAGAAGTATGAGTGTTTGGCCAGATTGGTAGATAAAAATTCAAAAGTGCTCTCCCCGACTCTTTTTATTCCTGTGGCAAAAAAAATAAAGGTTTACAACGTTATTACAAAAACTATAATTGACAAATCATTTGAAACATTTGAAAACAATGAGTTTGAGTTTAGTATAAATCTATCCATTGAAGATATAATGAGCAATGAGATTTTTAACTTTATAATTGATAAATTAAAAAATTCAAAGGCGTCAAAAAGGGTTATCTTTGAACTGCTTGAGTCTGATGCGATTGAAGATTCTAAAAAAGTTGACCGCTTCATCTCTGAAGTAAAGAGATATGGGGCTAAAATAGCGATAGATGATTTTGGCAGCGGGTATTCAAATTTCGGGTATTTGACTAAAATGAATGTTGACTATATAAAAATTGACGGCTCTTTGGTTCAAAATATTGATGTTGATAAAAATGTACTTTTAGTTGTCGAAACCATCGTTGAATTTGCAAAAAAATTGGGTATAAAAACAATAGCCGAGTATGTTCACTCAAGTATGATAATGGATATTGTAAGAGATTTGGGAGTTGATTACTCTCAAGGATTTTATATAGACGAGCCATCTATAAATTTATCAAAAAATTAGTTTTTTGTAATAAAACAAGGAAAATAGTGACAAAAAAAATATTAGCAATTCTCTCTGGCATTGCCGCAGTAGCTCTGTTTTGGTATCTTGTTGGGGCGGTTTTTGTTTTAAAAGACAACAAAAACTCTTTTTCAAAACTGGAGTGCGTCTCTTATGCGCCCTTTTCAAAAGATCAATCACCGTTTATGTTTAGTGACGGAATGGTGATTTCAGAGGAGCTGGTAAGAGAAGATTTGGCTCTGCTTGCAAAATATACCACTTGTATTAGAACATACTCAACAGTCGGTTTAGAGATGATTCCTCGTATTGCCAGAGAGAATGGTCTAAAAATGCTCATGGGCGCATGGGTTAGCAGCGATAAGGTAATGACGCAAAAAGAGATAAACACTCTCATAAAGCTGGTAAATGAAAATCAAGACATAGTTAAAGCAGTTATTGTCGGAAATGAGGTTTTGCTTCGTGGCGATGTCTCAGAGACGGTACTTGTAGATTACATCAAGCAGGTAAAAGAGGCTCTTCCAAATACAGAGGTTACTTACGCCGATGTCTGGGAATTTTGGGTTAAGCATCCACAAATACGTGAAGTTACTGATTTTGTAACGATTCATATACTGCCTTACTGGGAAGATAATCCGATGAATATAGACCAATCAATCGGCCACTTGGCAGATGTAAGAGGCGAGGTTGAAGCCATTTTAAAAGATAAAAATATATTAATAGGCGAGACGGGTTGGCCGTCGGAGGGCAGGGCTAGAGAAGATGCCATTCCTAGCAAAATAAATCAGGCTGTTTTTATCAGAGAGTTTGTGAAATTGGCTGAGAGAGAGGGATGGAATTACAACATTATAGAGGCGTTTGACCAACCGTGGAAAAGGGTAAGCGAGGGAGCAGTTGGCGGTTTTTGGGGACTTTTTGATAAAGATAGAGTTGATAAAAATGTATTTAGCGGCGATGTTTCAAATTTTCCAAACTATAAAATGTTGGCGCTTGGCTCAATTTTGCTTATTTTATCATTCTCTTTTTTGCTAAGAGGTTTAACTATTGGCAATAAAGAAATATTGTACTTTGGTGCAATCAACGCTGTTTTTGCCGTTTTGTTTATGCTTCAAATAGAGCAATACAGCGTTACGGTCAGGACAAGCGCAGAATTTTTATGGGCTGCAGGAGTTGTAATCACACACCTGTTTGTATACTATTTTTTACTCTATCATATAGCGCATGGTAAAAAACCTCAAATCATAAAATTTGAGAAAATTTTAAATCTAAAAACACTCTTCTATGTCTCTTTTATATTTGTTCTTATTTCAAGCGTTGCACTTGGCTTTGAGGGAAGATACAGAAACTTTGAGATATATATATTTATTATTTCTATTGTCTCGTATCTGTGGCTTTTTAGAGGTGAGAGTATAGAGTTTGGCAGATTTGGAAAAGCCTCTTTTTTGCTTCTTCTATTAACGTCAATTACCATTTTTATGAATGAAACATATCTCAATCTCTTTTCAAATGTATGGATTTTAATCTCACTTGGATTTGCCTACATCTTATATAGCGGCAGCAAAAAGGTAGCATACGGCGAACTTATAGAATTTTCGCTCTATATTGTGGCATTTTTTGCGATTTTAGTTTATTTAAAATACAGTTATTTGGCAAATGGTGATTTTGCGGCTGAGTGCAATGCTTCTGCCGACTCTTTACTTTGTAGTATAAGAGCTTCACTGGCACTATTTATACATCTCGGGAAGCTTGGGATTATAGCATTGATTATGGCTATTATGGCGTTTTTTGCAAATAATAAATATTTATCTACATTGTCACTTTTTGTCAGTGTTGGAGCCGTCTTGTTGTTTAACGCATCTCTTGGCGCATTTGCGCTTGTCTTATCTATATTTGTTGTTTTGAAGAGTTCTCAAAGCTGGGTTAAAGAGGCTTTGTAGCCTCTTTAAATTATTCAGTTACAGTTACGGTTACCGGAGTTGATTCCCAGATACCGTGTTTTGTGCAGTATGACTGAGCGACAAGTTTTAGCTTGCTTCCTGTTGGAACGATGTTGAATGTTACGGTAGCGTGAGACTTTATATTTCCAAGAGCTCCAGGAACAAAGTCAGCTCTTGCTAAAAGAGTCTCGCCATTGTAAAGCGCCATATTAGCTATATAGTGGTCAAAATCATCCGGATGAGAGTACTCGTTGCCCATCTTTACTGTTACACTGAACATCTCTCCGGCTTTTGCGCTATCCGCACAGTGGATAAACGGCGAGTGACGGTCAATATAATCCTTTTTGCTTTCTCTTTCTACTGTATCTATATCTACATAACGATTTATTGTCGGCATATCAATTCCTTTAATTTTTGTTTATGCAGTATTGTAACCCAATATTATTTACAAAAAACATTAATCAGAGCTTATTTCTCTTATTTAAGAAATGTTTTATAATTTTTAAAGAGCAGAGACTATTTAATCTCTATCTTTTTAGATTTCTTCTGCTCTGCCTCTAGTTTTGGAATGACAACTTCAAGTACGCCGTCTTCGCAACTTGCATGTATATTTTCCAAATCAACTTTCTCAGGAAGAGTGAAACTTCTTGAGAATTTCCCATAACTGCTCTCTATTTTGTAGTAATCTTCCTCTTTTGTTTCACTTTTGAGTTTTCTCTCTCCAGAAATAGTTAAAACATTATCTTCGAAATTTACTTCGATATCCTCTTTTTTTACCCCCGGCAGATCAACTTCTACGTGATAAGCGGCTTTTCCCTCTATGGTGTTTACTTTTGGCTTGAAGTCAAACAAGTTTGAGGCGTTTGACTTGGACTCTATGGAATTTACCAAATCATTTACAAGGTTGAAACTTAATGGATTGTATTTTGAAATTAGCATGTTAAAACTCCTAAAATTTATTTGGCAAAATTATAAAATGAAATTTTTAGTAGTGTTTGCTACTTAAGTAGCATTTGCTTTGTTTTTTGCAGAAGTTTTTCAATGTTTTGAACAGAGATGCTTTTTTTGCCGGTTTTAATGATTTTTTGCTCACTAAGCTCTTTTAAGTGCCGCTCAATAACATGTCGAACCGTTCCGAGCAGTTTTGCTATCTCTGTGTTTGAGAGATTCTGCAAAAGGTTGTATTTTAGCCTGTTTTGCGGATTTATGTTTTGAAGCAGAAGCTTTATAAGCCTGTGTGAGGTGTCATAGAGCGACAAATCTGATGAAAGCTCCTCTGTGTGCCTCATCTGGGAAGCCAAATATGGAAAAAACTCTCGGTTAAACGCCTGATTTGTGTTTATCCACT
>DAIDMU010000023.1 GCA_027448805.1 Sulfurimonas sp. | reverse complement strand
TGCAGAAATCTCTTCATAACCTGCTCGCTCATCTTGCGAATCTGAGCCTCATACTCTTTTGGAACATACCCTTTTTTAATAACTCTGTCGCACTCTGCGGCTGCGGCATCAAAAGCTTTTTTATATATCTCTTTAATCATAGGCTCGATATTTAGCGTATTTAGCCACTCAAAAAATTCTACCGTGCTTCGCCCTATAATACCGTGAGCTTTTCTTGCGCCATCTTCGCGCAGAGAAATATTTTCATCTACAATATTTTTCAAATCGTCAATTACATAGAGATTTATTCGCTCGCCCTTGTGATAGTTTATATCACGTGGCATAGCCATATCAAACCAATATCTGTCAAAATCGCAAGCTTTGATAATCTCGTCCGTAATTATAGGCTCCGATGAAGAGGTAGCCGTAAAAAGAATCTCAAACTCATTCACCGCTTTTGGAAGCTCACTCATATCTAACACTTTGGCACCGCACTCCTGTGCGAGCTTCTCTGCTTTGGCTTTTGTCCTATTCATAATATAAACATCTGCGCCGCTAGATATCAGATGCTTTGCTGTAATCTCAGACATCTCTCCGACACCGATAACCAAAGCTTTCTTCCCCTCAACACTATCAAGAACTGATTTTAGTTTTGCGACTGCGACACTTGCGATTGAGACAGGTTTTGAAGATATATCCGTAGCATTTCTAACTTTTGCAGCACACTTAAAAGCATGATGCATGGCACGTGCCAGTTTTTGACCGCAATAACCTTTGTCGTACGAAAATCTAAAAGCGTCTTTGAGTTGTCCTGCAATCTGTGTCTCGCCTACAACCATAGAATCAAGCGATGAAGCAACTGTAAAAATATGGTGAATAGCACTGCTGTCGTCATATATATTCGCTCTGCCTTCTAGCTCGTCTATCGAAATACCGGACCTTGCGGCCAACATCTCAAATATATGCTGTGTAGCAAGCGCCACATCGTTGCAGCTGCAAAATACTTCCATGCGGTTACATGTAGATATCAAGATTGACTCATTGATAGCAGGGCTGGAGTTTAGTTTTGTAAGGCACCCTCTTTTAGAGTTGTCATCCTTATAAGAGAGCTTCTCTCTAACTTCCATAGTCGAATTTTTATGTGAAAAACTTATGTTTAAATAGTGCATTAGTAACTTCTTTTTATCATAGTTTGTAAAATATTTACGAGTTCAACATCATCTTTCATTGCGTTCATTGCCTCATTTGATAATTTTTGCGCCAGTTCAAAAGATTTCTCTATTGTTTTATGTTCTTTCATCTTTTCTCTAATCCAGAAACTCTCTTCTTCGCTCAATACCTTTGCATGAAGAGAGAGCAGCTTCTGCTTCTCGTTATCATCTAAAACTCTGTAGAGATAAATATACGGCAGCGTGCATTTGCCCTCTACAAAATCATTCATTGACGGTTTTCCGAGAGTCTGCGCATCACTTGTAATATCCAAAATATCATCTATAATCTGAAAGGATAGTCCAAGATTTCTTCCGTAAAGCGCATGGGAGGATACATCTTTTCCTGCCAAGATTGCGGCTGCCTCGGCAGAAGCTTCGATTAAAGTTGCGGTTTTTAGATACAACATCTCAAGATACTTCTCTTCGTTCGCGTTAAACTCGCCCGCCATCTTCACATCCATCATCTCGCCCTTGCTAAGTGCTGTTACGGAAGATGCGATTACTCTTGCAATATCTCTCTCAAACGCTACAAGCTCTGTAAAAGCTTTTGAATATAAAATATCGCCGAGCATTACGGCCGTTTTGCTGCCATCCGTTGCGTTTACTGAAGCGACTCCGCGTCTAAGAGTTGCTTCATCAATTACATCGTCGTGAAGCAGACTTGCTCCGTGTATAAGCTCCACAATTGCAGCAAGCAGAGGCGCTTTTTCGCTGGAAGACGCGATCTTTAAGATCAACTTTGCACGGAGCCTTTTTCCGCCTGAGAGCATTCCAAAAAGACGGCTCACTTCATCGTAATTTATCTCTTTAATCAGTCTTGCTATTTCGCTCTCAACTCTCTGCATCTTCTCTCTTTATTACACACAAAATGAGCAAGCCCATCCTGCTACGCTAACCGCTATGGCACAAAACTTTAGTTTCTTTAGAAAAGTCTGCCTCTTTTGAGGCAGAATTCTATTTCTTTAAATCTTCCAACAACACTTGACCCTTGCCGTCAAAGAGAATCATCTCAAACACGGCCTCTTTGCTCTCTTGTTTAAACTCTTTAAATTTAACGAGCATATATGCCGCACTTTTATAATCAGCGCCTTTTGGCATTAACTCCACTCTAAAACTCTGATTTTCATGTCTCAAATATAGCATATGTTGAGCAACAATTCTATCGTATGATCTAAAAACAACAAGCCCGCCGTTCTTGTAAAGAGTCCATCTAAATTTAAACAACTTCTCTTTATCAGCGTATTTTACAAGAATTTTCTTTTGCTCATCTTTTTTTAGAACAATTTCTTTGATTTCTCTATAATCACTGGCAAATATGAAACTAAAACCAAGCGTCAAAATGGCAATTAGGCGTAAAAGATTTCTCAATTATTCACTTTGTGATAAAATCGCACCCATCAACTCGATATATAAGCTTTTCGCATGATTCTCAACTTCATCGCCGTTTGAGTACATATAGTTTTGAATCTCTTTATCCATATCTTGACTAAATTTATCTGCCGTCATAAGCTCGATTGCTGCAGTTCTGTCAATAAATTTTTGCAACTCATGTCTAACAACGTCATTATTGGCATTAAATATAACATCCATCAATTTGCTCTTTGGAGAGCCCATAAATATATCATCTTCATCTTCAAAAAGTCCGTACATCCCACATCCTGTAATTATAATATTGCGGCGATTATAACATCACTATTGTAACAATCGCTTAACGCTTGACATTAAGTCATAATTTTCTATAATACGAAAATGAAAATATATGACTTTTTAATTATCGGAGCCGGAAGTGCGGGTTGTTCTGCGGCTTACTTTTTGCACAAAAATGGCAAAAGCGTGGCTCTGGCAGACAGAGAAGGGATTGCCGGAGGTGCCAGCGGAGCAGCCGGCGCTTTTTTATCGCCTCTTCCGGGGCAAAAAAACCTCTATAACTCTCTGGTTAATGACGCCCTTGATTTCTCTTTGGACTTTTACCAAGAGTTGCTCCCACAGGCAGTGGACAAAAAAGGTGTTCTCAGGGTTGCAAATGATAATTTTGATGAAGACAAACTATCACAAAACAGCATAAAGTATGACTATTTTGACAACAAAAAACTTCTTGATATCTCAAAAAATTTCAGAGAGATTGAGGGCTATTTTTATGAGAATGCAGCAGTGATAGAGCCGATACAAATCTGCAATAAACTGACCGAAGGATGTGACTTTTATAAAATAGATGTAGAAAAGCTGATTTTTGAAAACGGTTTTTACATGTTAAAAAATCTAAAAGCCAAAAACATCATTCTGGCCCAAGGTGTGAGCACTCCGCTAGTAGAGATTCCATATATGAAAATAGCACCTATTTTCGGACTAAGAATCGATGTCAAAACAACTACAAAAGTCCCATTTAATATCCACAGATCCATCTCTATATCGACAAACAAACAAGACGGAACTATCTCCATCGGAGCAACGCATGAGAGACACGACAATGAGAAGATGGAGTGTTTAACAACATGCGATAAATGCTCATATTATGTAAAGGGCGATGAAGCGCAGATAAAAACTCTTTTAAAGCAGGCAGATGAGCTTATAAAACTTGATGATTTGGAAGTTATAAAGAGCTACAAAGGAGCCAGAGCCACCATAAAAAGCTACTTTCCGGTTATCGGCAAAGCGGTTGACTACAAAAGCACTCTAAAAAAGTATCCCTCTATTAAAAACGGAACTAAAATACCGCCTGAGGATTTAGACTATTTCCAAAACCTCTATCTCATAAATGCGCTAGGTTCAAGAGGATTTGTTTTTGGTCCATATCTGGCAAAAATAGTGACTCAAAACATTCTATACAATGAGGCGATACCGCAAGAGATATCAACTGTGAAGCTTTTTTATAAAATGGCTAGAAAAGAGAAGTTGTAAAATATTATTTTTTACCGCATTTATATAATACGGTTGCGCTCAAGACGCTCTCTTTATCACTTTGTATCGGATTTTGCATAGAGATTCCGTGCGCTGTTGCCTTCATCACCTTTGATATAGGTTTAACTTGAGCAACATCATCAAACTTTACGGTAGAAACTTCGCATTCAAGCAGTGTCTCTTTTGAAAAACTCTCTGCTCGTGCCTTGGCTTTTTTTAATAAAACCAATTGCAGCTCTTGCTCAACGGATGCCTCTGTTTTGCTGCTTACACTCCACAACAAGGCGCCCTGTGCTACGCGGACACGGTTTGAGATAATTTTCTTGATATTTTCGTTTAGTGCATTATATTGCTCTATCGTATTAAATTCACAATTAAATTGCAGATGTCCGCTGTATCCAAGAAACTCAGGTTTTTGGCTTTTATTGTTATACATTGGAGAGAGATTGTATCCGCCGCCATTGCAATATTGCGTTGCGGGGTCAAATTTTTTGACTTCATCGATAATAGCATTAAAATCTGTTTTAATACTATTTATATTTTTAGACTGCTCATCAAATCCGAGCAGGCCTTGAAGCACATTCGGCGTGAGCAATTGAGAGACCTGCTCTGTTGTTGTAATATTCATTTGCGCACTGACAAGTACGGGAAGAAGCAACAAACTAATATTTTTTTTCATAAAAAATCCCTTTTTTATAGACGGGTTTAGAGTTATATAACTATTTGTGTTCCTACTCCCGCAGATGTAAATAGCTCCAAGAGCATCGAGTGCTCTATTCTTCCGTCAATTATGTGCGCTTTTTGGACACCGCCCTCAACCGCCTCAAGACAAGCATCGACTTTTGGCACCATTCCGCCGTGAATCGTTCCATCAGCCTTTAGAACGTCAATCTCATCTTTTGTAAGTGTGCTAAAAAGCTCCTTCTCTTTGTTTAAAACCCCTGCGGTATCCGTTAAAAATATAATCTTGCTAGCCCCAATAGCCTTTGCGACGTATGAAGCGCACAAATCGGCATTGATGTTAAATCCAGGGTGACCCATCTCGCCTCCAGCCGCAATAGGAGCGATTACCGGAATAAATTTCTCAGTTATCAGGTTTGATATAACCTCGGCTTTTACATCTGTAATATTTCCGGTAAGTCCCCATTTTGCAAAATCTTTTGCTTTTGCAGATATAAAATGTGCATCTTTTCCGCTGATTCCTATTGCCTTTGCGCCGTGAGAGTTTAAGAGAGATACTATCTCTTTGTTTATCTCTCCGCTTAGAACCATCTCAACTATTCGCATAACCTCTTTTGAAGTCACACGCTGACCGTCGATAAATTTTGTGTCAATTTTAAGCGCATCTAGCATCTCATTTATCTGTCTGCCGCCGCCGTGAACGATAACAGGTTTGATGCCAACCAGATACATCAGCAAAATATCCTCCGCAAACTTCTCTTTTAGCTGCGGTGACTCCTGAGCCGAGCCGCCATACTTTATAACTATCGTCTTGCCTCTAAACTCTTTTATAAACGGCAGGGCTTCAAGGAGCGTCTGAACCGTTTCAATCTTTTTTTGCATATTTGTCCCCTATGTAATTATCTACTGTTTTAAAAATATTTTCATCAACTTCCACATGCAAATCAAGCAGGGATAGCGGCAGATTAAACTGTTCTAGTTTTACAAAATCTTTGTATGTCACCAAAATTGAGCTTGAACCGTCTCTTTGAAGAATATCCAAAACCTCGTCTTTTGTAAACGAGTGGTGGTCCTCGAAGTAGTTTTTACTCACAACCTCGGGCAGATAGTCATTCAGGCGCTGCGGTCTGGCTATGGCAGTTACGAGTGACATTTTATCACTTTTATTTTTAAGTTCAACCACTCTTTTAAAATCAACATTCTCTTTTACGACAACTGCTTCTTTGGCTCTCCATAACCTCTCTCTGAATGGTCCCGATGGCAGACAAGATGAATTTTTGCTTTTTACATCTATAAGAATGTCCAGTTTTTTTATATCGTGTTTTGAGTAGGCATCATCTAAAAATAGAATTTTTGCACCTATTTCTTTGGCTTTTAAAACACCTTCGTTTCGGTTTTCACTAACTATTACTTTTGCGTCCGGAAGTTTGTGCGCATAAATCATAGCTTCGTCACCGCTGACATCTACACCGCACAAAATTTCGCTGCCGTTGCTTACGACTACAAGACCGCTGCTTTTGCGACCATATCCGCGAAGAACTATCGCCGCATCTTTGTATCTTGAAGCAAGCGCAGTCACCAACGGTGTTTTGCCGCTTCCGCCGACGCTTAAGTTCCCGATGCTGATAATATCTATGCCGAAATCTCTGCTTTTTTTACTCTTAAATCTCAAGTACATGTAAAAACAGTAAATCCAGCTAAGCGGCAGAAGTAAAAGGGAGAGTGCTGTTTGGATTGGGCTTGGGTTGTAGAAATACTCCTCAACCCAAAAGATTATCTTTTTACGCATTACGACAGAAAATCTAGCATAAACTTAAACTCTTGTCGAAGCAACTAATTTAATTTTATCTATGACAAACTGCACCTCTTTATCCTGCATACTGGCATGTATCGGAAGCGACATAACCTGCTGATAAGTCGTAAGAGCAACAGGAAAATTGTTTACCTTTAGCGCATATTTGTTTTTGTAGTATGATAAAAAATGAAGCGGTATATAGTGCAGACCGACTTCAATCCCCTGTTTTTTTAATTCTAATGCGAAAGAGTCTCTGTTTTTATCCACTTTTATTATGTAGAGAGAGTATGGATGCTCATCGCCCTCTGGCTTTGGTATTGTTATGTGACTAACTCCTCCAAGCGCTTTGTTGTACATCTCGGCTATCTCTTTTACTCTTTTGAGATTTTTATCCTGCTCTTTAATCTTTGCTCTTATATACGCGGCATCTAGCTGGCTCATTGAGTAGTCAAATCCAATATCGACAACGTCATAAACATAATCAAGCGAATCTTTGTCTCTTGTCATTCCGTGGGAACTTAAAAGCTTTGCACGCTCTATTATCTCTTCGCTGTCTGAGACAATCATACCGCCGTTACAAACATCTTTTTTCAAATGAGATGAAAAGTTAAAACATGTAATATCAGCCCCCGTAGAGCCTATCTTTTTACCTTGATATGTCGCACCCAAAGCTTCGCTTGCATCCTCTACGATTTTTACATCATATATCTTTGCCATGTTGTACAGTCTGTTTAAATCCGCACACTGCCCTGCTACGTGAGTGACTATAACCGCTTTTAGTTTTTTGGCTTTGTTGTCTTCTAGATATGTTTCTAGTTTATCAAGATTTATATTATAAGTTTGAGAATCTATATCTACAAAAACAGGCTCCGCATCAAAGTGGCGGACAACCTCAGGAACGTTCGGATGCGCATTTACTGAACAAACCACTTTATCGCCGCGTTTTAAGTCCAGTGCCAACATTGCCAAATGAAGTGCTGAAGTTCCGTGTGAGGTAGCAAGCGCATACTCCGAACCTATATATGAGATAAATTCATCCTCTAACTCTTTTACCTGATCAATCTCTTCTCCGTCCAAAACATCGCTGACGTTTGAATGCGCTTCCCTACTGCTCTCATACTTACAAAATTCAACTTTCATACTTCATCCTTTATAGTCTAATATCTCTTGGATAGTTAAAATCATGATTTATAGTTCTAGACGTCAATTTGGCAATAAGAGGCATCTTC
Source organism: Sulfurimonas sp. (assembly GCA_027448805.1). Lineage (GTDB taxonomy): Bacteria > Campylobacterota > Campylobacteria > Campylobacterales > Sulfurimonadaceae > Sulfurimonas. The sequence continues at coordinate 352 of DAIDMU010000023.1, read as the reverse complement.
CTCTTAAATTGATTGAGAAATATCCTCTCAATTATCATATCGAGCATATCTTTGTCACATCCCATTTCAACTATCTCTTCTTTGCTCAATCTATCTTCAACATAAAGCTTCAGCGCTTTATCGAGTTCTTTGTACGTGTAGCCCAAATCGGCTTCATCGCTCTGCCCGCTCCACAAATCGGCAGAAGGAGCTTTTTTTATAATACTTTTAGTTACACCCAAATATTCTGCCAGCTCGTAAACTTCACCTTTATGGTGACCTCTCAAGTGCGCTCAATCCCATAGGCGACCTCTATAAAAGTGAAGTTTACTAGCTGGCAGAATATTTGGGTGTAACTAAAAGTATTATAAAA
>DAIDMU010000022.1 GCA_027448805.1 Sulfurimonas sp. | reverse complement strand
TCTCTCACCGTAAAGCTCTTTTATTTTATCTTCGCCGCCCTGCGTATTTGTAATGGTTACAACAGCGTCGGTATGGGTGTGGTCAACAAACTTAAAAGGGATAATCGCATGCAAAATAGCTTCAACTGAAGGATTTGGAGCCGATGGATTTGTCATGGCAAGGCGTTGGTACTTTACCATATCCGTATCGCTCAGCTCTTTTAACTCAGCCATTTTAAGCAAGCTGTCCATCTTCACCGGTGCGAAACCCTCAGCTTCTATGGTTGCCAAATCCCAGCCGCTCCCTTTGACATAAAGAATCTCTTCAACCTCTCCAAAAAGATTTGTAGCGGTTGATTTTACAGATGTGTTTCCACCGCCGTGAAGCACCAGTGAGGAATCACGCCCAAGCAGTCTTGAGGTGTAAACCCTTAAGTCCAAATCTGTTTTAAATTCATTTGCCTCTTTGTCGCTGTATAAACTTCTCATTAGTTGCTCTTTTTAAATTTTTCTTGAATTTTATCGAAATCTGCCTCGCAAACCCCTCTGTTTGTTATAAGTCCGGTAATTAACCTTGCAGGAGTTACGTCAAAACCGTAGTTCAGAGCCGGCGAATCCCCCGGGGTTATGCGCACTTCACGAACCAAGCCCTCGCTGTCCACCCCTTTTATAAATCTAACCTCATCGGCGCTTCTCTCCTCTATGGGAATCTCTTTTACGCCATCTCTAATCTCAAAGTCAAAGGTAGAAGTTGGAATTGCCACATAAAAAGGGACATTGTTGTCATGCGCCGCAAGTGCCTTTAGGTAAGTTCCTATCTTGTTTGCCACATCGCCGTTCGCACTCACCCTGTCCGCTCCGACAATCACCATATCCACCATGCCGTGCTGCATAAGATGTCCGCCCATGTTATCAGCGATGATTGTATGCTTTATACCGCTTTGTGCAAGCTCCCACGCGGTGAGTGACGCTCCCTGATTTCTAGGTCTGGTTTCATCAACCCACACATGCACATCTATGCCTCTTCTCTTTGCCTCATAGATGGGGGCAAGAGCCGTTCCCTCATCTATAACAGCGAGCCAGCCCGCATTGCAGTGGGTTAAGATATTTATCTCTGTTTTTCCGCTCTTTTTTAAAATATCTTCTATGATGTCACAGCCGTACTCTGCTATCTTTTGGCTCTCAAGTGCCTCTTCATCATTTAATTTTATTGCAAACTCTCTTGCATCATCTACTAAATCATCCGAATCTTTTAAAAACTCCATCATCTTATCAACCGCCCACATCAGGTTTACTGCAGTCGGGCGGGACTCTCTTATCAAAGCCGCCTTCTCTTTTAGTGCCTCATAATCTCCCTCGACCTCGATTGCGGCTATATAAATCCCAAAAGCCGCAACGCTCCCTATTACTCCCGCACCGCGAACAGTCATATTTTTTATGGCATTTACGACTTCCTCGGTATTTGTAAGGTGTCTTGTGTCGTAGACAAACGGTAGCTGTCTTTGGTCAATCACCTCTAGGCACTCATCAAAAAGGTCATCATTTAACCATAACGCTTTGTAATTACCCTGCATTTTTTATAATCTCCAATATCTCATCAATACTCTCTATCTTGTCGTGCTTTATTACAAACTCTCTGGCAATTTTTAGAGCCGATTTTTCAGCCTCAGCTCTAAGAGCTCTATCCTCTATCGCTCTTATCTCCGCAACTCCTGCAACGCCGTAAACCCTTCTTGCCATCTTGCAGCCCGCAAATCCCACACTATCTCTTAAAATATTTTTTACAAATTTCTCTTTATACTTTTTAAGTGTTGCTTCATCTAGATACCCATCAACCAAAAGCGCAGAATTTCTATACTCTTTCCAAAAATTTAAAAACTTCTCGCCAAACTTCTCTAGCACCTCTTTAATAGTTGCCAAAAGCCACTCTTGAAAATCTTTATCTTTTGTAACAACAGTGTGGTGTATATAGTTGTTTACGAGATTTGCCAGAAGCGCTCCGACATCAAAACCAAAAGGACCGACAAATGCAAACTCAGGGTCTATAACATAGGTCTCTTTCTCGTTTATCATAATCGAACCCGTATGCAAATCACCGTGAAGAAGCGCATCGCTCTGCGTCATAAACTTATATTTAAGCTCCAAAACTCTCTCTTTAAACTCCATGTCCGCAAAAACTTTTTTCGCCTCTGGATTATCTTTTACATTCTCATTGTCGTTAGTCTCATGCTCCATAAACGCAAAGCTAAAAACCAGATCCTCGCTCAACTTGCAGAGTTCTACATTTGAGTTAAACCTGCTTATCAACTCTCTTTTGTCACTGCTGCTAAGATATAAAGATGATGTATAAAAAAGCGTAGCCGCCATATAGGTTGAGATGTGTTCGCTGAAATTTTTATATTTTACGCTATTTATAAGCCCTTTTCTCATAATTATGTGACTGCCTAGATAGTCCATAACAACCAAGCTCATCTCTTCGCTTGCATAATGTATTTTAGGGACAAAACTCGGGAAAATAGCATAAAATTTTTGCAGAGCTCTTATCTCGTACGTCATTCTCTGCCTGCTAAGCGGAAAATCCTCGCCTACACATCTAAGAAACGGCACCGCCTGTTTGGCAATCAGAGTTTTTTGAGGATTTTCAATGGAGCTTATTTTGTAAACATAATTGAGATTGCCATCACCTATCTCGTCGGCCTTTATCTCATCCGAACCAAAATAATCCATAACACTTTTTACATTTGAAATATACTCGACTATACTACCCGCGTCCAATACTTTATAATTCATCTCTTCCCTGACTGTTTGTTTAAAAAATTGTATCATAATTCAATATTAATTTATAAGATGAGGGGCTTATTATGGGTTGGACTTGCCAACATGACTACAAAGGTTACTGCAAACTTATTAAAAAAGAGTGCGTCCCAGGGATGAAGGGGTGCATACTAAAGAGCAGCGACTACACTTTTAGTACCGGCAGTTTTGAAGAGGATAAAAAAGCTGTTGATGAGAAAAAAGAGGAGATTGATTTTGCTGCACTAGCAAGAAGTCATTAATCCCAAAAATCAAGCGGGTTTGGATGCAAAAAGGTGTAGTTCAACTCTTTAATCACCTTCTGTGAAGACACTATGCGTTTTGAAAATCCCTCAAACTTTCCAATCTCGGAACCCGCATTTTGGCTGTTTTTTCTATGAATCTCTTGCCTTGTGGGATGAAGCGGAGCGACTAGATTGTATATGCCGAGATTTACAATATTTTCAATCATCTTTTTAACGATATTTATCACATCGTCCTTGTGTATGTAGTTTACATAACCATCGCTAAAATCAACAGCGCTCTTCCATCTCCCAGCTACCCTGTCATCCCCCATAAGTCCGCCAAGTCTTAGGATAATAACATTCTCTTTCAACCCAAGAATCAAATCCTCGGCCTCTTTTATTAAAGATGGCTTGGTTATCTCAAAGCTCTCATCGACATCCTCATCAAACTCCCTGTAGATGGATATTGAACTCATTAAAATAATATTACATGCAGGTTTGGTAAGCGTAGCTATTTTTCGCAGCGTCTCTAGATAGTTATCTTTTGTATTTATTGCGATAATCACTATATCGCTCCGCCAAAAAGGGGAGTTGTTATGAGTTGCCTCTCTTGAAAAACACTCTACATGCAGATTTTTAGAAAGCTCCTCAGCTAAGGGTTTGCCTAGCCAACCGCATCCGATAATACCGACACTCTTTGTCTTGTTCATTTCTTGGGTTTGTTTGTTTGATAGCTTTTTTTAATTATTATCATCTCATAAAGTGAAACTTCAGGCATCGCCTCTTCTATGAGTTTATCAGTGTCGCTAAACTGGCCGCGCATCTTCTCAATATCTTTATATCCGGCAGGTTTAATCCCATTCATTGCAGTGCCTACAACAATTGCCCATACAAAAACAAGCATAACCCAAACAGTTTTTTTAGCGCCCGCATAAACCCCAACGAAGTGAAAAGCAAGACTTAAAGCTATGGCAATTGCCAATATAACGGTTAGGCTCATTTTGCTAGAGGCTCCTCTCTCGGTTCAACTACGATTCCGGCATCTTTAACCATTTTATCGCTAAAAGATTTAACACCCATGGTTGCAAGCACCATTAAAGAGCAAATCAGCAGCAAGAAAAACATTGCTAACGAATATCGCTTAAATATTGCCAACATCTATTTTGTCTCTTTTTTTTGCTTTTCTTCTTCTTCCATCTTAAGCTTGCTGTCTGTCCACTCAATACATCTTGAAGTATGAAAATCTCTCTCATAATCACTATTTTTAAATAGATGATCCTCAACTCTCCAGCCAAGCTCTTTAGACAAAATTACAGATCTTGCAACGGTTCTTTTCATCTTGTTTTCACAAATTATCTCTTTGCCGGAGTTAAACATCTCTTCAACACCTTGCATCCTTGATGTTGTCACATTGTAGTGAAGAGCTATCATAATTGCGACGAATGAGCCAACAGCTATCATCCCTTTTTTAAAAGCGCCTTTTGGCACAAAATCCCTAGTCGTTACAAATGCCGTGATACTGAGTATAAAAATTCCTATAACTATATATACTATCTCTAATTCTAAAAAAAGTTCCATGGCTATTCCTTATAATATATTATATTTTTCTTCCCAAGCTTCAAACTCAGGCGTAAAGTACTCAATGCGCACTTTTTTAAACTCTCTTGAGCTGTAAAGCGGCATATAGCTCTTTGCCTCTATCTCTAAAGCCATATCAGCGATAATGGCATTCGTCTCCTCAGTACTTTTTCCATGAACCATTGTAAAAAGATTGTATGGCCAATTTGCGTATTTAGGACGAAGATAACAGTGGCTTACCGCACTAAATGCGGCTGCTTTTTCACCAATCTCCTCTCCGTTTTTTTCATCAACATCCCATACAACCATTGCATTTGCACTAAAACCTGCTTTTCTATGGTTAAGTATTGAAGCAAATCTTCTCATAACACCCGCTTCTTGAAGCTCGTTTAAAACTCCAAAAAATGTATCATAATCAACACCCAGCTCATCCACTATTTTTTTAAACGGTTCACTTACCATCTCTATATCATATTGAGCATACCTAATAACTGCATGATGCAGCGGAGTCATCTCTATCTCGGTATGCTTTACTCTTTTTACTTCCTCTTTTTTCTCATCATTCCCGGTCGTATTTAACTTAACATTTATTTTAAAAAGTTTTAGTGTCGGAAGGATAATATAATCTTCGGCTCCGGTGGCTTTTGCCAAAATTTCAACTGTTCTTTCAAGGCCAAGCTCAGATGTCGGAGAGACGGCAACGGTAAACCAGATGTTAAAATCATGGTTTCGCTCATAATTGTGTGATATCCCGGGATGAGAATTTATAATTCTTACAGCATCGCTTATTTTATCTGATGGAATTTTAAACGCTACCAAAGATGAGACATAGCCCAATCTTTTTGTATCGAATATTGCCGATGTCTGACGTATAATATTGCTTTTTTTCTGCTCTTGCAAAATCTCAAGAACCTCATCTTCACTCATGTTTAATTCATCAGCTATTACCATAAAAGGTCTTGCAACCAAAGGAAATTTCTTCTGAATACGTGATAAAATTTCGTCTTTCATCTATTGTTATTCCATCCATCTTTTTATTTTTATTTTGTCGATTGTAATCTAATTTCAATTAATCCAAGTTGATTTTTATCAATAAGAGTTTTCAAAAAACTATGATATTATGTCGTAGAAAAACAGACGAAAAGAGACAGATGAGTTATTTTCCGGCCTTCTTAAAACTTGATAACAAAAAAGTCCTGATTGTCGGCGGCGGGTACATAGCTTATGAGAAGTTGGAGCATCTTTTAGATTTTACTTCGGATATCTCAATAATAGCTCTTGAACTCTCCGATGATATGAAAAGAGTTATAGAAGAAAAAGGTCTGTATTTTGAAAAAAGAGGCTATAAAAAAGGCGATATTAAAGATTTTGCCGTTGTTATAGTTGCCGTTGATGATATCCCTCTTCAGGCACGGATATTTGCAGAGTCAAAAAACTACAACTGTCTTTGCAACTCTGTCGATTCCGTAGATTATTGCGACTTTATATTTCCCTCATATATTAAAAAAGATGATTTAACCATCGCAGTATCTACATCTGGGGCGTCTCCGGCAGTTGCAAAACACTTAAGAAAATATCTTCAAGAGTTAATTCCCTCCAGTATCGGTGAATTTTTGCAAGAGATGAAAGATTTAAGAAAAAGTTTGCCAAAAGGCAAAGAGAGAATGAAAATGCTTGATAAAAAAGCAGAAGATTATATAAAGACATGGAGTCAAAAATGAATGTAAAAAAAGCTTTAATATTCGGGTTTTTCACAGCCTTTTTAATTTTAGGAATGCTGTCAATGAAGAGAGCAATGCCTGAAGCAAAAGAGAATCGCATATATACGGCTATAAAAGTTTACAGCCCATACATAATAGAGAAAAAAGTCGGCGGGCTAACAATCATAGATAAACGAAATGGAGAAAAAGAGAGCCCAAGCTCTCAAGAGTTTTTTCACAGAGTAGATGAGCTAGATAAAGCATGGGGAAAAGGACATCTTAAAGTTGAAAACAATGAAGTTCTTATACTGGGCGAAAACAACCAAACAGTCGCTAGAATCTTTATTGAAACCGAAAAAGAGAGAGAGTTTGTTAAGAGATTTTACGGTATTTAACGTTATTTTTATGCACTAAAACGAACGCGTCCGTTTAGAAAATTTTAAAAATCAATCTCTTAATTTAAAAGACAAGTATAGTGCTGCAAGAAGCATAGCAATCGCACTGCTGTAAAGAACCGTATAATTTAGGTAGTGCAAAATAACCCCTCCGGCGATCGAGAAGAACATCCCCAATGAGACTATATTCATCTGAAGAGCTATGTAAATAGGTCTTTTGTCCGCTGGGGCAATCTTCAGTATTAAGTTGCTCGAAGCTATACGGCTGCCATCCATTGAAGCACCGACTAAAAAGAAGATAGCAATGTACTCATAGAGAGATGAGGCATTAAAAGCCAAAGCGATTGCCACTATCTGAAAAAATATCGAGAGTTTTGCAGTCAGTCTGTTTCTTCCGCTTGAGCTTAAGCTCCCCCACAAAAAATTGCTGACCATCGCTCCGACCATTTGAGTAGTAATCAAAGAACCGATGGCAACACCGTCTAAGTCTATTTTTTGCTGAGCGTCAAGTATTATAAAAGGCAGAGCAATAAGATATCCGTAAGCCAGCAAAAATGTCGTAACCTGAATCTGCAGATTTTTATCCGCCTTTAAAAGCACCCATGAATTCCTCAAAAACTCTTTAAATGAGCTCTCTTTTTTAGAGACCTCCTCTTTTATCGGCTCATCAACCAAAGAGAATGCCAGATAACCAAGCCCCATAATAAACGAACTTATTATAAAGAGGTATCCATAGCTCTGCGGTGCTCCATATGATTCCAGTATCCAAGCGGCAAGCGCTCCGCTGATAAGCCCTCCTGCGCCGCTGAAAAACTGACGGTATGCCATCGTTTTGCCGCGAAATTTGTGGCTAAATATTTTAGCCATTATCTCCCTGAAGTATATTGCGGCAAAACCGGCACTAAAAGAGAAGATAAAAAGTCCAAAGCCGATGGAAGCAAGGGTTAAGTTTGGATGCTCTTCACCAAAGAGGATAATTGCGACGCCGATAAAAAACCATGAGAGAAATCTTACAAAGAATACTTTGCGAAGATAAGGCATCATTAATTTGTATGTTTGCGCATGAAAAGCGGCAAATAGCTGAACTATAACTGCTCCGCCCCTTAGAAGTGCGGCAAAAAAACCAACAAGCATAGAACTGCCGCCGAAGTAGTTTACGATTAGCGGCAGGATTGTAGATGGTTCGGCAATAGTTGTGCCAATTGCCAGAAAGAAGCCATGCAGAATATTTTTCAGATGGCTTGAGAATTTATCCATTTAGTTTTTCGTATGCTTCATCGATGCTTGCGGCTTTTTGCGCAACAAAAAGATAGACGGCAGCATTTAGACGTGCTAACTTTAAAAACTCTGCCGACGGGTTATTTACCTGCTCCAATGACTCTTGCAGTGTTATTCTCTCCCAAGATTTTGTATAATTTATGCCGTAATGCTCTGGATCTACGATAATCTCCTCTACATCATTGCCATCAGCAATCCATAGCCTACCCTTGCTAAAAAGTTCTGGTGTTCCTTCATTTCCCTGAATGAGAGCAACTCTTTTATACCTATTTGCAAAAGTCTCAATATACTTTTTCACGAAAGGTTTATGAAAAACACCCGTGATAGCATAATCGCTCTCTGCGACTTTGGTTAATTTTTCAATGGTATTTAGCCCTGTTCTAAGCCCAAGTCTCATACGAAGCGGCGTTAAATCATGCATCTCTTTAAAAAAATCGGCTCTGTCAAAATAGTGAAGATTTTTATTTAGCTCAATATTGGTAGCTACCTCTTTTAGAGTTATGCCTGCCTTTGCGGGTGCTAAATCATCGCCTACTACGACAAGATTTAGTTCTGAATTCTCAAGAACTTTTGCAACTAGCGGAAATATAAACGGGTTATTAGCTTTTCCGTCAAACGGATACCCAAGCTCTATGGAGTTAGCAACTGCTCTCTTTTTAATAAACAGATCACTCGCCTCAACAACTCCTCTAAACTCTTCCGTCGTCTCAGGCTTAAGCCTCCATCCAAGCAAAAAAGCAGCAGCTTGTTCAGGATAAACATCTTGCTTTAAGATCTGTTCCATCATATCTTTTGACTCTTCAAAAGTCAAATCTCTATTACCTTTTTCGCCGGTTCCAACAGCGTGTATATACTTAAAAAAATCCATTTATTCTCTACTTTATACAATTTTATTTATTTATTCGTATGATATAATCATTTTATTAATATGAGATAATAAAAGGAGTTTTACATGTCAAAAGTAGTTTTAATCACAGGTGCAACATCTGGAATGGGCGAGCTTACAGCCAAGCTGTTATCCGATAGCGGATATATAGTTTACGGTGGAACAAGAGATCAAAATAGACAAAATTTTAACGGTAACCTAAAAAACATATATATAGATGTTACAAAGACAGATACAATTAAAAATGCCGTCGCTGCGATTATAAAGAATGAGGGAAGAATAGACGTGCTTGTAAATAATGCCGGTTACGGTCTTCTATCAACACTTGAAGACGGAACCGATGAAGAGATATTCAACCAGTTCGACGTAAATGTGTTCGGGCTTATAAAAACAACGAGAGAGGTTCTTCCATATATGAGAGAGGCAAAGAGCGGGGTTATCATTAACATAAGCTCATTTTTGGGAAAAATGGGACTGCCGCTTCTCTCACACTATAATGCTTCAAAATATGCTGTTGAAGGTATTGTTGACTCCCTTAGATTTGAAACTCTTCCTTTTAATATAAGAGTTCACTCTATCCAGTCAGGTCTGTTTGGCACAAATTTTGTAAAAAAAGGGTTGGTTGCAAATGCGAAGACCACTAGTGAAAATTCTCCATACAAAGATTTGGTATCTCACTTTGTTCCTATCGTGGCAAAAGCTATCAATGAGGGACCAAAACCTGAACCTATCGCACAGACGATAAAGATGATTATTGAGAATGAAAATGCGGATATATCGATTCCGGTAGGCGTTGAAGCTACAACATTTGTTCCGCTAAGAAAAGAGTTAAGCGACAGAGAGTTCGAAAATAGGATTAAGGAGACTTTTGGAATTTAAATTTTTTGCCATCCTGCCTCTAATTAGGAGCAGGAAAGCACAGCAGAAAAGAAAGATGGGTTAGTGTTTTTCCTCTTTTTTCAACTGTTCTACGATTTCATGCCTAAGTTTTAACAACTCTTCCATCGGAGCATTCTCACTATCACCTGAAATATGTTGATTGTGATATATTATCGTTGAAGAGATGGTCTTATCAGCAAGAGTCTTTTCCACTATAACGGCTTCACTCTTATATTCTGTCACATCCCACCCCTCTTCTTTTGCCGCTGCTTTTATAGCTTTTAGGACATCTTCACTTTTGTGATGGCCAACAAATATTGCGGTCTTAGGCGTTGACTCATCTGTTCTTTCAATATGAGCACCCATTTCCAATTTACTTGGCTTAACTGAACTATCCGAAGTCGAAGTACAACCCGTCGACAATCCAAGTGTTGCGACTAATATAGCAACCGTTGATAACATTTTTCCCACTTTTTATCCTTTTGTTTTATATAAATTACCTGTAAAATTAATTTTATTTAAAAAAAATTAATTAATCAATGATATAATAATAGATATAAAATAAAATTTAAATTTAATAAAAGAGTTTAAAATGATACTTCAAGATATTGTGATTATTTGTGTTATGAGCGTTCCGATGTTACTGTTTTCAGTGTTCCCTGGAATCAAGCTCGGAGAGTATCTTGAAGAGAAATATGGTTTAGAGGAGAAACAGAAGCGGGTCGTTATAATAACGTCAACACTGGCATTTGCTTTTACCCTCTCATCTCTTCTGCACTTCATTTAATAACACTGTAAAATCACCTCTCTGTATTACTAAAATTGATATTAAAAGAGCAGGTATGTTTCAGATTGTTACAGAAATAATAAAACAAACCTTAAATTTTAAATTAAGTAAAAAAATTGATTTATATCAACTAGTTTTAAACTAAATAGGACTAAACTTCTCTTGATTCTGAAAAATTTAGTAATTGAAGGAGAAACAAAAGATGGTTGGTGAAGTCTTAATGACACAAGATATTGGTGTTAGCGAGTTCTTGACAATATTTGTATCTTCTACTCTTGTTTTAGTATTTGGAGGATTCTATGTTGGTATATATACAGCTGTAAAAGTAAAACTGCTCAAAAATTGGGCTATGCCTTTTAGCTACCTATTTTGGATATTAACAGCTTACTGTTTATATCTTATGGGGAGCTTCATGCACGTAAATGATTTTACAGCCAAGGCTTTAGTTGTTGCTGCTATTGGAATATTAATACTTCCACATGCAGTTTATTACATGCAAGACCGTGTTCACGAAGAGAATGAACACTAACTTATATATATTGACCCATAATTTATAGGAGGGTACAGTGGCTAAAAAATCCGTATGGAGTGACAATCGTTTCTGGCAAAGATACGCAGCGTGGGTTACAGGTTTCGCATCAATGCTTCTTATTTGGTTAACGTTTGATACGATATCGCAAATAACGATAGGTACAAATGCAGATTTACAAAATGGCGTAACAAAAAGGGTTCCAGGACCTACGGTTATTAATTACAAAATTACTTATGAAATGGACAAAAAACGTGGCCATGAAATTCCAGTAATTGGTGAAAAAGAGATGTTTTTCGGAAGAGATGATTACTCAGAAGAAGAGGCTGCAGAGCTGTTACATCTAGGTAAACTAGGTTCACAAACTAAAAACTGTATGAACTGTCATACACTTCTTGGAAATGGTGCATACTATGCTCCAGACTTAACAAAAGCTTGGTTAGATCCAGCATGGGGTCCTGAGGGTTCAATGCAAGCTATGACAGGTAAAAGTTCAAAAGAAGAGGCAATGGCTGAGTTTTTACAAAATCCGTCTCAATATCCTACTCATGCTCGTATGATGCCAGATCTTGGTATTACTGCTGAAGAGGCTAAAGGCTTAGTTGCTTTCTTAAAACATATGTCATCAATAGATACAAATGGTTTCCCAAGAAACTTTGGAAAAATTCAAGGAGCAATACATGGCAAATAGTTATTTAACAACAGAATCAAAAAAATTAGCAACATGGTATTTTACTTTTGCTGCGATTATTTTTGGTGCTCAACTACTTTTTGGTTTAGTTGCTGCTGCACAATATGTGATACCAGGGTTCCTGTTTGAAATCGTGGATTTCTCTGTTGCAAGAATGATACACATCAACGCGCTTGTTGTATGGATGGTATTTGCAATGATTGGTTCAGTTTATTGGTTATTACCAGATGAAACTGGTATCGAAACAGTAGGTATCGGCTTAGGAAAACTTCTTTACTGGGTATTCGTTGCTGCTATCGTTGTTGTTGTTCTTGTTTACTTGCTAGTTCAAGTTGGACCGGCAGATGAGACATCTCTTTGGTTGATACATGAAGGTCGTGAGTATATTGAAGCACCTCGTTGGGCTGATATAGGTATCGTTGTTGTTGTTCTTGGTTTTATCTATAACCTTTATGCAACAGGAATGAAAGGTAACCGTTCAGGTATCGTTACTGTACTTATGGCTGACATGCTAGCATTCGCTGGTATCTACTTGGCAGGTATGGGTTATACTGACAACATCTCTATTGATCAATTCTGGTGGTGGTGGGTTATTCACCGTTAGGCTTGATAACGCTTGAAGTCGGGTAAACTTTTAACGGCTCTAGTGTCATTGCATCAAGAAGAATAGCTCCGCCTGGTACAT
>DAIDMU010000021.1 GCA_027448805.1 Sulfurimonas sp. | reverse complement strand
TGGTCAAAATTTGTCCCTGGAGAGACAATCTGGGAGATATAACGGCTGATTTTTGGAGGATTGCCCTTCTGTTTTACGACAATAACGGTATATTTTTGCTCAGATATAAGGCGGCTTAGATATCTATCAAATGAGACGGCGGGAACACCTGCAAGAAGAGGATTTTTATCGCTGTTTTCTATTATATTTTTATTTTTTTTGGTCAGCTGGATGTTTAATAGCTCGGCTATCTCTTTCGCTTTACCTACCTGTTCTTCATCGTTGTTTACTTCATAAACCTCAAAAAATGTGCCTATCTCCATAAAGATAACTGTATCACGTCCGTATTTGCCTTCAAAATATCTCTGCAAATCAAAATATATTTGAGTTAATAATTTATCTTTATTGTTTAAAATAGAGTCTACATCTGATGCGAACATGAATCACTTTTATGTTGTTTTTTAAGTCGAGATTATATCACTACAATAGTTAAGTTTTAACATAAAAATCAGATTATATAAATGGTCACTATATTGACATCAATAGTAAATCTTTACTATAATCACAAAATAACAAAATCTAATAAATGGGTACTTTTATGAAGTTCAAAATTGTTTTAGCATTATCCGTCTCAACGGCTCTATTTTCTCAGGACATTAAAACTACTATAAGTGAAGTTTTATCAACAAATCCGATTGTTTTAGAGAGGCTTAAGAACTACAACGCCACAAAAGAAGATATTACAACCGCCCAAGCCGGCTACTATCCAAAACTTGATCTCTCAATCGGAGTCGGCAAAGAAGATGGAGAGAGACCTCTCAATCAAGAGTTTGATTATAGCGTTTATCAAAACTCGCTCTCTTATACTCACAACCTCTTTAAAGGCTTTCAAACTACACATAGAGTGGGACAGCAAGAGAACAGAACTATTGCCGCAGCTTACAGCTATATTGAAAAAGTAAACGACACCTCTTTTGAGGCGCTAAACATCTATTTGCAGCTTATGAAAAATATAGAGCTTCTAAATATACAAAAAGAGAATGTAGAGATAAATACGGAAATATTTAAAAAAGTACAAAAACTATATGATGCGGGGCTTACTACACTCTCAGAGGTTAACAAAATCGAGTCGGCTCTCTCTCTTGCAAAATCTAACTATGTTGTTCAAGAGAATACGCTTTTAGATGTAACATACAACATGCAAAGGGTATTGGGACGCCACTTAGAACCTAAAAATATGAGCAGACCTACGCTAGATGTAGTTCTTCCTGCAAATATAGAAGAGGCCACGCAATTTGCAATACAAAACAATCCGTCTCTGCTTGTGGGCAAATACAACGTTAAACTTGCAGAGGAGACATATAAAGAGAAAAAATCGCCTTTTTACCCTTCACTTGACATCGAAATATCTCAAAATATGAATAAAAATCTAAGCGGCATTGAGGGCAAATATGACAACCTAAGAGCTATGGCATATCTTAGGTACAACTTCTTTAACGGTTTTGCAGACAAAGCCGAACTACAAAAAAGTATAAGCGCTATTCATCAAGAGGTTCAAACTAAAAACGAGTTGGAACGCGAAGTTATTGAGGGATTAAGTCTGTCATGGGCGGCAAACGAAAAACTCGGCAATCAGCTTGAACATCTAAATGAATATAAAAAATTCTCACTTCAAACTCTGACACTCTATTCAAAAGAGTATGATTTGGGTCGCCGTTCTCTTTTAGACCTTCTCTCTGCTCAAAATGATTTTATTGGGGCAAAAGCGCAAATTATAAGTACAGAATACAGCATGCTTTTTGCAAGATACAGAATTTTAGACGCAATGGGAACGCTTGTTTCGACAGTTCTCGGCGAGACTGATATTTTATACTCAAACGTTGGATTAAATGGAAGAGCTCCTAAAAATAATGATACACTACCGATTTCTTATGATGAATAATTAAACGAATAAAATAAGATTTTAAAAGGTGTTAAATGCTTTTAACAAGCACTGAAAATTTAAAAATGGATGCCTTGCTTGATTGCTTGGTGCTTTTTACAAAACTTTACCACAAGCCGTTTTCAGCAGAAGCGCTGACTGCCGGATTGCCTATAGAGCCAGGATGTGACGCACCTGAGCTCTTCTCAATAGATAACGCAAAAGGTCTATTTTCGCGTGCAGCTGAGAAGGCCGGACTTAAATCTTCACTTATCAAAAGACCGCTGTCTCAAATTTCGCCTCTGCAACTCCCAATGATTATTTTGCTATCTAACCAAGGTGCCTGTATCTTAGACAGTTTTAGCAAAGACGCAAAGATGGCAAAAATCGTTATGCCTGCAGAAGAAGCAGTTGAGCAGTGGGTTGACATTGATGCTCTGAGAGACGAGTATATCGGTTTTGGATTTATGATTAAAAAAGCTTTTGAGTACAGCGATAAAAACTCAAGAACGCTTCATTTAGACCAGAAACATTGGTTTTGGAGCACCATAAAACTCTCCTTGCCGATCTACAAAGATGTTTTATACGCCTCTTTGCTTATAAATCTTTTTGTGCTTGCTTCTCCTCTGTTTACCATGAACGTTTATGACAGAGTAGTTCCAAACAATGCGATTGAAACTCTGTGGGTGTTTGCAATAGGCGTAAGTATTGTTTACTTAATCGACACGTTTTTAAAATTTACCAGAACTTATCTGCTTGAGTCTGCCGCAAAAAAGAGTGATGTAATTATGTCATCTATTATTTTTGAAAAGGTATTAGATCTTAAAATGGCGCATCATCCGGCTTCTGTGGGCTCATTTGCAAGCAATATAAAAGATTTTGACAGCATTAGAGCTTTTTTAACAAATGCCACTATGGCCGCCGTAATAGATCTTCCTTTTACGATAATTTTTCTGTTTGTAATATGGTATATCGGCGGCGCAATTGTTCTAATCCCGATTGTTACGATGTTCTTTATAATAACTTATGCATTTTTAATAAAAAAACCTCTCCAAGAGAGTATAGAGAGAGCACATGAGGCAGGTGCAAAAAAAAGCTCTATTCTTATTGAATCTCTAAACAATATTGAAACATTAAAAACACTCGGCGCTGTTAATCAAGCTCAATGGAACTGGGAAGAGGCAACAGGGGAAATAGCCACAAGAAGTTTAAAATCCCGCCTTCTATCAGCTTCAATACCGACAATTACCCAACTTCTTATTCAGCTAAACACTGTAATGATAATTGTATTTGGCGTCTATTTGATTAAAGAGTTTGAACTCTCAATGGGCGGACTAATAGCTATTGTCATTTTAACATCTAGAACACTTGCTCCCATGGGTCAAGTTGCCGCACTTCTGACAAACTACGAAGACACAAAAACATCTTACGAAACATTAAATGAGATTATTTCTCAGCCAAGCGAGCGTCCTGTTGGCAAAAAATTCCTGCAAAAGCCGGATTTTAGCGGAAATATAGAGTTTGTAGATGTTACGTTTTCTTACCCGAACAGCGATGTTCCTGCACTTAAAAACGTCTCTTTTACCATAAAACCCGGAGAGCATGTAGCCATTATCGGTCGAATAGGTTCTGGCAAAAGCACAATTCAAAAGCTGATTTTAGGTCTTTACGAGCCTGATTCAGGGCAGATTCTTATTGATGGCATAGATATTAAACAGATAGACCCGTCTGATTTGAGAAAAAATATTGGATACGTCTCTCAAGATATAATGTTATTTCGCGGAACGGTAAAAGATAATATAACATTTTGTGCATCGCATGCAAGTGACGCCTCTATGATACGAGCAGCAAATATAAGCACGACGGCTGATTTTATAAAGAAACATCCAAAAGGGTATGAAATGCCAATCGGGGAGAGAGGTCAAGGGCTCTCCGGAGGACAAAGACAAAGCATAGGAATAGCTCGCGCTTTTTTACTGGAATCCCCGATTATGCTCCTTGATGAACCTAGCAATGCTATGGATCAGATGACGGAAGCTAAACTTCTTGAGAATATGTCAAAGGCTTTAAATGGAAAAACTTCACTTATCGTAACCCAAAAAATGACCCTTTTGAAAATTGTCGAAAGAGTAATCGTTATGAATGAGGGAAGAATTTTTATAGATGCTCCTAAAGAAGAGGCTCTCGCAAAACTTCAAACCAAACAAGACGGGCAAGGAAACAATATTGAAAAATAATAACAATAATAAGCCTGTGGAATACACAAAAAACGATTATAGCTTTATGAACAGCCTTAGCGCTGCTGTTTTGGAACAAACGCCATCTAGAATGAGCAGAGTGGTAAAAATATGGCTTTTTACGGTTGCGGCTTTTATAATCTGGGCATCTTTGGCAAAGGTTGATGAGATAACTAGAGGGGATGGAGATGTTATTCCCTATGGACAGAACCAAATAATTCAAAATTTAGAGGGTGGTATAGTTGAATCGATTTTGGTTGAAGAGGGGCAGGTTGTCAAAGAGGGAGAGATAATTTTAAAAATCAATAATGCAAAATCCACATCCACATCCCGCACAAATGAGATGACATACTATGAGCTTGAAGCAAAAAGATTAAGACTATATGCTCAAGCAAATCAACTCCCTTTTAAATCACCAGAAGTAAAAGATGAAGAGCTTAGAAATCAGATAAAACTGGCAGAAAATTTATACAACTCCAATAAAATAGAGTTTAATGCCAAAGACAGCTCATTCGTAAATCAAATAGAGCAAAAAGAGCAGGCACTAAAAGAGGCGACTGCGAGGGTGCACTCTCTGCAAAAATCTTTAGAATTTGTAACTCAAGAGATAGCCATGACTGCCCCATTGGTTAAAGAGGGAGTAAAATCTAAAGTTGATTTTTTAAAGCTTCAAAGAGAGGCGAGCACTATTGAAAATGATATAGAAGCAGCAAAGTTATCTCTGCCTAGATTAAAATCGGCTATTGAAGAGTTTAAAAACAAAAGAGAAGAGTCAAGACAGCTTTTTATAAATACGGCCAAAAAAGAGCTAAATGAGGTAATCGCTGAAATTTCTAGGCTAAAAACTCAACAGGTGGCATATAGCGACCAAGTCGATAGAACTATGGTTAAGTCGCCTGTCGAGGGAATTGTTCAAAAGCTCTTTGTAAATACAGTTGGCGGCGTTATCAAACCGGGAGCTGATTTAGTAGAGATAGTTCCGACAAATAAAAAACTCTACCTAGAGGTTAAAATAAAGCCAAGCGACATCGCTTTCATACATCCGGGCGCAAAAGCTAACGTAAAAGTTTCTGCATATGATTTTGCTATTCACGGCGGACTTGCAGGTAAAGTTGTAAATATATCACCAGATACTATAACTGATAACAAAGAAAATACTTTTTACATAATACATGTAATAACTGATAAAAATTATCTGGGCCCAGAAACCCATCCGCTTAAAATAATACCGGGAATGACCGTTAATGTGGACATAATAACAGGAGAAAAAACTGTTATGGGGTATATTTTAAAACCCATACTTAAATCTAAACAGTATGTGTTTTCGGAAAAATAGATGGGAACTATTTTTTTCAGCTCAGATATAACTATTATTGACGAATGGAAAAAGAAAAATGCAGTTGGACAAAGCACTGCATGCTACGATATAAACTCATTAACCAATGAACTAAAGAATAGTGCTCAATCAGTTGTAATAGCCGACTACGACAGCGTTTCTTCTGACATAAACACTCTCATAGCCTCAGGCTCGATTCCAGAGAAGTTAATAGTTTTAGAGAAAGCACCTTCCGTTGTTAGTGGAAAAATACTAATTATGCGCGGTGCAAAGGCGTACGGAAATTCAAGGATGCTTAATAACCATTTCACACAAATGATTGAAACGGTTACTGATGGAAATATCTGGACATACCCAGAGCTTACGGCACTGCTTGCCAAAACAGCTAAAAAAGTGCCGCTTAATAAAGAGTCTAAAAAACTTATAGAGGATAGATTGTCTGAAAAGGAGCAAGCAGTGAGCTATCTTATGCTTGAAGGATTTACCAACGATGCAATAGCTTCTTCATTAAATATTACCACAAGAACAGTAAAAGCGCATGTAAGTTCAATTTTTCATAAACTGCATGTAAACGACAGGGTGTCACTGATATTGCTTCTTAAATAGATTGACATGCAGCTTTAATTTTCTGCATGTCAATAATTTGATTCAGATTAACTCTCGTCAACCTGAATATTTGTGCTTACCTCTAAAGTGACATCTGCGCCGCCACGGTCATGTCCGGTATATTGATTGTATGATTGGTCTGTCTCCGAATCGATAACTACACTATCGCATAAAGTCCATTCAGAATTTTTACCATTAGCATTTAACTCGATACTATCTCCGCTATTACCGTCAATTCTTAATATATTATCATCGCCTGTTATATCTAAAACATCCCCGAGTGTGATATTTGTCACACTCTGATTGCCTTCTCCAAGGTTTATGGAGTTAACACCTGAGTTATTTTGGCTTAACTGCCCAAAATCTATTTCTATCTCTTCAGAAATTAAAAGCGCATTGCCATTGCCAAACACTCCATCATCCGGTGTGCTTCCCTCTCCGCCGTCATTTCCATTACTGCTTTCGCCATTTTGGTTTTGATGTCCATTTCCGTTATCTTCAGAGTCCGAACCTGCATCATTCTCTGCATTATTACTGTCTAATGAACCACCAGGTGCATCCTGATCACCATTTCCATGACCATTATTTTCATTATTGTTGGAATTACCCTCTGCTGCTTCTATTGCAGGCGCTT
>DAIDMU010000020.1 GCA_027448805.1 Sulfurimonas sp. | reverse complement strand
CACGCTCTTCAACAGGGCGAGCAGACATAGTTTTATAAATATTATATGCAAACATTAAGAAACCAACTAAATAGAGTAACCCGCCAACACCACGAATAGCGTAGTAAGGATGTAAAACTGTAACCGTATCGATGAATGAGTAAGCCAAGTTGCCAAACTCATCGTGGGCACGCCACATCATACCTTGAGTAATACCTGCAATCCACATAGAAGTGAAGTATAAAACAACACCTAATGTTTGAATCCAGAATTGTGTCGCCATAAGCGATTTAGAGTAAATCTCACGCTTAAAGACACGCGGAGCCATATGATAAAGTGCAGCCATAATCATAAAGCCAACCCAACCAAGAACACCGTCATGCACGTGACCGACAATCCAGTCCGTGAAGTGTGCTATCGCGTTAACTGATTTAATTGCTTGAATCGGACCTTCTAATGTAGAGAACATATAGAAAGTTGAACCTAGTACCATAAACTTAATCAATGGAGAAGCAGCAACCTGTTGCCATTCACCCTTCATTGTAAGAAGCATATTTATAGCAGAACCCCATGAAGGAAGAATCAATATTACTGAAAATATTGAGCCCATAGTCTGCATCCAGTCTGGAACGGTCGAGTATAGCAAATGGTGTCCGCCAACCCATAGATAAACAAACATTAGTCCCCAGAAAGAGAGTAAAGAGAGCTTATATGAGTAGATTGCCTGACCTGACTCTTTTGGTAAAAAGTAGTAAATCATCGCAACTATAGGAACTGTAAAACCAAATGCAACTGCATTATGACCGTACCACCACTGAACAAGAGCATCGTTAGTGCCTGAGTACATAGAAACAGAGTGATACCACGCGCCTATGCCAGACTCACCTGCAGCAGATGTAGCAAGCATTGTAGGAATAGCCATATTGTTGAAAAGATAAAGCATAGCTATACCTAAGAATGTGGCAATATAGTACCAAATAGATATGTATAACGACTTCTCGCGGCGGATACCGATAAGACCAAAAATGCTCATACCGAATATTACCCATACCACTACTACGGCGATATCTATCGGCCACTCAAACTCTGCATACTCTTTTGAAGTAGTAACACCGGCAAAAAGTGAAACAACAACCGATGCAACAACAACCAAGTAGAGCCAAAAGTGTGCCTTACCCAAAGCCATCAAAAACTTTGACTCTGCCATAGATACTTTTAGCACACGTTGACCAACATAATACCAAGTAGCAAAAATACCACTTAGTGTAAAACCAAAGATTACTGCATCAGTATGCAGCGGACGAAGACGACTAAAGTTAGTATATTCAGCCAAACCTTCTCCAAGAATTAAATTAACTCCCGGGAATGCAAGTTGAAATGCCAAAATTACACCGATGAGCATGCCAACAATTCCCAAAACGATTGTTGTAAACATGAACATCTTTGCAATAGTATAGTCGTACTCTAATGGACGATTTTCCATATATAGCCTCCTTAAAGATTCAAAGCAATTAAGTCTAATTAAATTTAGCTAAATTTATTAAACTAATTAACATTGATATATTAACAGTATAAATGTTTAAGAATTCTTAATTTATGACAAGATTTTGACAAATTTCACTCTTTAGTTAATATTTCATTTACTTTTAACACTATATTAACAAAAAAAGAGTTGTATAAAAGCTTAAAACGCGGGGGAAAGCCCTTATCTTTTTATTAAAGACAAGAACTCGCTAAAGATATATCTGCTCTCTTTTGGTCCGGGACTAGACTCAGGATGGTGCTGAACAGAGAAAATCGGGGAGTTGTTATATCTTAACCCCTCGATTGTGTTGTCAAATAGATTGACATGCGTAACCTCTGCAATCTCAACAATATTATCAGGAACGTTGTAGTTATGATTTTGAGCCGTAATCTCTACCAACCCTGTTTTGACATTTTTCACAGGCTGGTTTCCGCCATGGTGACCGAATTTAAGCTTATATGTGTCATAACCGTGAGCAATTGAGAGAAGCTGATGCCCCAAGCAGATTCCAAACATCGGAATTTTTGCGGCTATTAGTTTTTTTATCTCATTTTGCTCATTTTTTAGCACAAGCGGATCACCTGGCCCATTTGATAAAAATACGCCGTCAATCTCTTTAGAGTTATATCTTTTTATAAGCTCGTCCGCACTAAAGTTATTAGGAATAACTTCTACACCGATATTTGCACCTACTAACTCATTTAAGATATTTGTTTTTACACCAAAATCTAAAACTACCACGTTTGCTTGCGGAGTAGGTGCAGCGTCATATTTAAAAACTCTATCATTATAGATAGATTGAGTATGCTTATATGCAGTTTTCGTACTGACTTGTTCTATATAGTTAACATCCTCTATTCTAGGACTGTTTTCTAAAATCTTTTTTAGTTCATCTCTGTCGCTAATCTGTGTAGATGCTATCATCATCATAGCACCCTCAGACCTAAGCATCTTTGTTAGATATCTCGTATCAATATCGCAGATTCCCATAACTTTTTGCTCTTTTAGAAAATTAGCAAGAGAGCCTTCTGCTCTGAAGTTTGAGTACCTGTCTTGATATTTTCTGACTATCATCCCTTTGGCATGAGCAGCTTTGCTCTCCATATCCTCTGAGTTAACGCCGACATTTCCAATCTCAGGCATCGTAAAAGTTACAAACTGTCCTGCATATGACGGGTCAGACATAATCTCCTGATAACCGCTCATAGAAACATTGAAAACTATTTCACCGACTACGGTATCTTCTGCTCCAAAGCTGTTAGCTTCCAAAAAAGTTCCATTTTCAAGATAAATCCAAGCTTTTTTTTTGACTGCTTTCATACCCATCTACTCCATACCACTTTTTTAGATGATGTCTCAAAGCTGTGTGCAAAGCATCTGACTCCTGAGTTAAGCTCAAAACTTGTTTTTGAGATGACGGAG
>DAIDMU010000019.1 GCA_027448805.1 Sulfurimonas sp. | reverse complement strand
TGGAATTTCCGAGCTAAAAAGCTCATTTTGAACTTCAATCTCTTTTTCGCCTAAAACCATATATCCAAGCTGGATAACTCTGTCCTGCTCGCCTGTTCCTGTTGTTTCCGTATCTAAAATAATATATCTTTTTGCCAAATTATTCCCTCTATTTTCCTAAAAAGGAGTCTAACATATATTCGCTTTGAGCGTGCAAATATTCGGGGCTTAGCTCGATTTTTATGGTCTCTTCTCCAATTTTATAGCTGCAAAACTGGACAAATTTAAGCTGGATTGTTTCACCGTTAAACTCAAAATTTCTAATCGCTAACGGCTCGTTTAACTCCTCCAGCAAATTTTGAATATACTCTATTGACTCTTTGGAAGGCTGAAGGTTAAGAAGTTTGTAAAAGATGGGAATCCTTATCTCCAAAGAGAAGCCTTCATCTAGTGTAATATATGTGTGGTATATGCCACGAGCAAGTTTAAGCGCATCCAAAGAGAGCGGCTCTGCTAGTAAGTTTTGTTTGATAATCGCATCTGAATTCATAACTACCATATTATATTTATAACTATTAAAAGTATATAAAACTTATTGTAATATACTACGCTTAAACATTTTTTGAGGTATTTTTAATGAATAGATTTTTTTTACTAGCTCTTTTTCTTCCTATTTATTTGTCGGCGTTAAAAATAGAACGGACACCGATAGAGTTTGGCGAGGTGAGAGTGGAACTTACAAAAAAGTATATAAAATCACACTATAACCTAGATGTAAAAGACATAAAAATTGTTCCTAAAATTATTGTTGTTCATCATACGGCGATTGATGATTTTAATGATTCGCTCTCCCGTTTTACCTCACAAACCCTGCCAAGCGATAGACCGGAAATTGTTAATGGCGGGGCGGTTAATGTCTCTGCCCACTTTATGGTTGAGCGTGATGGAACTATCCATCAGCTTATGCCGCTTGATTTTATGGCAAGACATGTAATAGGGCTAAATTACAGCTCAATAGGCATTGAGAATGTCGGCGGGCAAAACTCTAAGGACAACCTTACAAAAGAGCAATTGAAAGCAAATGTAGAGTTGGTTAAAGAGCTTAGAAAAATGTTTCCGACTATTGAGTACCTGATAGGGCATTATGAGTACAGATGCTTTGAAGCAGACGAGCTTTGGCTTGAGGTCGATAAAAAGTATAGAACATTTAAAGATGACCCCTCTGTAAGATTTATGAACGAACTAAGGGCAAATCTTGGCGGTTTTAAGGGTGCGCCTTGCACCCAAGGGCATAAATGATAAGTTCGCCGCTTCTGTATCTTTTATCGCTCGTACTTTTAGTGGCAATAGTTACTTTTATCGAGCAAAAGAGCAGATTGAAAATTTTTAAGTTTGTCCCTGCGGTTGTAATGATATACATTTTTAGTATGCTTTTTGCCTCTTTGGGCATGTTTGAGCAAAATGAAGATATCAATAGCGTTTATGAAAATGCAAAAAAATATCTGCTTCCAGCCATGCTTTTTTTGATGCTTTTGCAGGTTGATATTAGAGATTTTTTTAAGCTTGGAAAATCCCTTCTTATTGCGTACTCTTTGGCTATTTTATCCATTGTCTTTGGCTTTATAGCCGTCTCTTGGGCATTTAGTTTTGATGCCGATATGGCGGGAGCATTTGGCGCACTCTCAGGGAGTTGGACGGGCGGTATGGCAAATATGGTGGCAGTAGGCACGGCGCTGGGCGTTTCACAAGAGGCGTTTGGATACGCACTTATAGTCGATAGCGTAAACTACACTCTCTGGATGATGTTTTTGCTTTTCTTAACCCCATTTGCGCGCTATTTTAACGCTTTTACCGCTTCACATGAGCAGATGCAAAAGCTGGATAATATAAATTATATATCTGCTGTGGGAGAGAGGAGGTATCTATTTTTGTTGCTTCTCTCCGCTCTTGTCGCTTTTGGTGTTAATTTTTTGGCATATAGCGGATTTGAAATATTGAACTACACGACTACGACTGTAATTCTTGCAACCGCGCTTGGCATTTTAGGCTCATTTACAAAACTAAAAACCATAAACGGCTCCAGTGAAACAGGCTCTGCAATGCTATATATGCTTATAGCTCTTATCGGCTCAAAAGCGTTGTTTGAGAACTTCAGCGGGGTCGGGGTTTATGTCTTTGGCGGATTTTGTATCTTGGTTATCCATGCGCTCGTTATGGTAGCGGGTGCTAAGGTGTTTAAACTTGACCTCTTTAGCATAGCCGTTGCTTCACTCTCAAACATCGGCGGAGTTGCATCCGCATCCATTTTGGCGGCGACTTACAACAAAGCACTTGTCGGAGTCGGCGTTTTGATGGCAGTTATGGGCTTTATCATAGGCACTTTTGTCGGTTTAATGGTAGGAAATATTTTGGTTTGGTTAGCTAATTAAGATAAAGGTAATACAAAGAGTAATATTTATATAATACTTAAAAGGAGTATTTATGCATACGATAACACTTAAAGCAGATGATAATTTTTTTACGATGTTAAATGAAATGGCAACGACATTCGGCACTTCAAGAAGTGAGCTAATCAGAAATGCGATTATAAACTACAAAGAAACCTTGGAAAAAGAGAAACTGAAACAACAGATAAAAAAGGCATCTTTAAAAGTGCGCAATGAATCTCTAAAAATAGCAAACGAGTTTGAAGGCACGCTAAGTGACGGACTTGGCAATGTTTAAAAGAGGTGAAGTTTACTTAGCAAATCTCAACCCAAAAAAAGGTAACGAAGTCGGTAAGCTCCGAGCGATTCTTATCTACCAAACAGACATGTTAAATGAGATAGCACATCCTACAACTACGGTTTTACCTCTATCTACACATCTCATAGATGAGAGCTACCCTCTAAGATTTAGAGTGACAAAAAGAGACAAACTTGACTCTTCTAGCGAAATACTCTGCGAGCAGATAAGAACGATAGACAATCAAAGAATCATAAACGAAAAACTTACCGTCTTAAGTGATGATGAGATGGAGCAAGTTGATAAGCAAGTGAAGATTGTGTTGGGGATTATTTAAATTTAATATTTATATTTTTAGTTAAAATATAAATATTATTAAATAGATTTGTGATTACATAAAATATACTAAAGGAATTTTAGAAATGATTAATAAAGAACAAAAAGATTATATTATTCAATTATTACAAGAGGGCAAAGACATTCCCGAAGATTTTAAATATCAACTTTTTCCTACTAAACAAAAAGAATATGAACTTGCTTATGCTGGGAAAATGAGAAAAGAAGACATTCTTGCAAATGAAGATGGAGTTTTTCCTGTGCCTTTGCAAGTAGAAAAAGTTTTTAATGGCAATGAATATGAAGCATTTGATGATGACTGGAAAAATATGATTGTTTTCGGTGATAATCTGCAATTTCTTAAAACTATTTATGAAAATAAAGAACCACTTATAAAGGATAAAGTAAAAGGAAAAGTAAAACTAATCTATATTGATCCACCATTTGCAACAGAAGAAGATTTTAAAGGGAAAGATGGACAAAAAGCATATACTGATAAAGCAAAAGGGTCGCAGTTCATAGAGTTTTTAAGGAAAAGGCTTATTGTTGCAAAAGAAATACTTCATCCACAAGGATTGATTTATGTTCATTTAGACACAAAAAAATCACATTATATCAAAGTTATTATGGATGAAATATTTAATGAGAATAATTTTCAGAATGAAATTGTTTACTGCTATGCAGGTGGAGCTACATCTAAAAAAGATTTGCCAAGAAAACATGATACTATTTTTAGATATTCTAATTCTGATACATACTTTTATAAACCTGCATTGCGTCAATATTCACAAAGTGGTTCAGGACGAAGAAGTGATGGTAGTAAATATGATGTAACATCTACTACTCCACATAACGATTGGTGGACTGATATTTCTCCTGAGAACACTCAGTCAAATGACAATACTGGATATCCAACTCAAAAACCTGAACAACTCATAAAAAGAATAATCGAAATATCAACAGAAGAAGGTGATTTAATTCTTGATTTTTTTGGTGGTTCTGGTACAACAATAGCTACCGCTGAAAAAATGGGGAGAAAATGGATTGCTTGTGATGTAGGAAAATTATCTTATCTTACAATGCAAAAAAGAATCTTACAGATTCAAGAAAGCAAAGACTTAGAAGATCCAAAAAAGAAATATGGTAAAAAAGCAAAAAGCTTTACAACAGCAAGTCTTGGAAGTTATGATTTGGAAAAAACTTTTGAATTAGAGAGAAAAAAATATTTAGAGTTTGTTTCAGGTCTCTTTGAAGTAAATCTTAAAGAATATAAAATTTCAGGATTTAGTTTTGAAGGAAAAAAAGATAGTTATCCAGTTATTATTTATGATTACAATACATACAAAGATTCTTCTATTGACGAAAACTATTTACAAGATATTCATAGAAATATTGGAAAAAAAGTTGGCTCAAAAGTGTATATTATTGCACCTATCAATTTTGTAGATTTTGTAGATGATTCTGCAGAAATTGATGATGTAAGGTATTATTTTTTGAAAATCCCATATCATATTATAAATGAGCTTCACAAAAAACCATTTGTGAAAGTAAGACAACCTCAAACTAAATCAAGAGTAAATGACATTGAAGAAGCTATAGGTTTTCATTTTAAAAGACCACCAGAAGTAAAAGCAGAATTAAAAATTGAGACAGATGAAATAAAGCTTATCATTAAAAGTTTTAAAACAAATGAATTGCAATCAGATAAAACAAAGGAAGAAAAATCTTTTGAAAATTTTGAAACTTTATCGGCTGTATTTATAGATAAAACTTACAATGGAAAATCTTTTGAAATGGATGAAGCATTTTTTGCTGATGAATTATTGCCAAAAAAGAAATCAAAGAAAAAAATAGAAACAGCAAAAAATGATAACTCTGAATTAGATGGCAATATTACGGAAAATCTAAAAAAACTATCAGAAACAGGTATTGAAATTTCATTAAAAACAAATGAAGTAAAAGAACAACTAATGGTTGTATTTACTGATATTTATGGGAATGATTTTACTCAGACTTTTAAGGTGTAAAAATGCAAGATATTAAAATATACAAACAAAAAGATTTAGTTTTAAAAGTAAATCAAAATTATGACCCTATAAAACTTGATTTGGATTCTTGGGATATTTTTTTGGATAAACTTTGTGGTGATAGAGAATATCAAAAGGAAGCAATTAAAAATGCGATTATTTATCTTGCCAGTGGCAGATATGAAAAAATTGAAAATTTGGTTGAAGAAAATTATCAAAACAATACTGAACTACAAGTAAAATATAATTCTCTAGTAGATTATAAAAAACATTTACAACTTCCAAATAAACTTTTTGCAAACATTGATTTAGCCACAGGAGCTGGAAAATCTTATGTTATTTATGGTATTGCTCAAATAATGCTTGGATTAGGTCTTGTAGATAAAGTGCTTGTTTTATGTCCTTCCCTTACAATAGAGTCTGGACTTACAGAAAAATTTGAAAGTTTAAGTGGAAGCAGTGAACTAAAAAACACAATTCCAGACAATGCAAATTGTAAAAATCCTAGTATTGTTAATGCAAATGTAACTGTGAAAAATGGTGATATTTGTGTGGAAAATATTCATGCAGTTTATTCTACGACAGGCTCATCTATTGAAGATAGCTTTAAAAATCAAGGAGAAAGAGTTTTAGTTTTAAATGATGAGTCTCATCATATTTTTAATGCAATTTCAGGGAATACAGGAGAAGCAAAAGATATTAAAAGGTGGAAAGAATTTTTAATTAATCCAAATTATAATTTTAAGTACATTTTAGGATTTACGGGAACAGCCTACCATGATAATGAATATTTCAATGATATTATTTATAGATATTCTTTAAGAGAAGCTATTGAAGGTAGAATTGTTAAAAGTATTGAATATACAAAAGAAGATAATAGCGAGAATGAAAACGAAAGGTTTCAAAAAATTTATCAAAATCATCAAGATAATGCTAGAAATTATGACAAGGTAAAGCCTCTTTCAATATTAATTACAAAAGATATTTCAAAAGCAAAAGAATTAAAAAGTGATTTAGTTGATTTTTTAGTAAAGCAAGAAAAATTATCAAAAGAAGAAATTGATAAACAAGTCTTAATTGTTACTTCTCATAATGATCACAAAGCAAATTTACCAAAACTAAAAACAGTTGATGAAAAAAATGACCCAACAAAATGGATTATTTCAGTTTCAATGCTTACAGAAGGTTGGGATGTGAAAAATGTTTTTCAAATTGTACCAATGGAAGAAAAAGCTTTTAATTCAAAGCTTTTAATTTCACAAGTATTGGGGAGAGGTCTAAGAGTTCCAGAACTTTACCAAAATCCACAGCCGAAAGTTATTGTATTTAATCACGATTCTTGGAGTAAAAATATAAAAAGTCTTGTAGATGAAGTTTTAGAAAATGAAATAAGAATAAGTTCTAATGTTTTGAAAGATGGAGAAAGATCAAAATACAATTTTGAAATTTATAATATTGACTATACCAAAGAGCAAAAGGAAATTCCTCACACTCCAAAAGATGAAATGACTTTTGATTCTTTGATGCAAAACGGAATTCCTTTGGAATCTCAGTCAATAGTTGTAAAAAAAAGCACAAACTTTGAAAATGTACTAGATTTTAAAAGCAGAAATAAAGAATATACGATTGAACATGAAACTTTTTCAGTTGATGACATAGTAGATAAAATTTATGATGAATTGTCTGTTAGATTTGCTGAAGGGAAAATTTTAAATATTGATGTAGAACAATATTCAAAAGAAAATTTACCCAAAAGAGAAGTAATAGAAAAGCTTATTTTAATGTCAATGACTAAAGTGGGAATTAAAAAAGAAGATGGTTTGATTCAAAAAAATAGATCAAAGATACTTCAATCTTTTGGGACACTTTTAAGAAAGGCATCAAAAACAGTTATAATTGAAAAGAAAATAAATGATTTAATACCAGTACTTACAAAAGATTTAGCAAGTGAAAGTTGTGGAATTGGAAATTTCAGAAGAGATTATTCGGTTTTTTATACTAATAATTGGAAAAATGAAATTTTAAATGAAGAGCAGCAAAAAATATTTAAACAAGTAGTTGAAGATGAAAGTTTGCCAAAATCGGCTACAAAAGAACCAAATGAATTTTTATTTAAAACACCTGTAAATATTGTTTTTACAAATGCAAAACCTGAAAGAGAATTTGTAGAGTATCTTTGTAAAAAAGTTATTGCAGAAAAAATTGAAAGTTGGATAAAATCAAGAGATAAAGGATTTTACCAAATTGAATATTCATGGAGAAAAGCAAATCATCAAAAAATAGGAAACTTTAATCCTGATTTTATTATAAAAATGAAAAAAGATGATTTTGAGTATTTTATTGTTGTAGAAAACAAATCAGACAAGGATGATTGTGATGAAAACAAAGCCAAATATAAGTATGCAAAAGAACATTTTAAAAGACTAAATCAAAAACTTGAAGAGCAAAATATCCAACAAAAATATATTTTTCACTTTTTAAGCCCTAATGGCTATGTAACTTTTTTTGATTATCTTATAAAGGGTACTTTATTGGAAGGACAAGATAAATTTAGATGTGAGCTAGAAAATTTATTAGAAGAGTCATGAAAAGGAGGACATTAGATAGTAAAATGAAAATAACAAAAAAAGAAACAGAAAAAATTAGAGTTTCATTTTTACTAAAATTTACTATGGGCAAGAAAAAAGTGAGAGCTAAATGAACTTAAACACTAGCGAATCCCAAACCACCGAATTTAAGCAGCTTTGGAAAGACGACTACATCAAAACCATAAGCGCATTTGCAAACAGTGACGGCGGAAAACTATATGTCGGTGTTGATGATGACGGCGAGATTGTTGGAATAGAAAATGCAAAAAAACTTCTTGAAGATATTCCAAACAAAGTAAGAGACATCATCGGTATTTTGGTAGATGTAAATCTACATGTAGAAGGAAAAAGAGAGTATCTTGAGATTGTTACGCAGAGTTATCCGTCGGCTATAAGCTATAAAGGTTCGTATTATTACAGAAGCGGAAGCAGCACTCAAGAGTTAAAAGGACTGGCATTAGAGCGTTTTTTGCTTAAAAAACAAGGTGTTCATTGGGATAGTGTCGTTGTGCCGAATGCCACTCTCAAAGATATTGACAGCAGAAGTATTGAACTTTTTATCTCAAAAGCAACAAAAGCCAAAAGAATGGATGCGGATGATATTCCGCAAGATACGCTAGAGTTGCTTGACAAGCTAAGACTCGTCGAAAAAGGTGAGCTCAAAAGAGCGGGTGTGCTTCTTTTTGCCAAAGACCCTCAAAGATTTTTCACGGGAGCTTATACCAAAATAGCTTTTTTTGAAGATAGTGCGGATATTTTGTATCAGGATGTTTGCGAGGGAAGTTTAGTGGAGCAAGCCAATAGAGTGGTTGACTTGCTTTTTACAAAATACCTAAAAGCCTTGATATCGTATGAGGGGATGCAAAGGGTTGAAGAGTTTGATTATGAGCCGAGTGCGTTAAGAGAGGTTATTTACAATGCACTTGTTCATAAAGATTATAGCAGCGGTGTGCCCATTCAGATAGGAGTGTTTAAAGATAAGTTGTTTATCTATAACAGCGGACAGTTGCCAGACCTTTGGACTATAGAAAACATTACTTCATCGCACCGTTCACAACCGCATAATCCAGACATTGCCAATACTTTTTTCAAAATGGGACTTATAGAATCATGGGGTAGGGGCATAGAAAAAGTTATTAAGGCTTCAAAGGCATATAACGGGATTGTTCCGATATTTACTTGGGATAACGGCTTAAATGTGGAGTTTAAGAGCAGATATCCAAAACAAAAAGATGAAAAGTTGGGTGAAAAAGACCTAGAAAAAGACCTAGAAAAATCTTTAAACGAAAGCCAAAGAAAAATTATTCAAAACATGAGAAAAAATCCAAAAATCACACAAGTAGAGTTGTCCAAAATAGTTGGAATAAATGAAAAAAATATTAGAAACAATATCAAAAAACTAAAAGATATGGGAGTGCTTCAAAGAGTAGGTGGGGCAAAGGGCGGACATTGGCTAATCAAGTGAAAATAACAAAAATAGAAACCCAAGTAAAACAGATAGAGTTAAAAACTCCCTTTAAAACCGCGCTTCGCACAGCAACTCATGTAGAGTTTGTAAGAGTTCGCGTTGAAGATGAAAACGGAAATGTCGGCATCGGCGAAGCACCCGCTACAAAGGCGATTACGGGCGAGGATATAGATGATATTTTAAGTTCCGTAAATAGTGTAAAAGAGTTGTTTTTGAACCTTACGCCAAAAGAGGCACTCGTAAAACTCCATACTACAAAAATCGGCTCAAGCGCAAAAGCTGCTCTTGATATGGCGTTTGTACATCTGCTCTCTCAAGAAGCAAAAAAGCCGCTTTATGACTACTTTGGCGCAACTGATTTGACTCCGCTGAAAACAGATGTGACCATTAGTTTAAATGAGGCTGGCGTGATGTTAAATGATGCAAAAAAAGCATATGACAACGCAATGACAATCTTAAAAGTAAAAGTCGGCAAAGATATAGAACATGCTATAGAAGTGGTAAAGAAAATATCCAAAGAACTGCCGCAATCTGAGATTTTAGTCGATGCAAATCAGGCTTGGAGTTTGGAAGATTCGCTGCTCTTTATCCAAAATATGAAAGATGTGAAAATTGAGCTTATTGAGCAGCCTGTTATTGCAAGTGATTTGAGCGGTTTAAAAAAGATTACACAACTCTCACACATTCCTATTTTGGCAGATGAAGCGGCATTTGGGCTCAAAGATGTTAAGGCGGTTGTTGAATCCCAAAGTGCGAATATGATAAACATAAAATTTATGAAGTGCGGCGGGGTTACAAAAGCGATAGAGATTTTAGAGTATGCGCGAGAAAAAAAAGTTACATGTATGCTCGGCTCGATGCTGGAGGGTCCATACTCCATAAATATGGCTCTGCATCTGGCTTTTGCCTACAGGGATGTTATAAAGTATGTAGATTTAGACAGCCCTCTGCTTTACAAAGAGCCTTCAAACGAGCTTGATTTTACCTTTAGCGGCTGCGAAATTTCGCTTAAAAAGTAAAAGATTGTTTTTTAAACACCTTAAACTCTGCTGCTACTTTTTCATCTTGAAGTCCAAGAGCTTCAACGACTTTTGGATTTACTAAAAACCAGCCGAGAACCACATCGACTTTGTCCCCTTTTTCAAGTTTAAACTCTCTTTTTACGGCTCTTTTTTCATTTGCCTGTATCATGGTGTCTTTTATGACGCTATCAGCCATCCACGGCATTGAAGGCTCGCCGCCTTTTCCTATAACTCTTACAAAAATCTCTTTTTCAAGCTCCGTTGTTTTCTCGTCTCTAGTCACACTTATCTTCAAGACGGCTACGCGTGCAGGATGAAGCAGAAGCGCGTGTGAGCTTCTGTTGTCAATATTTACTATAAAGTGGTCTATATTTTTAAGCAAAGAGATATCTACATGTTTTGCGAGCATATTGGAGTTGTTGTGCGCTCCGGCAAAACCATGAAAAGAGTGAGTTTTTGTGTCAGTCAGGGATGAAAAACTGCCATCTACCTTTGGCATATGGCAACTTACACAGTTTGACTCATTCATCTCTTTGTTAACGTTTGTGGAGCAGAGGTTTAGACCGGCTTTGTTTACGTTGTGTGAGTGGCATCCGACACAAATATTTCCATTTTTGAAATTTTCATTTTCATCTGTTTTAATCTTGTGGTACGGTGAGTCAAGAGAGCTTCTTCCAGAGCCATAGTACTCTTTTGAAGTTTTGCTTATGATGTTTGTGTTGCTCTGTTTATGTTCCTCTATTTTTTCGATACGGTGGCAGTACGCACAGCTGATAGCCTCTTGGTGGGTGGCATTTTTTGCATCCGGCAGCGCTTTTTCGCCCTCTTTTAACATCTTGTCCAGATTGTCGGCAGCTGGTGTATGACATTTTCCGCAACTGTACTGCTCTGTTTTCGTCATGGCTACCTGTTTGTTCCAAACTGCTTTATGGATAACGTCTTTGTCTACGGTTGCATTGGAATGCATTGAGCCGTAAAACTCATCATATATTTGAGCATGGCACTTTTGGCAATCTTTGCTCGGTGCAAACTCGTGAACTGAGTCATTGGCAAAAACAGAGATGCAAAAAAGCAAAATAAGAGAGATTGTTTTCATAAATATTCCTTTAATTGAGTGTCGTATTATAGCAGATAAGCAAGGATGTTAAAAAATGGATGCTATAATCAGCTTATGAATTTAGAAGAATTAAAAGATAAGAGCATACTTTTTTTTGGCAAAAGCCGCGCTTTTAGCAGTGATGAGTTTGCTTCACAGCTAAAGTTTCATAAAATAGACCTGGTCAGCGAGTTTGATGAGAGCGTTGCTTTGGTTATTGAAGGCAAAATGATGACGCCTTACGAACAAAAAGCAAGCAGTGAATTGTATGAAAAAAATTATGAAGGGCTGGAGTTTGTCTCCATAGATGTTCTGGAAAAAGAGTTGGCATCGCACATAGATTCAGACACGCTTTTGATGAGCCTAAAACTCAGTCACGACAAAGAGAGACTAAAAAGTTTTTTACAAAACTCTATGATAAATGATGAACTCTTTTTTAAGCTTTTGAAGATGTACTCGTGGAGAGGAGAAGATTTCTTTGAAAATGACTCTAACCGCGATGTCAGTGCTGCTTTTATCTTAAGATTTTACGAAAATATTGAGCGAAACCATAATGTCCAATACGCAACAACGGGCTTTATGCATCTTGTTGCGCAGACAAAAAGTACGCAACTTCTAAAAGCCATCTCATTGCTTGAGCCGATAAAGCAGAATCCTAAAATTCAATATGCAATTGCTATGAGTATTTGGTGCGATGACGAGATGCAGGAGTCATTTTTCAAAACCGATAATCCTGATGTGCTAGAAGCCCTCTCGCTAAATAAAAATTTAAAACGAGAGTTAATCGAAGAGTTTTTAAAAGATGAAAAGTTGGGAAGAAATGTAGCTAAAAATATAAAGTTGAGTGATGAGCTTTTTGAGCTTTTTAAAGCAAATAAGATAGGATTGGCACTCAATGAGAGCCTGACTTTGAAGATGCAAAAAGAACTGCTGAGTTATGATGATGAGAAGATTTCCTATGCTCTGGCGCTTAATAACAGTATTGATGAGAAGATTTTAAATCTGCTTTTAGAGAGTAAAAATGAAGAGATAAAATCAGCTCTGTATGAAAACAAAAAAACAGCTGTATCAATACTCGAAGATGCCTATAAAAACGGTAAGTATCTTAAAGAGATAGCAAAAAACGAGAACACTCCGGTAGAGATTTTATACCAACTGCAGCTGGACTCAAAATATGCCCGCTCTGTTATGGAAAATCCGGCATTCGGCAAACATATTCAACAAGACAACATAGGATGGCAAATGTGAGAGCAACAAGTTTAATAACTACTATAAAATCTCTTGTAGAGCAGAGGGTCCCGACATTTTTGTGGGGCGCACCGGGGATTGGAAAATCATCCATCGTAAATCAGATAGCCTCTGATATGAACATCGGTTTTATAGACTTGAGGCTCGCTCTTATGGACCCGACAGACTTAAAAGGCATTCCGTTTTATGACAAAGAGTCGCACACGGCACTCTGGGCGCCTCCCGCTTTTTTGCCTAAGGGCGGCGAGGGAATTCTCTTTTTGGATGAGTTAAACTCTGCGCCTCCAAGCGTACAAGCCTCGGCGTATCAGCTTATACTTGACAGAAAAGTAGGCGAGTATGAGCTTCCAGATGGCTGGGCAATAGTGGCTGCGGGAAACCGCGAGGGTGATCGGGGCGTGACATACCGCATGCCAAGCCCTTTGGCAAACAGATTTGTTCACTTTGAGATGGAGGTAGATGCCCAAGATTGGCGTCTTTGGGCGTATAAAAAAGGGCTTGATGAGAGAGTGATTTCCTACATCTCATACAGAAGTGAGCACTTGTTCACTTTTGATCCAAAGAGTGATATAAAAAGCTTTGCAACGCCTAGAAGCTGGGAGTATGTAAACAAGATACTTCGCAGCAGCGTGACAAAAGAGCTGCTTTTAGACACCATCAGCGGAGCGGTGGGGCGTGATGTTGCGGTCTCCTTTTTGGCGTTTGCAAAGGTTGCACAGAAGCTGCCGGATATTGAAGCTATTTTAAATGGCCGCGGCGGCGAGTACAGCGATGAGGTAGATGTGCTTTATGCGCTAAGTACCGGTCTTGTAAGCGGATATTTAAAAAACCAAAACGAAGAGAGGCTGGAGAATCTTCTAAGATATACGCTCTTTCTTAAGAGCGAATTTGCGGTTATGGTTGTGCAGGATTTGCAAAGAGGCGGTGTTAGAATGGAGCACTCGGAGGCTTTTAAAGAGTGGGTTAAGAAGTTTGAGTATCTTCTTGGATAGCAGATGCCGCTAGAGCACAAAATCTCTCAGGCAAAAGCCAAACTTTTGGTTGACTATCCGCTCTTTGGCACAATAGCTTCAAAGTTGGAGCTGGTCAAAAATGACGACATAGAGAGTTTTAAGGGCAACGGCATAAAGCTTGAGTATAACAGCGATTTTTTAGAGAGACTTACAGCTGCAGAGATGGAGTTTGTTTTTGCGAACGGAGCGATGCATGCCTCACTTGCACATGAACAGAGAAAAAACGGCAGAAGCGGCTGGCTTTGGCAGTTGGCAACGGACTATGCCATAAATGACATGCTGGTTGAAAACAACCTTGTGCGTCCGGATGAAGCCCACTACTCAAAGCGCTTCAGCGGGCTCTATGCCGAAGAGATTTATGCCCAGCTTAAAGAGGATATTTTGCGTGACGAGCTTGAGTATGAGGCTGATGATATTGATGATATTGATGATGTGCAAAGTCAAAACTCACCCTCGGAGCAGATTCAAGAGGAGCAGCTATATGATGAGTTTGCAAAGGCGGTTTTTGAAGAGGAGATAAAAAGCGGTGAAGCTCCAAGCTCTATTGAGAGATTTTTTAAAATCAGATGCAGTGGCAAAATCAACTGGAGAGATGAGCTAAAAGCGGCGTTGGAGCGGTTTCACAAGGATGATTATACGCTGCTTCCTCCAAACAAAAAATTTCTGCATATGAACTTATATATTCCGTCATCGATAAGTCAGAGGTTTAATCTTGTCGTTGCGGTTGACACTTCGGGTTCAGTCGATGAGAAACTTCTAAATGAGTTTTTAAGCGAGCTTAATTTTCTCACAAACACAATTTCAAACTACCAGATTGAGCTGCTTTTGTGCGATGATAAAATAATTTCGCATAAAACTTTTTATAGCGGCGATATTTTGGAGGCTGAAATAAAGGGCGGCGGTGCTACTGACTTTAGACCGGTATTTGAGTTTGTAGAGCGTGAGCTCCAAGATGTGAAACTGCTTATATATTTTAGCGATTTAGAGGGTGTTTTTCCAAAAGAGGAGCCAAACTACGCGGTAAAATGGGTCTCCCCAAAAGACTCAGATGTGCCATTTGGAGAAGTTATAATCTTAAGAGATTAGTTATGCACAATCCTGTTTCTGCCGTTTTGCTTTGCTTCATATAGAAGCATATCCGCCTGATTGATGCTCTCTTCAAGCGTATCTTCATAGTTAATCGCAACACCCAGAGAGATAGTAAATCTTATCTCTTCGCCTCTGTTAGACATTAGCACTGAATTTTGTACCTTCTCTCTAAGTTTTTCAAAAATCTCAAGCGCTTTGTCAGCGGATACATTTTTAAGCGCTACGCAAAACTCCTCTGAGCCAAATCTTGAGACTATGTCATTTTGGCTTGTGTTTGCTCTTAAGATGTCTGCCACACTGTTTATGGCCTTGTCGCCGTTCTCATGACCGTATGTGTCGTTTATCTTCTTAAAATTGTCAATATCTATCATCGCAATTGCAAAATGTTCACTCTCTTTTATGGCTTTGTCAAAATAGTTCTTCATGTCGGCAAAAAAGTATCTTCTGTTGTAAAGCCCCGTTAGAAAGTCGCGGCTTGCGTGGTTTGTTATGGCATGTATATTTTCAAGCGCTTCTATCGAGTTGTTTATGCGGCATGAAAACTCCTCTTTTGAAAATGGTTTTTTGATGTAGTCGTTTGCTCCGTTTTTTAAAAAAAGCGCAGTGGTGTCGTCATCTAGGTTTGAAGAGATGGCTATGATGCTCAGGTCGTTTTTGCTGTATGTTTTTCTTATCTCGGAGGTAAGTTCAAGTCCGTTTATAACGGGCATATTGTAATCGGTAAGCACCAAGCTTATATTTTGGTTTGTGTGCAGAATCCCAAGCGCCTCTTCGCCGTGCGCGACCGCTATGACTTTATAAAACATATTTTCGAGCATACTTTGGAGCTGTTTTCTAAAGACCATCGAGTCGTCAGCGACTAAAATAGTATGATTTTGGTTTTTCTGAAGCCTTGTAATCATCTGGATTATGTAATTTACATCGTGCACGCCGCTCTTGTTGACATAATCAATGATGTTTTTTTTAAGCATGTTGTTTCTAAAATCTTTGTCCACTTTTGCGCTTAGGATAATAACGCGATTTTTATGCTCTATCGCATAGTCTACAATCTCGCCGTTTGGGGCATCTGGAAGATTTAAATCAAGAAGAGCCAAAAAGTATTTGTATCTCTTAAAAAACAACTTTGCCTCGGACATGTTGTAAGCGACATCTACCTCAAAATCAAGCTCGGTACTCAATTTTTTTGATATCAGTTTTGCTAAGGTTTTGTTGTCTTCTACTACTAATATTCTCTCCATAATTACGCAACATCCTGATAAATTTTTTGATATTATAGTATAATTTTTTATGGATTATTTGAAAGATATTATTGAAAAATTAAAAGCTAAAAAGAACGTTTTTTTAACCGGCGGAGCTGGTGTCGGAAAGACAACGACTACAAGAGATGTTATAAAGTTTTATGAGGAGGAGGCCAAGAGAGTTGCAAAGCTTGCCTCTACCGGAATGGCAGCAACGCTTATAGGCGGGCAGACACTGCACAGTTTTTTGGATTTGGGAATTGCCGGAAATTTAGAAGAGCTCTCGCAAAACGGCAAGATGGAGATAAGCAAAAAAGTTAAAAAACTTGTCTCTAGCATGGATTTGATAGTCATAGATGAGATTTCCATGGTGAGCGATACTCTGCTTGATATGATAGAGCTAAGACTTAAGCAGGCTGATTTTAAGGGTTCTGTCCTAGTTGTTGGAGATTTTCTGCAGCTTCCTCCGGTTGTGCGCGGCTACGCTGAGGTCAGATTTGCGTTTGAGGGCGCTTCATGGGAGAGGTTTGACTTTCATACCGTAGAGCTAACGCACATATACAGAACGGATGACAGAGATTTTATAGAACTTTTGGCACATGTCAGAGACGGTTTTGTAGATGAAGAGGTACACAACTCCCTAAATGAGTTTATAAAACCTCTGCCTCAGGATTTGAGCGAGTTTACATTTTTGTTTGGAAAAAACAGCTCTGCCGCACTGCATAATAAAAATCAGCTGGAGTTTGTTGAGAGCGAGCCGCATCTTAAAAAAGCTCAGGTGGTAAAGCATGTAAAAAGTGCTAGCGACTCTGAAATAGAGCGTTTTATGGATGACGCGAGGATAGAGAGGGAGTTAGAGTTAAAAGTAGGCGTTCCCGTTCTTTTTACGAGAAACTCTTGGAACTACTTTAACGGCGAGCGCGGAGTCGTGGTAAATATAGACGCGACCTATGTTTATGTGCAAAAAAGAGACGGCGTTGTTGTAAAACTGGAGACGGTGGCTCAAAGCAAAGAGGTCTGGAGGGAGAAGAGTACAGGCGGAAAAAAAGAGATGCTTCAAGAGAGCCTCTTTAGCGTCTATCAATACCCAATAAAGCTGGCATACGCCATAACCATCCACAAATCGCAGGGCATGAGCATTGTGGATTTGATTATCGAGACAAACGAGATTTTTGCGCCTTCGCAGTTTTATGTGGCGATTTCAAGAAGCTCAAACCCAAAACGTCTAAACCTTATAGCGCCTAAAGGACAATGGAGAGATATTGTTTTTGTAAATCCCAAAGCCTTGGACTTCAGCAAGAGGTTATAGAAACTTTTTCAATTCATCATATGAGCTGATTTTGTCTCTTTTAAGGCTGTAAATATTAAAGCTGAACTCTAGCTCCATATCTTCTATAAACTGCCCGATTTCATCTTTTTGGCTCTTCATTGTAAAATCATCTTTTAAGAGAATAATAAAATCATTTGCTCTTACCCTAAAAATCAAAGCATCTACAAATAACTCTAAAAGAAGTGTGGCAAACTCTTTGAGAGCTTTGTCTCCTCCCTCCCAGCCATGTTTTTTATTGTACATGTCAAATTTATGCAAAGAGACTATAACCATCTGCTCGTATTTAATATGGTTGTTGTTTCCAACCAGAGTAGCCTCTAAAAACTTTATATTGTAGAGGTTTGTTATGGCGTCTTTATAGAAGTAGGCAAATCTATGTTCTTCGATTGCTGTTGTTGGATTTTGGTTTATCTCCTCTGATATCTCTATGTTGGAGAGAGTCTTAAGCGCAGCCTTGACAACTTCTGGGTGATAATATATTTTAGCAAAAGATTCTATCTCTCTTAGCGCATCATCGACGCTTTTTTTATGTTTGTATATTCTGTTTGTAGTCATGGCATCAAATGCGTCGGCAACCATCATAATTCTTGAGAGCGGCGGAATCTCATTGCCGCTAAGACCATCTGGATATCCGCTTCCGTCATATTTTTCATGGTGATGTTTTATTATTTTTGAAATATCTCTAAACATAGGAACATCGCGAAGTATTTTAAATCCGACATTTACATGCTCTTTTATAAGGTCGTACTCTAGTTTTGAGAGCTTGTCGGGCTTTAGTAGAACCGAATCGGGCGTTGCTATTTTTCCTATGTCGTGGAGTATTCCAGCTTTATATATCAATTCGCATTCATCATTGCTATATCCCATCTCTCTTGCTATCATCTTTGAGTAGTTGGCGACGCGTCCAGAGTGTCCTGCAGTATATGAGTCTCTCTGCTCTATCATTGAGATTAGCGCGTAGAGAATTTTTTGATAATCATTTACCTTCTCTTCTTCGAGTTGCAGAAATTTTTTAGAGTTTTTTATAGCCTCTTGCGTTTTTATGTTTAACATGTATTTAAAAAATGTGACCGTCGCGATTAGCAGTGCGACAACGGTAAGTATGATTATAAAAGTTACATATACCCAGGTCGGAATATGAAAATGTTCACCCTCTTTGAGCCATCTCTCGCTTGATTTGTAGTAGATTGACTCTTTATCACTCTTTAAATCTCGTAGATGTATGTCAATTTTATCAATTACGGCTTGGCAGTTGTAAAAATTAGAAAAGGCAAATTTTAGTGCAGCAGGATTTATAAGAATGTTGGTATGTATAAGGTCAAACATATGTTCGTTTAGCTCACCGTAGTGCCTGTTTACTGCTGCCGCATCAGCAACTCCCTTTTGCGTTATGGAGAGAGCTTCTTCATAACTCTCTGTGAGGATAAAAACAGGTCTTATTTCAAAGAGTTCAAAAATATCCTTCATCTGCTCATGCTGGATGCTGTTTTTAAGGAGCGCTATCTTTTTCTTGTCAAGGTCTAAAATAGATGATATTTTGCTTCTTTTATTTGCGAGAATCATAGACCAGTTTGA
Organism: Sulfurimonas sp.; assembly: GCA_027448805.1. Lineage (GTDB taxonomy): Bacteria > Campylobacterota > Campylobacteria > Campylobacterales > Sulfurimonadaceae > Sulfurimonas. The sequence continues at coordinate 3,064 of DAIDMU010000019.1, read as the reverse complement.
GAGAACAACTTCTTTGTGAAATTTAAAGTGCTTCTCCCTCTCTTTTGAGTAAGCAACGTCGGGCATAATGTCAAGTCTGCCATCTTCAAGCATCAAAAGACACTCTCTCCACTCACATTTTACGTATTTTAAGTGCCAATTCTCTCTTTTTGCTATCTCATCTAAAATGTCGGTAAAGAAGCCTGATGGCTTGTTGTGTTGGTCTAAAAATATTTTCGGAGGATTGTCATATACACCGACCCGCAGCTCTATGGTGTCACTTGCTATGATAGTGGTGAGAAGTAAAATAGTTGTTAAAAATATTTTCATTCAGCTATTTTACTCTAATAATTAAAAATAAAGGAGTGAAAATTTATAGATAAGTTACTTTGTGCCGTTTTCATCCAGCTTCATATAAGTCTCATAATCCACGACGCTTCCGCCATACTTTTCTACATGCTCTTTCGCATCTTTCTCTTCTGCAAAGGCAAAATAGTCCTGCATTGTTCCGTATTTATGGCTGTTTATTACAAAAAACGCTTTTTTTGCATCAATAAGTCCATAGTTTTTGGCATCTATAATATAACTTAGCTCTTGTTTTGCATTTTGTTTTTTTGGAACTTCTTTTTCTGAAGCAATGAGAGAAATTGAGAGTAAAAAAATTAATAATATAGTTTTCACACTATCCCCTTTTTTAATAAATTTTACGCTGTTGCCAAAGAGCCGAAGCATAATAAGCAGTGGCCGGCTCTCTGTTTTAAAACTAATTAGAGGTCGTTTGCATGCTTTGCAAGATACTCTGCAACACCCTCTGTACTTGCCTTCATGCCTTCGTCGCCTTTTTTCCAGTTTGCAGGACAAACTTCGCCATGCTCGTCTGTAAACTGCATAGTGTCAACCATACGAATCATCTCATCAATGTTTCTTCCAAGAGGAAGGTCGTTGATTACGGCGTGGCGAATGACACCTTTTGCATCAATCAAAAATGAACCGCGAAGAGCAACCGAGTTGCCAAAAAGAACATCGTAATCTTTAGAAATCTGTTTTGTCAAATCCGCAACAAGCGGATATTTGATTCTGCCGATACCGCCTTTTTCTACAGGAGTCTCTCTCCATGCAAAGTGTGAAAACTGGCTGTCAACCGAAACACCGATAACGTTTACGCCGCGGCTTTTGAAATCTTCAATTCTGTGTGAAAATGCGATTATTTCTGACGGACATACGAAAGTGAAGTCTAGCGGGTAGAAAAATAGAACCGTACCTTTTTTACCGAAGTTTTGGGATAATTTAAAATTATCTACTATTGAACCGTCAGCTAAAACTGCAGTAGCTGTAAAATCTGGAGCTGGATTTGTTACTAACATGTAAATGTCCTTTTTATTTGTTTGCAAAATTTTAACAAAAGTATATTAATGAAAATCTGAGCAATAAAACTTATTCTCTTTTTTGATATACTTTCGCTGATTTATAGATAAGGAAAATCGATGACAAAAGAAGCTTCTGCTCCAAAAGAGTATATTTTTACTTCAGAGTCTGTAACAGAGGGGCATCCTGATAAGATGGCGGATCAAATCAGCGATGCAATTCTGGATTATATTATTGAACGCGACACCTCTGCGCATGTTGCATGCGAGACTTTGGTATCCAATGGGTTTTGTATAATAGCAGGCGAACTCAAAACTACGACATACGCACCGATGCAAGAGATAGTCCGCAAGGTTGTCCAAGAGATTGGCTACACGGATGCTACATATGGCTTTGACTACCGCTCCGCCGCAGTTTTGAATGCTGTGGGAGAGCAATCGCCTGATATTAATCAGGGTGTGAGCCAAGCAGGTGGCGAGATAGGCGCTGGAGACCAAGGTTTGATGTTCGGGTATGCTTGCCGTGAAACTGACGTTCTTATGCCTCTTCCGATATATTTGGCTCATCGCCTGACAAAAAGATTAGCCGAAGTTCGCAAAGAGGGAATTATCCCATATCTTCGTCCTGACGGCAAAGCGCAAATCAGTATCAAATACGTAGGCGATAAACCTGTCTTTGTTGATACCGTAGTTGTTTCAACTCAGCACGCTCCGGATGTTTCTCAAGAGAAGATTCGCGAGGATGTAATTAGAGAAGTGATTAGAGATGTTATTCCGGCTGAAATGATGAATGAAAGCACTATCTTTCATATAAATCCGACCGGAAAATTTGTAATAGGCGGTCCTCAAGGCGATGCAGGGTTGACAGGGCGAAAAATAATAGTCGATACATACGGCGGAAGCTGTCCTCACGGCGGCGGTGCATTTTCAGGAAAAGACCCGACCAAAGTTGACAGAAGTGCTGCTTATGCAGCGAGACACGTTGCAAAAAATTTAGTTGCCTCAGGTGCGTGTGATAAGGTAACCATACAGGTTTCATATGCAATAGGCATAGTTCAGCCGACTTCTATAATGGTAAATACTCACGAAACAGGCAAAGTAAGCGAAGAGAGGATAGAAAAGTGCGTTAAAGAGCTCTTTGATTTATCTCCAAAAGGAATTATAAAATCTTTAGACCTGCTTCGTCCAATTTATAGAAAAACGGCGGCTTACGGGCACTTTGGAAGAGAAGATTGTGACTTTACCTGGGAAAGAATAGACAGGGTAGATGATATTAAAAAGTACTTAGGACTTTAATAATTATTATCAATGCAATTTATAAAAGTTATTTTTTTACACAAAAAACGTAACAAATGCAATATGTTACATCTTTAGAGAAGATTTTTTAGCTTTATTTAAAAATCTTTGGTTAAACTTACTCCGAAATATTAAAAACAGGAGAATCCTATGGCAGTAATTATTGGCGATACATGTATTAACTGCGGCGCTTGTATAGATGAGTGTCCAGTTGAGGCAATCGTAGATGAAGATGATAACCCGACGGGTGAAGAAATTTATTATGTATATGGGAACAAATGTGTAGAGTGTGTTGGTCATCATGATGAGCCGGCATGTGCTACTGCATGTCCTACTGAGGGATGTATTACATGGGATGCAATAGGTGAGAGCCCAGCACACCGTGATGATATTACAGCTGATCAACGTGGAATCGGCAAAGCAGT
>DAIDMU010000018.1 GCA_027448805.1 Sulfurimonas sp. | reverse complement strand
AGCTTTTGAACAAGTTTACCCTCAGGTCCAGTTTGATGGGTAACCAAAGTCATACCAAGAATTTCATTAGAAAGTTTTTCTACCTCTTCTATTGAACGAGCAAGCTTAACCCCTCCGCCAAGTCCGCGACCTCCGGCATGTATCTGAGCTTTTACAACCCAAATAGGTCCGCCTAAAATCTTTGCATTTTCAACCGCTTGCTTTACGCTCTCAGCCATTAAACCCTTAGGTGTAGGCACACCATACTTAGCAAAAATTTGCTTTGCTTGATATTCATGTATATTCATTCAATTTTCCTTTTTTAAATTTACGCTTTTGGCGATATCATATCTTCTGGTATTACGTATCTGTCGAACTCTTCAGCAGTTAAAAGCCCTAGCTCAATAGCAGTTGCTTTGAGAGTTGAATTGTTTTTATGTGCTGTTTTAGCTATTTTTGCCGCATTTTCATAACCGATGTAAGGGTTAAGCGCAGTAACAAGCATAAGTGAATTTTGTAAATAGTAATCTATTTTATCAACTACAGGCTCTATTCCGACAGCACAGTGGTCATTAAACGATATAATCGAGTCGGCAAGCAAACGGCATGATTGTAAAAAGTTATATGCGATTACCGGCTTAAATACATTTAGTTGAAAGTTTCCTTGCGAAGCGCCCATTGAAATAGCTACATCATTACCAAACACCTGACATGTAACCATTGTTACAGCTTCGCTTTGTGTAGGATTTACTTTTCCAGGCATAATTGAAGAACCCGGCTCATTTTCAGGAATTGTTATCTCCCCTATTCCGCATCTAGGACCTGATGCCAACCAGCGAACATCATTTGCAATCTTCATCATATCTGCAGATAGTGCCTTTAGAGCACCGTGAGAGAAGACTAAAGCGTCATGTGACGTTAGCGCATGAAATTTATTCGGTGCAGTTATAAAATTGTGTCCTGTAAGTTCGGAAAGTTTTTTAGCAACCCTCTCTCCAAGTTCAGGATGAGCGTTAAGACCTGTTCCAACAGCAGTACCGCCAAGTGCTAACTCACGAACAGGTTCAAGAGAATCTTTAATCATTTTCTCACACTTATTTAACATCTCCACCCAGCCGCTAATCTCTTGACCAAGCGTTAGAGGCGTTGCATCTTGAAGATGTGTACGGCCTATTTTTACAATAGATTCAAACTTAGCTGATTTTTCAATTAACGTTGCTTTTAACTTTGCAATAGCAGGCAAAACACGAGCCTCAACTGCAATAACAGAAGCAACATGCAGAGCTGTCGGATATGTGTCATTTGAGCTTTGAGATTTGTTTACATCATCATTTGGATGAATAAGTTTCTCTTTTCTAAAATCACCGCCTAAAATTTCGGTCGCGCGAGAAGCAAGAACTTCATTATTGTTCATATTTGACTGTGTGCCTGAGCCTGTTTGCCAAACAACAAGAGGATACTCTCCATCAAGTTTCCCAGATAACATGTCATCACAAGCCTGCGCTATAGCATCTGCTTTTTTGGCATCTAGTTTGCCTAAATCCTTATTTACAATAGCCACTGCTTTTTTAAGATATGAAAATGCTCTCGTGATTTCATAAGGCATTTTTTCTTCACCAATGGCAAAATTCTCGATTGATCTTTGAGTTTGAGCAGCCCAATAAGCATCTATCGGTACTGCAATCTCACCCATTGTGTCTTTTTCTATTCGCGTATTCAATTTACTCTCCTTTGTTAAAAAATTTTTTTTTATTTAATGTGTCAATCAGCGTTCTAACAGATTCACACGAGTTTTTAAACATCTCTTTTTCTGTGTCATCTAAAGTTACCTCTATAATTTTTTCAGCTCCATTTGCCCCAAGCATAACAGGCACGCCTGAAACTACGTCAGAGTGTCCATACTCGCCTTCTAGAAAAACTGCACATGGATGAATCTGTTTTGTATCTTTTAAAATTGCTTCAACCATTATGGTTGTAGATCTTGCGGGTGCATAGTATGCAGAGCCTGTTTTAAGATGACCAACAATCTCCGCCCCGCCATTGCGAGTGCGCATAACAATTTCATCAATTTCATGAGCAGTTAAAATATCGGTAATAGGAACACCTGCTACGGTAGAGTAACGAGGCAGCGGAACCATGTCATCGCCATGACCGCCCATAACTGAAGCACGAATTTGACCCGCACCGTAACCAAGTTTTTCCTGAATGAAACTAGCCATCCTTGAGCTGTCTAAAATTCCAGCCATACCAATAACACGGCTTCTCTCAAAACCACTCTCTCTGAGTGCCACATATGTCATGGCATCTAACGGATTTGAGACCATAATTATAATTGAATCAGGAGAGTACTTTGCAATGCCTTCTATAACTTCTTTAGTTATATTTGCATTAATCATAAGCAAATCATCGCGGCTCATTCCAGGCAATCTTGGGCTGCCGGCTGTTACCACAACAACATCACAATTAGTTAATTCTGACATTTCTTCAGCAACACTGACAATAGTATGGCTTCTGACAGCAGCGGCAGCTTGGCTCATATCAAGCGCTTTGCCCTTGGCAACATCAATCTTGTTATCGCGAAGAATTATCTCATGGCAAGAACCAAGCATCGCTAGAGAATATGCCACTGTTGCACCAACATTTCCAGCGCCAATTATCCCTACTCTTTTTCCTTGATTCATACACGCTCCTTGAAATAAAACATTATATTTAAAGACATTTTTGCCTTTTGTATAAAACTTGACAGTTTCATATAAAAAGAAAAAAGAGGAGAAAAACTCCTCTTTAAATATATAACTAGATGCTGTCTACGATAGCATTTAAAGTTTTAGATGGTCTCATTGCAGCTTCGGTTTTTGCATCATTCGGGTGGTAGTAACCGCCGATGTCTTGAGCTTTACCCTCAACTGCCATTAATTCATCCATAATTTTAGCTTCATTATCCTTAAGTGCTTTTGCTACAGGAGCAAACTTAGCCGCAATTGACGGAGCTTTTGTCTGTTTTGCCAGTGCATCTGCCCAATATTGAGCAACAAAAAAGTGAGAAGCTTTATTGTCTGGCTCTCCAACACTTCTTCCCGGTGCTTTGTTGTTATCTAAATAGCCGGCATTTGCAACGTCAAGAGCTTCTGTAATAGCCTCTAGCTCTTTTGAGTTATTTTTCTGAGCTATAAATCTAAGTGATTCAGCAAGTGCTAAAAACTCACCGAGAGAATCCCATCTTAAATGCCCCTCTTTAATAAACTGTTCAACGTGCTTTGGAGCTGATCCGCCTGCGCCAGTTTCAAATACACCACCGCCTGAAAGAAGAGGCACGATTGAAAGCATTTTTGCAGATGTTCCAAGTTCCAAAATCGGGAAAAGGTCTGTTAAGTAATCTCTTAAAACATTTCCTGTCGCACTGATTGTGTCAAGACCTGCTCTAACTCTTCTTAAAGAGTATCTCATAGCTTGTTTTGGAGCTAAAATTTCATACTCGATTGGAGTTTTAGCTAAATATGCCGGTAAACTAGTCATCAATTTTTTGATTAGGTTTGCGTCATGCGGTCTGAATGAATCTAGCCAGAAGATAACCGGATTCCCAGTTAGAACACCTCTCTCGTGAGAAAGTCTTATCCAGTCTTTAATAGCAGCATCTTTTGTTCTGCTCATTCTCCAGATATCGCCTTTTTCAACATTATGGCTCATTAACACTTTGCCGTTTTCATCTTTTACTTCAACAACGCCATCTTCAGAGATTTCAAAAGTAGTCGGGTGAGAGCCGTACTCTTCAGCTTTCTGTGCCATTAGACCAACGTTTGCAACATTACCCATAGTAGTTACGTCAAACTGTCCGTTTTCAACACAGTCATCAACTATCTCTTTATAAAAAGTTGCATATGTTCTATCAGGGATTACAGAAACACACTCTTGAACTTTGCCTTCTGCATTCCACATTTTTCCGCCGTCACGTACAACAACAGGCATAGAAGCATCGATGATGATGTCATTTGAAGCGTGAAGATTTGTGATACCTTTGTCGGAGTCAACCATTGCCATGTTTGGCTGAGTTTTGTAAGTAGCCATGATAGCTGCTTCAATTTCAGCTTTTTTAGATGATTTTTCAAGCTTTTTATATAAGTCTCCAAGACCCATATTTGGGCTTATACCAAGAGATTTAAACTCATCTGCATACTTAGCAAACACATCTTTGAAGAACACTTCAACAGCATGACCAAACATAATAGGGTCAGAGATTTTCATCATAGTTGCTTTTAGGTGCAGTGACCATAGTACGTCTTTAGCTTTTGCATCGTTTAATGTCTCTTGGTAGAAAGCTCTTAACGCTTTTGCAGACATAAAAGTACCGTCTAAAATCTCACCGTCAACCGCTTTAATATCTTTTAAGCATTTTCCGTTTAGGTTGATAGTAACAGTTCCGTTGCCAGACTTTATAACTGACTGCTCATTTTCATAAAAATCATTGTTTGTCATATGAGCTACATATGCTTTTGAATTTTCAGAGAATGCTCTTAATTTATGAGGGTTTTTCTTTGCAAAGTTTTTAACGGCTATTGCAGCGCGTCTATCAGAGTTTCCTTCACGAAGAACCGGATTTACAGCACTTCCAAGACAAGTAGAATACTTCTCTTTTATAGCCTTTTCTTCATCAGTTTTAGCATCTTCCGGATATTCCGGCAAAGCATACCCTTGTGCCTGAAGTTCAGCTATACACTCTTTTAGCTGCGGGATTGAAGCCGAAATATTTGGCAGTTTTATGATGTTACAATCTGGCTGCTGAACTAATTCACCAAGCGCGCCAAGAGCATCTATTTGCTTTTGCTCTGGTTTTAATACACTAGAAAATGTAGCAATAACTCTTCCTGAGAGTGAAATATCACTCAACTCTACATCTACGCCCGCATCCTTTACAAAAGCTTTTACGATTGGTAAAAGTGAATAAGTTGCTAAAGCTGGTGCTTCATCTATTTTTGACCAGATAATTTTTGACATCTTTTTGTCCTTGGTTTAATATTTTATATTTTTGCAATAAGGTAACATTTAAAGCAAAAACTTATAAAATGTATATTACCACTAAGATTAAACAATATACGATTACATTACCCAACTATTCACTTTTATTTTATATATGTTTCATTTGGTAGCACGCTTTATATTGCTTAAATGTGTAGAATAGTTACAAGTAAAATCATGCTTTCCATTCTTTGATTTCATAAAATAGAGATGATTGCTCTGCGCAGGAAAAATCGCAGCCTTTATTGCGTCAAAACTTACATTACAGACTGGAGCCGGTGGAATCCCGCTGTACAGGTATGTGTTGTATGTTGACTTATCCTCTTTTATCCTGTTTGGAGTAACTTTTATATGTGAATATTTTCCATAATTTAAAGTTCCGTCCATCTGCAGTTTCATCCCTTTTTTGATTCTGTTTTGTATAACAGAACTTACCAGCGGCATCTCACTTATAGATGCAGATTCCTTTTGTATAATAGATGCAACTGTTACAAAATGAAACCATCTTTTCTCATTGTATGTTCCAAATATTTTTTCCGATACACTTTGCATTTGAGAGAGAGATTCATTTAATAAAATTTTAATCAGAACCTTCTCTGTTATACCGATTGGCAATCTATACGTATTTGGAACAAATGCCCCCTCTTCCCAGTTTGACTGCAACTCATACTCTTTCTGCAAGATATTTCTATCTAGCTTAAGCTGCTCCGCCAATTGATCAAAAAAAATGTATGTAGTCTCTCCAGGAATAAGAGTTATGTTTTGCAGTGCCGCCTTTGCGGTTGTAAGTTTATATAGAAAATCACCTCTGCTATTTAGTGTTGATCCTATATTTATCCACCCGCTCTGCGGGGAACCGATTATTCTAAGCAATAACGCATCGAGTTTGCTTACATTGTAATTTTTATTATGCATTTGTGTTATAATCTTGCTTATAGAACCTTCAGGAATGTATATTACTTTAGGGGAATTTACAGGCTGATTTAGGTAATAGATGAACGACAATACAATTATTAATACAATTTCAAAAATCCACTTTATAGCAGTCAGCGTTCTTTCATTTATATTTTTAATACTATTTACTACATTCATATTTTTAAAAAATGGAATATATATAGAGGACATATCTCTCCAACACATTAAAGTTAAGAAATTATACATTAAATGGGACGAAAAAATAAGCCTATTTATCAAAGAGATTGATATTGCGGAAGAAAAAAACAGCAGCTACTCAAGTGAAGATTATGAAAAAATTATAAAAAAAATCAACAATAACCTTACATATTCACGCTGGTTTAGAGAGATAATTATTGAAAAAATATCTTTTAACAGCATCACGGGCGCTTTTAAATATGTTGAGAATGAAAAAGGGTTTGTAGATATATCTTCGCCGGATTTTATTTTAAACGGTTCACTGTTATCAAAAGATGGTCTGTTTCACCTGAGTATCGATAAATTTACAATTACAGACAAAAATACTGAGATTGACGGAGACATTGTCTTTAGTGTAAAAGAGAAACTAGAGTTGACAACTGCCCTGGAAATACGAATAGGAAGCGATACAAAACTCAATTTATACGCACATAGCGATAAAGAAAAATTATTATATACGGTAGAGTCCAAGGAAAGCATAAAAGAGACAAGACAAATTGTAGATCTGTTTAACGTTGATCCAAGAGTTAAGTATTGGATATATGATGCCATAGATATGTCTAGTCTGTCGCTAAATACACTGTATGGCTGGCTTGAATACAAAGAGCTTGATAAAGCATATTTAAATCTGCATGTAAAAGCGGTAGCAAATGACTTAACTTACGTTTATGATGAAAAAGTTGACTCTGTTCGTACCAAAAGCACCGATTTGGAATTTAAAGATGGTGTGCTGTATATAAGGCCGCAGGATGCCTACTCATATAATTTTTTTCTTGACAAAAGCTGGCTGAAGATTGATTTTTCAAAACAAGAAGAGCTTTTAACTCTTTACCTTCTCTTCCAAGGTCAAGCAAATAAGGATTTATTGCATCTTCTTAACAGATATGGAATAGAGCTTCCTTTTATTCAGACAAAAGGCTCACTGGATGCAAACCTAAAACTAGATATAAATTTAATCAGCGCAGACGTGGAAGCTATCGGTGATTTTTACGCAAAAGAGGCTCAAATAAACTATTTAGACCTTGATATAGAGATATTTGACGCACATATTTTTATTAACAACTCTAATGTCAAAGTAGAAAACATGGTTGCAAAATATGGAGATATTGCCGCTTCACATGTAGATTTGGATTTTCAAGCAAAAGAATCAAGCGGAAAACTTACTTTTAGATTCGACAATATAGAGTCAAAAGAGCATAGTTTAGTGCTCGTAAATGGCAAAAAACCGCTAGTGGCTGCATATGTTATCGCAAAGGAGCAGGACTATTTAAAAATAGATAAATCTACATGGAAATATAAAGAACAAACTTTGGTTGTAGATGCGACAAAGATACCGTTTGACATAAAAAATCTTACCGCCAAAATTCCTCCAACCAAAGTAGAAGTTCCTGAACTCGCATCAGCCGCTCTCTCTGGGAATTTATTTTTCAGACCACAAAAAGCAAATCTAAATATTAATTTATTGAAATTGGATTATCTGGGCATGGAGTTGTTTAAATCAACACCGACACTAAATCTTGCCTATGAGAATGATAAACTGGCCATCTCTTCAAAAGATTCTATAAAACTTACCATAGATGACAACAAGCTGCTTCTTAAAAATATTACAGTAGATATTACACCTGATTTAATTAAAGTAACAGACTTGGCGTTGAATTACCAAGATATTATAAAATCAAAAATCAGCTCAGAGTATAACCTGAAAAATTCTCTTGGAGTTATAAACCTTCACAATATTGAGTTTACAGACAGCAGTGTGGGTGAAATCTTTAAAAATAACAAAAATATAGAGCTCTTAGTTCAAAATAAAAATAACAAAACATCCATAAGCTCCAAAGAGTACGATTTGAAGTATATGCTTGGCGACAATGAGTGGCAATTTAAAATAAATTCTATTGAAAAAATAGCCAAGCACTCAAAAGTTCTAAGTGATTACAACTTAACAAACGGCAGTTTTGAGTTAGAAAAAAGAAAAGATGAAAAAAATATAAAATTTTTCCTAAACACAGACTATCAATACAAATTTCTTGCCACAAAAAACAGCCCTGTAGAGAGCTATTTTATAAATGGCGAAGTTGATACTAAAACAAAAGATGTACATTTTAAAGTTAATGATGCGGTTGACGTAGAGATAAAAGACGATATAAAAATCACGGCGAACGATATAGGAATAAACGTAGATGAGATTGCAAATTTTTACAGCGACAGAAACAGCACTGATGAAGATAAAGATGATACAAAAGTCTATATAGATACAAAAAACTGCTATATATATCTAAGCGAAAATAGACATATAATCTCCGACACAATCAGTTTTAAATATGCAAATGAGGTTTTATCAGGCGAACTTGCACACAAACAAGGAAGAGCCATTTTCAATCTAAAAGATAGTAAATTTTATCTTTACGGAGAGAATTTTAATGATGAATTTATGGAAAAATTATTTTTCCTCTCTAAATTCAGAGGCGGTTCTTTAGAGTTCTATATCAACGGCTTAATCAAGGAGTATGACGGCATGGTTTATGTAAAAGAGACTACCATCCTCGATTATAAAATTTTAAATAATGTTCTCGCATTTGTAAACACTGTTCCATCATTGGTTACATTCTCTCTTCCTGGATACAATAAAAATGGCATAGCAGCTAAAAATGCGTATATTAATTTTAAATTTAAGGATGAGATATATCATCTAAGCGATATATACCTAAAATCAAAAGAGATAGAGATTGTAGGGCTTGGAGAAGCTAGCATTGAGAAAAACACAATAGATTTGGATTTGAATTTAAGAACAAGCCTGGGCAGTTCATTTTCAAAAATACCGCTTCTTGGACATATCTTAATGGGCAAAGAGAATATCTCTACCACATTGACGGTAACCGGTGCGCTGAATGATCCTGATGTTAATACGCAGATAGCCAAAGATATCGCGGTAGCGCCCTTTAACATAATTAAAAGAACGCTTATGTACCCTTTTGAACTCTTTAATAGCAAAGAGGATAAGTAACCGCTCTACTCGTTTCTTAGAACAGTTAAAATATCAACTTCGCTTGCTTTTTTCGCAGGGTAGAAAGATGAGACTATAACTATAACAAACGCTCCAAAAACAATAAATACAAAATCTTTAACACTTAAGTCCAAAGGCAGCGATGCTGTCGGATATACATCTTTTGGCAAATGAACTATATCAAATGTGCTTAGCACCCACAAACCGCTCATGCCAAGAACAATACCTGCCAAAATACCGCTTGTACCTATAACAATGCCAAGATATAAAAAAACTTTTTTAATCTCTGCAGGTGTTGCTCCAAGAGAAAGAAGGAGTGCTATTTCACTTCTTCTATTCATGACAGTCATCAAAAGTGAAGATATAATGTTTATGGCCGCAATCAAAATTATCAGCATTAATACTATAAACAGAGATGCTTTTTCCAACTCAAGGGCAGCAAAAAAGTTTACGTTATCTTCCCACCACCCTTTTATAACTACACTCTCGGGAAGAAACTCTTTTATTTTAACTATATCAACCTGAGGGTTAGAAGAAAAAATATGAATCCCGCTATATTGATTGCTTGGCAGATTCAGCATTGTCTGTAGCGATGAGAGTGTCGTGTAGTTATAAGCTTTATCATAAGCTGAAAGACCGGAATCAAAAACACCCTTTACATTAAATCTTTTAATTTTTGGGGTAACAGACATGCCGCCAGGCTCTACATGTGTAAATATATACATCAGTTTATCGCCCTCAGAGAGAGCGAACTCATCTCTTAGTGTCTTTCCTATCAATACATCAAACTTGTCAAACTCGTTTTTTTGTATCGCTTCGCCCAAAACGCTGTTTACTTTTGCTTCACTCTCAAAATCAACGCCAAATATGTATCCGCCCTCAAGCTTAGAGCCGCTTCTGGCCATAATAGCGGATTGAACGTACGGACTGAAATTTAGTTTTGGAAACTCTGACTCAAGGCTCAACAATAAGTTTTCGTCAACAGCTCCATAAAATTTAGGAAGTATTGTTAATGGATAATTCATTATAGTTAGTTTTTTTCTAAACTCGTTGTCAAAGCCGTTCATAAGCGCCATGGCAACTAAAAGAACCATTACGCCGAGTGATATCCCCAAGAACGCCAGCAATGCAGATAAGAATATAAACGGCTGCTCTTTATCAAATCGCAAAAATCTTTTTACTAAATATGGGACAATTGATGTTTTCAAGAAGCAAAAATACCTTTTTTTGGACCGCTTTTGCCGCAGCAAAGCTTATATTTTTTGCCGCTTCCGCATGGACAAAGGTCATTTCTTGAAACCTTCTTGGCTGCATCGCTCTCTTCATTATTATAAAGATTAAACTGGATTGCCGCTTCATTGATTTTTCTCTGAATATCGAGCTGTTCAGCAATTCTTTTAGCCTCTTCTTCAGGGTCTTGAACTCTAAATTGAATTATTTGAAGCGTTTTAATCGTATTGAACTTAATATCTCCAACAAGTTCTGTAAATAGGTTAAAACTCTCTTTTTTGTACTCAACCAATGGATCTTTTTGGTTGTATGCTCTAAGTCTTATACCTGTCTTCATGTTATCCATAGCGTATAAGTGCTCTCTCCAAGCGCTGTCAAGCTCTTTTAGGTACAACTCTCTCTCTATCTCACTGCATATACCGTTATCCAGTACGCCCATTTTGGCATCGTAAGCTTTTTTAACATTTTCGATTACGGCACTTAACAGCTCTTCATACTCGTAAGCAGAAAACTCAGATGCATCTAGCTCAAGATTAATCTCTTCATGCAGCGTCTTGAATACTTTTTCTAAATTAAAGTCCTCTTTTGCTCCGCCATTAAAAATGCCTGAATTATTTAGCACATGTTCAATATATTCAGCTCTAATCTCATTTACTTTAGATGAAATATCGTACTCCGGGTTAAGCAGCTGATTTCTAAATTTGTAAACAATTTTTCTCTGCTCATTTGCAACATCGTCATACTCGACAATCTGCTTTCTGCCCTCATAGTGCATGTTCTCAACTTTTTTCTGAGCTTTTTCAACTGCACGGGTAACCATCTTAGACTCAATATATTCGCCATCTTCAACGCCGAGCCTCTCCATAATGCTTTTAATCTTGTCGCTTCCAAAAATACGAAGAAGATTGTCTTCAAGAGAGAGATAGAATTGCGTAGTTCCAGGGTCACCTTGGCGCCCGCTTCGCCCGCGAAGCTGATTGTCAATACGGCGGTTTTCATGTCTTTCCGTTCCCACTATATATAAGCCGCCAAGGTCTCTTACTTCATCGTTGACTTTAATATCAACACCGCGTCCGGCCATATTTGTGGCAATAGTCACAGCGCCTTTTACGCCGGCATTTTTAATAATCTCACCTTCTTGCGCGTGATTTTTAGCATTTAACACAGTGTGGGCAATCTTCTCTTTTTTAAGCACTTCATGCAGTATTTCTGATTTTTCAATAGAAGCCGTTCCGATTAAAACCGGCTGACCTGTTGTTGAGAGTTTTTTTATTGTATTTATTACTGCTTCAAACTTCTCTTTCTCTGTTTTATAGATTAAATCATTTAAATCTTTTCTTTTAATAGGTATGTTTGTCGGTATAGAGATAACGTCAAGAGAGTATATCTGAGCAAATTCGGATGCTTCCGTCTGAGCGGTTCCGGTCATACCTGCCAACTTATCATACATTCTAAAATAGTTTTGGAATGTGATATCTGCCAATGTCTGTGACTCTTCCTTTATGTCAACACCCTCTTTTGCCTCAAGCGCCTGATGCAGACCTTCAGAAAAACGGCGGCCTTCGCTTAAGCGTCCCGTAAACTCATCTACAATTACAACTTCACCGTTGTTTACTACGTAATCAACATCTTTTTCAAAAAGATAGTTTGCCTTTAAAGCCTGGTCAAGAATATGTGAAAGTGAGGCATTTTCAGGGCTGTATAGATTTTCAACTTTAAAAAGCTCTTCTGCCTTGGTGATACCGTCTTCAGTAAGAAGAACAGTTCTATCCTTTTCATCAACGCTAAAATGTTCATCTTTTACCAATTGCAATGCAATACTGTTTGCATCTTTAAAATCTCTAAGCGTTCTGTTTGTCGGTCCTGAGATAATAAGCGGAGTTCTGGCCTCATCGATTAATATACTGTCAACTTCATCAACAATAACAAAATTATGACCCCTCTGAACCATATTCTCACGAGAATAACTCATGTTGTCTCTTAGGTAATCAAATCCGAACTCGTTATTTGTTCCATAAGTTATATCAGCGCTGTAAACCTCTCTTTTAGCTATAGGATCATGCATATTTTCTAAAATAACACCTACGCTAAATCCTAAAAATTCATACAGAGGACGCATCTCGTTTCCGTCTCTTGAAGCCAAGTAGTCATTGACGGTTACAAGGTGCACACCCCTGCCGCTGATTGCATTTAGAACAATCGGCAGAGTAGCTACAAGTGTTTTACCCTCACCAGTTTTCATCTCGGCAATTTTTCCCTCATGCAGAACTATTCCACCGATTAGCTGAACATCAAAATGTCTCATATTCAGAGTTCTTACGCTTGCTTCTCTTGTTATTGCAAACGAATCTGTTAAAACATCATTCAAACTGCTTCTGCCTGCTGCAACACGCTCTTTAAGTTCAGCAAATGCCGCTTTAAGTTCATCGTCATTTAGAGCCTGATATTTACCCTCTAGATTATTTATTTTATTTACAATAGCCATATATCTTTTTAATTCACGATCGTTCGTAGTACCGAAAATCTTACCCATTAATGCTTGTAGCATCCGCAACCTTATTATAGATAAGCGCACTTTATAAATACACTTACCACTGAAATTGTTTTTATTTTATCATACATATAGTAATAATTCGCATAAATTATAGAATGATTTTTAGAAAAAATAATACTATTTAATATGTAAACAATCACTTGGATATAATTTTCAAAAAAAAGGATAAAAGTGAAACACTTTTTTTTAATTATGTTAGTAAACATAGGGCTGTTTGCGTCGCTTGAAGAGATAACTTCGTTTGAGGCAGACTTCACGCAAAGTGTAACAGACGAAAAAAATAAAACGATAAATTATAGCGGACATGTTACTGCTTCAAAACCGCAAAATGCAAGATGGAGCTACTACAAACCTGTTAAAAAAGAGGTTTTTATAAACAATTTTGAAGCTACGATAGTTGAACCTGAGATAGAGCAGGTAATTGTAAGAAGTATTGAATCAACTTTTAACTTTTTTAAAATGATTAGCAATGCTAAAAAAATTGACACAAACAAATATTTGGCACACTACAAAGATTCAAATTTTACAATAGTTAAAAAAGGCGCTCTGATAGAATCAATCTCATATTTGGACGAGTTTGAAAACAGAGTGAAAATAGTTTTCAAAAATCAAAAACAGAATCAAATCATCAACGAAGCTGTTTTCAAACCTGTCTTCCCTTTGGATTACGATATTATCAGGGATTGAGAGTTGCTATTTCAACTCTGTTTCGTCCGCTGTTTTTAGCTCTGTACAGCGCCTGATCAGTTATTTTATATATCTCGTCAATCTCCATATTGCACTCTTTTGGGATAAAAGAGAGCCCTATTGAAATTGAGATATATTTTGAGATACTGCTTGCACTGTGCTCAATCTTAAGCTCCTCTATACTCTTGCGCATAGAATCTGCCCTCTCAAACGCAATTTTATTGTTGTTTGAATAAAATGATATCGCAAACTCCTCCCCGCCCAATCGATAAACATAATCATTTGCCCGTTTAAAAAATGCTTTCATCTCTGAGGATATTATTTTTAATACTTCATCACCCTTTTGATGCCCGTAATAATCGTTATACTGTTTAAAATAGTCAATA
The DNA here is from genome assembly GCA_027448805.1 of Sulfurimonas sp. GTDB lineage: Bacteria > Campylobacterota > Campylobacteria > Campylobacterales > Sulfurimonadaceae > Sulfurimonas. The sequence continues at coordinate 18,554 of DAIDMU010000018.1, read as the reverse complement.
TCTACAATCAGTAAAACAAGATTTTTATTTTCCCGCTTTGAAATTTTATGCTCTTTAGTAAAATTTAAATCAAAAAAACGTCTGTTGTATAACCCGGTTAAAGCATCGGTGATTGAATACTCTTCTATTTTTTTCTTATCCGTTATGTCGTGCAGTATGGCTGAAAATCCCAAGATATTGCTATATCTGTCAACCTGCGGAGTAACGGTAATATCTACCCAGTACTCTTTGCCATTCTTGTTTAGGTTTTTTATCTCGCCTTTAAATATTTTTCCGCTAAGTATAGTCTCCCACATATTTTTATACAGCTCTTTTGGCGTATCTGGGTGTGAAACTACTGAGTGTGATTTTCCTATAATCTCTTTTTTTGAATAGCCTGAAATTTTTGTAAAGGCATCACTCACATCGGTAATAATCCCTTTTGTATTTGTTTTTGATGTAATTACGTACTTGTCTATCAACTCTATATATTTTTTATTGGTATCTAGATATTTTGCATCACGCAAGAAACCGATAATCATATCTATGAAATATTGAAAATCTTCATTATGCACAATCTCATTTTTTCTGATAAATCCAAGCTGCAGTATGCCAAAAAGCTTATCATAGCTTATAAGCGGAATTGTGCATATGTTTGACGGCCGTACAGTTATTGATTCTATATTAAAGTAGTTTTGCTTCTCATCACTTATATGCGTATAGATATACTTTCTCTGAACAGCAACCTCGCCAATCAAACCCTCTCCAAGCTCAACAATGGGCTTCATCTCATTTGTAGCGTACGAAGATGCAAGATAGAGCTTGTTGTTCTCCTCGTTAAAGAGATATATCGCCCCTTGAACAATGTTGAATTTATTGGCGAAAAAGTAGAGCGAAGATGATGATATCTCCTCAATTGTTTTACATTTTTCCAAATCATTTTTTAGTTTTATAATTGATGTCAGATTATTTTTTATCTTTTTTTCACTGCGTGTATAAAGTATATAGCTTCTTACCATCGAGAAAATAGTCAAAAATATAAACAGAACAACAAATGCGCCTATAACTATTCCATATAGTTTAGCCTTTTTTAATTCATCTAATTTTTTGTTTAATTTTTGATTTAAAAACTCCGCATTAGTACTGTAGAGTGTAAACATCTTATCAATAGCATTCGTAGATATTGTAAAAAACTCCAGCGCATCAATATCGATTTCAGTAGAAAGAACAGTTTTTTTAACATATTCCTGCATCTTTTTTGCTTCACTGTTAACGTCCTCAAGCAGAGATAACAATCTTGTCTTCTCAACATTGTCATGTATTTCGTTTATTGTTTTTAGTATCTGATTTGCATACTCCTCACAGTGCAGGCAATCGTTTTGGATTGAGTATCTAAGCTCTGCGTCGGTTGAGTTGTCTAAAATAGCCTTTGTTGTTTTAGCTCTGATTTTGCCGGTAGTTTCTATGAGATTGGGCAGATGCTTGAGCATAATTTCTATTAAAAAATATTTGTCGCTGTCTGACTCCAGCAGAAGTTTGGATTTAAACCCAAGATAATACATCTTCTCTTTTAGCTGTTCTATGACGTATGTATATTTTTGATAAAAAAGAGTTCTGTCGCCGCTAGCAACCTGCAGCAGCTCTTCAATCTCATTAATTATATAGTTGTAATCGCTATCATAAAGGCCTGGGTAAAGTGTGCTGAAATTTTTAATAATTTGTATATCTTTACTGACATCTGCTTTTATTAACTCTACGCTGTTTTTTATACTATTGTAATTTGATTCACTGATAGACGCCTCATCAAACTGGCTGTAGCCTCTTAATTTTTGTAATTTTAATATAAATTTTTGAATTTTTTGTGCAAACTCAACACCGTCAATTTTATATTTTGTTTTTTCTATCTGTTCGTTATAGTTGGTTACAAAATTATTAAACAAAAAGAGTGTTCCGCCAATTAAGAGCAGAATCAGTACGGCAAATTTATATATTTTTTGCATTTTTTCTCAGCCTAATTATTAAATTTTAAACATTCTAGCAAAAGAAAAGAAAATATATATTGCGGTCTCAATTATATGTGAGGTTTAGAGGCAGTGCAGAAAAAATTTCTGCACTGTTTTTAATATTACAGAAAAGGTGTTTTTATCTTTTCTGCTCTATTTACACTATACGGCTTTAATGGTAACGCCGTATTTCTCTTCAGCTACAGTACGCGCTTCAAGCTTATAGTTTGCAATTTCATTGAAATTTAAGTACTTGTAAACATTATCTGTTTTACCAGCAAGTTTTTCTGGAACTATGCTCATATACTCTTCTACAGTTGGAATGCGTCCTAGTTTAGAACATACTGCCGCAAGTTCAGCAGAGCCAAGATAAACCTGAGTACCTTTACCTAAGCGGTTGTCAAAGTTACGAGTAGAAGTTGAGAAAACTGTTGCACCTTCTCTTGAACTTGCCTGGTTACCCATACAAAGTGAACATCCAGGAACTTCTGTCCGCGCACCGATAGCACCATACACTTCATAGTAACCTTCGTTGATGAGTTGTTGTTCATCCATACGAGTCGGTGGAACAATCCAGAACTTTTCAACTGCAACTTTACCTTCACCACGCATTACTTCACCAGCCGCACGATAGTGTCCTATATTCGTCATACAACTACCTAAAAATACTTCATCAATTTTTTCACCGGCAACTTCACTTAAAAGCTTAACATTATCAGGATCATTAGGACATGCTAAAATTGGCTCTGTAACTTCATTAAGGTTGATTTCGATTACTGCTGCATACTCCGCATCAGCATCTGGCTGCATTAATGACGGGTTAGCTATCCACTCTTTCATCTTATCTGCACGGCGCTGAAGCGTACGTGCATCTTGGTAACCATCAGCAATCATAGCATCAATCAATGCAATGTTTGATTTTAAATATTCGATTACCGGTGTATTATTCAACAATACAGTACATGCAGCAGCAGAACGCTCAGCAGATGCATCAGACAATTCAAATGCCTGTTCAGCTTTAAGCTCTGGAAGACCTTCTATCTCTAAAATACGACCATTGAAAATATTCTTCTTACCTTTTTTCTCAACAGTCAAAAGACCTTCTTTGATTGCATAATAAGGAATCGCATTTACAAGGTCACGAAGAGTGATGCCCGGCTGTAACTCACCTTTAAAACGTACAAGTACAGACTCAGGCATTGTAAGAGGCATTGAACCTGTAACAGCAGCAAATGCAACGATACCTGAACCACCAGGGAAAGATATGCCGATTGGAAAACGTGTGTGACTGTCTGCACCAGTACCGACTGTATCTGGAAGAGTCAAACGGTTTAACCAAGAGTGGATAACACCGTCACCTGGACGTAAAGCTACACCTGAACGCTTAGAGATAAACTCTGGCAATGTATGGTGCATTAAAACATCTGAAGGCTTTGGGTAAGCCGCAGTGTGGCAGAAAGACTGCATAACTAAATCAGCACTAAAACCAAGCGCAGCAAGCTCTACAACTTCGTCTCTTGTCATAGGACCCGTTGTATCTTGGCTTCCTACAGTTGAAGTTACCGGCTCAACATACATGCCAGGGCGAACTCCTGACATCCCGCAAGCACGTCCTACCATCTTCTGAGCCAGAGTATAACCCTTGCCTGTATCAGCAGGCTGCTCAGCAGTCATAAACACATCAGAAGCACCCATACCAAGTACACCGCGCGCTTTAGCTGTTAAACCACGACCGATAATCAACGGTATACGCCCGCCTGCGCGTACTTCGTCAGTGATTGTGTTAGGATTTAGTTTGAATGTAGCAATGCACTTACCATCTTTGTGAGCTTCACCTTTGTACGGGTAAATAGTCACAACATCTCCTGTCTCCATCGCAGTAACATCCATCTCTAATGGTAATGCGCCTGAATCTTCACATGTTGCAAAGAAGATCGGAGCTATAATACCACCGATTACTACACCGCCGGTACGCTTGTTTGGAACACCAGGGATATCTTCACCCATGTGCCACTGAACAGAGTTAACACCAGATTTACGGCTTGAACCTGTGCCAACAACATCACCAACGTATGCGATAGGATGACCAGCTTCTTTCAATTTAGCAATAGTAGCTATTGGATTTTCCATTTTCGACTGAAGCATAGAGTTAGCGTGCAGTGGAATATCTGAACGTGTAAACGCTTCAGAAGCAGGAGAAAGATCATCTGTATTAGTCTCACCTGGAACTTTATATACAGTTAGTGTCATTTTTTCACTAAGTGCAGGTTTTGATGTAAACCACTCAGCATTTGCCCATGATTTAATAACTTCTGTTGCTGCTGCATTACCAGCTTTGTGAAGCTCCTCTACATCATTAAACGCATCATATACTAGAAGTGTATGCTTCAGGGCTTCTTTTGCAGCATCCACAACTTTAGCATTTTTAGAAGTAAGCGCATCAACCATTGGTTTTACATTGTATCCGCCAAGCATCATGCCCATCATTGCAACGGCTTTTTCAGGAGCAATTGCAGCTACGCGAATTTTCTCAGAAGCAACATCATTTAAAAATGCATCTTTTACGTATGCAGCATCGTCAACACCAGGAGATACGCGATTTGTAAGAAGATCGACATTTTGAGCCATGTCGCCTTCACCTGCTTTTATCATCTCAACCAATGCAACAGCCTGCTCAGCGTTCAAAGGCAGTGGTGGAACACCAAGTGCCTCTCTCTCTAGCGTATGCGCTTTATAATCTTCTATAAATGCCATTATTATTCCTGTATGTAAAATTTAATTGGATTATAACTAAATAAAGAAACGCAAAAAACAGTATGTTACCATACGAAACAAAAGCTATCTATTTTGTTTTAAACATGTTTATTTTTGTAACACTACAACTCTCTAAATTTCAACTCGGTTTCTATTGTATCTCTATCTTTACCCATATAGTTACTTTTTAGCCATATTAAGTATGAGTCTGGAATATCACAATAGAGCATCCCTTTATATTTTCCAAACTCGACTCTCTCTCTTTGCTGTACGTTCAAACTCTTCTCTTCGCATTCCGCATCAATAGAACTGTTTGCTATCAATGCAAGAAATTCATTAAATTCCAATCTTTTTTGGATTGTAAACGTGTATAAATTAAAATCAAAGATGCCTTTTCTTTCCCTGACAAAAGCCTCTATATCCTGTATCTGAGCAACAGTAAGCTGCTCCAGATTTTTAACATGTACGCTGATAGAGTTTGAATAGTTGGTAAAAACAAAATGCGGCTTGCTCATTATAGGATATCACGAATCCCTTTTGAGTTTGGAGCCGACAAAATTCCCTCATTTTCAAGCTGTTCTATAAGTCTTGCGGATTTGTTGTAACCTATTTGAAGCTTTCTTTGTAAATATGAAATTGAAGTTTTTCTATCTGTCAATATAACATTTCTTGCCTCGTCAAAAAGTGGGTCCAGCTCCTCATATGTATCATTTGATGCGTAGCTGTTTTCGTTTTCTTCAAGTAAAAAACTTTTATTATAATTAGGTGCTCTTTGAGACTTAATAAAGCTTACTATCTTCTCTATCTCCTCTTCGGTGCTCCAAGGCGCATGAAGACGAACCAAACCGGTTGAGCCTGGAGGCGTAAAAAGCATATCGCCTTTGCCAAGAAGCGACTCTGCACCTTGCTGGTCCAAGATAATTTTACTATCAACCCTTTGCCCTACTCTGTATGATATACGAGAAGGCAGATTAGCTTTAATAAGTCCTGTAACAACATCAACGGAGGGTCTCTGCGTAGCTACTACAAGATGTATTCCAGAAGCTCTTGCCATTTGAGCAAGTCTTGCGATGGAGTGTTCAACATCTTTTCCGCTTGTCATCATCAAATCGGCAAGCTCATCTATAATCACAACGATGTAAGGCAGATGCTCGCCACCCTCTTTTTTAACCTTTTCATTATAGTTTTCTATATTTTTTGTTCTATTTTCACTCATAAGCCCATATCTGCGCTCCATCTCAAAAACCATATTATTTAGAGCAACAATGGCCTGTTTCGGCTTTGTTATAACAGGAGTCAAGAGATGCGGAATGTCATTATAAATTGAAAATTCAAGCATCTTTGGGTCAATCATAAGAAGTCTTAGCTGGTCGGGCGAGTTTTTGTACAGTAGCGAGAGTATCATTGCATTTATGCCAACGCTCTTGCCGCTTCCTGTTGTTCCAGCGATTAAGAGATGCGGAAGTTTTTTAAGATCAGTTATAAAAGGCTTGCCGACTATATCTTTGCCCAAAACAATAGTCAGAGGCGAAGATGACTCTTTAAATAACTTGCTGTCTAGCAAATCTCTCAAGTATATAGTATCTACAGCTGCATTTGGTATCTCAATGCCTACAACATCTTTGCCGGGGATTGGAGCTTGAATACGGATGCTCTCTGCGCTTAGTGCCATTGCCAAATCATCTTGAAGATTTAAAATTCTTGAAACTTTTACATTTGCGGCAGGCTTAAACTCAAAAGTTGAGACAACAGGACCGGCGTAAGTTCTTACCACATCTCCCTCAATTTTAAAATGAGCCAGCTTCTCTATTAAAAATTTTATCTTTCCATCCAGTTCACTCTCATCTACACTGTGAGCTTTGTTGTTTGGTTTTTGTAAAAATTCAACAGACGGAAGAGTGAAATTTTTAGGCTTTTCAACCTCTCCTTTTTCTATTGAAGCAAGCAGTTTTGCATTCTCTTCAAGCTCATCAACTACAATTGCATTCTTTTGCTCTTTTATATCGTGAACAAGCTCCAAAATATTATGTTGATTTATTTTTGGAAAGTCATCTTCTCTTCTAAGATAAGCAGGTTTATCAATTTCGCTCTCCGGCGCATCATTTGTTGACTTAAATAACGAAGGTGTAACTTTTTTTTCTTTTTGTTTTTCTACATGTAGATTTTCAAAATTAACGATACTGTTTTTTATATTAGAATTTTTTTTTGTGTTGGAATCAGGGCTGCTAGCTGTTATTTCTTTAAAATTTTTGTATAAAATATCAACCATTTCATGGGCACTTCTGTCAAAAATAATAACCATAGAGACCAAAGTAATAATAAGCCAGAATGTCCAAAGTCCAAATAAACCAATAAATGGAGATAAAAAATCCACAAAACCGGCGCCCATCTCTCCCCTAAAATCACCGGCGACAATTATCGCTTGTGCCAATAAAAATGAAAACAGAATTAAAAATGAAGCTACGCTGAGCTCTAGATTTCTAAAATCTAGAGTACTCTTTTTATAAAATAAATAAAGAGGAATCAAAGAAGCAAAAATATATGCATATGAGACATAGCCGAAATATTTATGATTGTACGTTGCAAAAACAGCGCCATAGCTCCCCATCAAAGCCGTGTCGCCAAAAACTGTTGCAAACCCAAGATAGATTAGCAGACCAAAACCTATGATAAACAGAGTATCTCTCAAACTACAACTTCCTTTTTTCTTAACAATTAAGAAATTATAGCCAAAACTGTTCCATAAAGGCTATCTTCACAGATAGTTGACTAAGCTTAACTGAGAAACTTTACCGACTGTTGAGAGCATTGCCTGATAATTGTTATTTAATTTTGCCAAGGTCAAAGAGGCCTCAGCTAAGTCGGTATCAATAACCGAAGATCTTAGGCTCATTGAGCTTATTTCCAGCAGTTCTGTTCTTTGCAATGACGTATTTAATGCATTTGTTTGCGCGCCAACCTGAGAGTGTGCTCTAAATACATGATCTTGCAAATCATCCATCATGGAAATTGCATTTTCTATACCTACGCTTCTAACATCTCCGGAACTGCTATCAGGATACAGTTTATAATCTTCAACTGCGACAATTACCTCATTTAGTGTTTTGAAAAAATCCGTTTTTGGATCACGCACCGTAATAGCATTATTGGTATTAAATGTGATAACTGACGGAGGTGTTGAAAAATCACCGCTGTTTGAGTCATATAGTGCGATTCTTGCGTTAGTATTGCCAATATTCATCTCTTCAAATTGAATTTTGCCGTCATAACTTAAAAATGTTCTTCCCCTTAGATCCGCCGTAGCAATAGCGCTGTCATACTGAGCAGACGAGCCCGGAGCCGCAGCCGGAAGATTTCCTGTTACTACCATATTTATAACATCTGCTAATTGTTTATAGGTCATCTCATCGGCAGCAACTGCTACCCTTGGCGATTCTACATTAAAAATATCATATGTATTGCCGCCTATAGTAAAGGTTGAGCCTGCCGTTGCAAAATCAATCTGCGCACTGTATGGATTACCGTTAACGTCAGTCCCCTCCAGCGTAAAAGATTTTCCATCTAAAGTTGCGCCTGATGCCACTTCGGAGATTTTAGTAGCAGGTGTTGCAAACGCATTAGTCCCCTTTATAATTTGCGGCGTAGTGGAATAGAGTTTTGCTCCATCTCTTGCAAATTCAGTTCTGTCATAAATGGTACCCTCGATAGCATTTGTAACAGCAACGCCGTCCGCAGGCACTAACGATGACTTTATAAACTCTTTTACATGCAGATTAGGATTTACAGCGGTAGAGGTTCCAAGCATAATTTTGTCAAAATCTACCTCTCCACTCCCTAAATCATCTATATTTGTAACATTGGCTGCATCAAGCGCTGTTCCGCCATTTACAAAATCAGTTGCACCAACCATATGAAAGTCTATTTTGCTTGAACCTTGAATTTTATCTTCAACTATAATCTGCCCGTTTCCGCCCAACTTTACATTTACGACGTCAACTTCAGGCGTATTCCCATACAAATTGCCAATTCGGCTTAACAGATCATCAATTTTATCATCATCTCTCATACTAATCTTCTGCTCGAACGAGTCACCGCCGCTATTGGTTCCACGTATGTAAAAAAAGTGTTTAAAGTTTACATTATCGATTACATTGTCCGTATCGCCCATCATTTCACGAATTGTACTATTGCCGCTAAGTGAAACATTAGTGTTATCAGTAGCGGTTTGCAATGCGGGATAATTTGCCAACAGATTTGTTTGGAGAACATTGGTTGAAACTTCTCTTTTGACTAACTTTTTCTCTCCAAGAAACAGTTCATCTCCGCTTATATTGTATTGCTGTGAAGTTTTAGAACCGGTAAATGCTTTTAGTTTTTCATCATTGCCCAAATATGTTCCATCATAATCTATTGGTTTTACATCAACAGCAGATCCCGAAAATAGATACTGACCGTTAATAGACGTATTTGCCAAGCTTTTAAAGTGCTCCTCTAAACCACGCAGCTCTTGAGCTATCGCATCAAGTGACAGATTGCTATTTGTTCCATTTGCCGCATTTAAAAGAAGTGTTCTCGCTCTGCTCATAGATGTTTCAAATTCATTAAGAACAGCATCCGTCTGATCTGAGACTTTATACGCACTCTGAACACTTCTTTTCACCTGCCCGAGGGTTGCTATCTCATTGTCAAGTCTCATCGTTTCAGTGAACGTTCTTATATCATCTTTTGCATACTGAATATTTAAACCTGACGCTATCTGTTTGTTTACATCAAAAAGATTCTTGCTCAACAGAGCATTACCATCACCATATATATTTTTATAATACATGTTACTTGTAATTCTCACGGTACACCTCCACTCTTTTGTACGATGTTACCAAAATATTTATAATATTAAGCAACATAAGTTCCATATGCAACAATATCGGCTAAAAGTTATTTACTTTTCATTTCACAATCTTTTAAGTTATAAACCACTATTATTTCACTCTTTAAGCCTGCGTGGTGAAATGGTAGACACGGCGGATTCAAAATCCGCTAACGCAAGTTGTGGCGGTTCGAGTCCGCCCGCAGGTACCACATATATTCAAAAATACTCACACTTCCACATTGCTTTAATATGCTAAAATACAAAAAAATATCTTTTTGGACTACTATTTATGTTTTTAAAAACAGTGCTTATATCTTTGATTTTGCTAAATCTGTATGCCGACAACTCACTTGAAGAGGTCTACTATGTCGATACAAAAAATGTTACCTTTGCTTGCATAGCTCCTGATTCTAAAAATGATTTTCACATAGCAACAATCGAGGATGGCAGATATTCGCAAAAAATAAAAGCAAAAGATTTTATAAAACTGCTTGAGAAACACGGATATAAAAATTACAGCGCCAAGAGTAATTACATAAACTTTATTTTAAAAAGTCCTATTGACACATCTTACATTGAGCAAGAAATAAAAGATTATTATAAAAAAAAGTATGAAAACATAGATATAAAGAGCATTTTTATTAAACCAAGGGGATATTTAACATCTTTGCCTGAAAACTATATTGTAAATATTAGAAATAACGATTTTTTATCAAGCAGTGGAACTATTAATATTAAGAGCAAAGAAAATAAAAAAGTTTTTTTTGACTACTACATAATTGCGAATGTTGATGTATATGTAAGCAAAGATATAATCAAAAAAGAGACACATCTCTCACTGTTAAACTGCATTAAAAAGAGTGTGCAGCTGGACAGCTTCAGAGACAAACCGCTGCAAAATATAGAAACCAAATCTCTTCAAGCAAAGCGACATATACCAAAAGATATGATCTTGACGATAAGGGATATTGAAGTGCTGGATGTAATTCGAAGAGATTCTATGGTTAACGTAATTTTGTACCAAGACGGCATAGCTATAACTTTTAGCGCAAAAGCTCTTCAAGATGGTAAAGTAAATGATATAATAAATCTTCAAAATAACAGTGGAAAAATTTTAAAAGCAAGAGTTACAGGCTCTGGCACGGCGGAGATAGAGTGAAAAATCGTAAAATCGTAGTAGCCGTCAGCGGTGCAAGCGGGGTAAATCTAGGCGTAAAAATACTCAAACTGCTTCCAAAAGAGATTGATAAACATTTTATAATGACAAAAAATTCCGAGATTGTTTTAGACAAAGAGATGAATATAACTATTCATGAAAATGAAAGCATATCTGCAAGCATAGCTTCCGGCTCGTTTGGAGTTGATGCGATGATAATTGCGCCTTGCAGCATGAACACTCTTGCAAAAATTGCTTGCGGAATCGCAGACAATCTGGTTACAAGATGTGCCGGTGTAATGATAAAAGAGCATAAAAAACTTATTCTTGCACCGCGTGAGATGCCGTTTTCTGCCATTGCACTGGAAAATATGCAAAAGTTGGCAACTTTGGGTGTGATAATCGCTCCGCCGGTTATGGCCTACTACTCAGAGCAACAAACATTGGATGAGATGGAAAATTTTGTCATTGGCAAATGGTTTGACCTGCTCGGAATCGAAAACAACCTTTATAAAAGATGGGAACAATGAAAAAAATAGCAATCTATCCTGGGACGTTTGATCCAATTACAAACGGACATTTTGACATCATAGAGAGAACTTTGGTGCTTTTTGACAAGTTGATTATAGCGGTGGCAATATCAAATGACAAAAAACCGATGTTTACGCTGGATGAGCGAATAAATATGGTAAAAGAAGCGGTTGCCGGTCTGGATAATGTCGTAGTTGTCGGCTTTGACAATCTTACGGTTGAGCTAGCTCGTACACACAATGCCACTGTTTTAATCCGCGGTCTGCGTGCAGTGAGCGATTTTGAGTATGAACTCCAACTTGGGTATCTAAATAACTCCCTTGATGATACAATCGAGACTGTTTATCTTATGCCAAAACTCCAACATGCGTTTATAAGCTCATCCATTGTCAGAAATCTTCTGAAATTTAATGCAAAAACCGAACATCTGGTTCCAAAAGAGGTTCAAAAAATTATAGGAAATATGAAATCATGTACATTGCGATAGAGGGAATTGATACGGCGGGCAAAAGCACGCAAATAGAAAAACTAAGAGCACATTTCAGAGATGCGATAATCACAAAAGAACCAGGTGGAACAGAAGCTGGAAAAGAGATAAGGGAGATAGTTTTAAGTGCAAAAACAAAGAGTAAAAAAGCTGAATTTTTGCTCTTTTTAGCCGACCGTGCAGAGCATATGAAAGAAGTTGTTGAACCGAATCTAGATAAGATGATAATCTCCGACAGAAGCGTTGTCAGCGGTGTTGCTTATGCACTTGTACAGGGCGAAATCAGCGAAACAGCCATCTTGCACCTAAACAGATTTGCAACAGGCGGCATCTATCCGCAGAAAGTTTTTTTACTTTCTCTTACAAAAGAGGAGCTCTCTTTTAGACTTTCTCAAAAAAAACTAGATGGCATTGAACTAAGGGGCGAAGAGTATCTTTTAAAAATCCAAGAAGCGCTAATTAGAGCCGCAAAACTCCTAAATATAGAGCTTGTAGTCATTGACGCAAAAAAAAGCATAGATGAAATAACAAAAGAGATATTAAGCAATATCAGTTATTATTGATACTTGTCAATAGATATTTTTTAAAAAAGACTTATTATTCGACATATTTTTCAGCGGGAGAAGAGATGCGATTAAGAAGATACTTCCAAAGAATGAGATCAAAAGATGTCAGACCTGCAAGAAAGTCGATGACTAAGATTTTATGGTCTGTTGTGGGCGCATTCATTGGCATCTATATGATGTCGGTTTTCAGCAGCTCATTTTCTACGCACGACAGCTTCTTTCTTCTTGGCTCTTTTGGGGCTTCCGCAGTCCTAATCTACGGAGCGCCTGAAGTGCCCTTTTCGCAGCCTAGGAATTTAATAGGCGGGCATGTTCTCTCCGCTTTTATTTCAGTTTTTTTAGTTAAGAGTTTTGGCGGTATGCTAGATATAGAGCTATTATGCGCGCTTAGTGTTTCACTCTCTGTTTTGGCAATGCATCTAACACTTACAATGCATCCTCCGGGCGGAGCCACTGCTCTTATCTACGTTATTGGCAGCGAGCATATCCAATCTCTTGGCTGGATTTATCCGTTAACACCGATAGCTTTGGGAGCAGTTATGATGCTTATAGTAGCCCTGATTGTAAACAATATGTCAAACAATACTAAAAGACACTATCCTCTCTACTGGTATTAATCCAAAAAGCCTAGCTTGTCACCCTGTCTATACTCTGAAGTTCATCAAAAATTTTACAAAACGGGTCATGTATATCATTGCAAGGTTCAGTTCCGATAAAAACAGAGTTGTCCGTTTTACCATACGCCCTGAGCGCAAATTCCCAATTAATATGGTTCCAGAACTCATCTAAATATTTTATACGCATATTTCTATAATCGATGTAATACGCATGTTCCCAAACATCACATACAAGCAACGGCACATAGTGAGAACTAAGCGGTGTTTTGGCATTCTCTGTTTTTATAACTTTCAATCTGCCTTTTGGCTCTCTTACTAACCATACCCAGCCTGATCCAAAAAGTGTAACACCTGCCTCAATAAACTCTTTTTTCAGCGCATCAACGGAACCAAAATCATGATTTATCTTTAACAGCAGTTTACCGCTTGGAGCTGATTTTGTACCGCTAAGACTGTTCCAATAAAACGTGTGGTTAAACACCTGTGCAGAATTATTAAAAACAGCCCCGTCCGAATCACGAATGATTGAAGAGAGAGACATGTTATCAAATTCAGTCCCTTTAATCAATTCATTTAGCTTATTTACGTAGCCTGCATGGTGCTTGCCGTAATGGTACTGCAGTGTCTCCGCAGAGATAAAAGGCTCAAGTGCATTTTCACCAAAAGGCAATTTTCTTAACTCTATCATCTTATTATCCTCGCTTATTTAAATTTACTACACACTAAGTATAAGACTTTATTATTTAATTCAATGTAAAAAATAAATTCTACTCCTTTACTTATATTTTTTTAAAAACAACACTATAGTAAATCAAATATAAGCAAAAAATGGTATCCTTTCATAAAAAATAAAAGATATATTCGAGGAAGCTGATGATTAGTTCACTAAGAGGAATGAATGATATTTTAAGTGAAGATTACGAGAGATTCACTTACTTTATAAGCACCGCTACAATGGTTGCTCAAAGGTATGGTTTTCACTTTATTCAAACACCTCTGCTTGAAGAAACAGCACTTTTTAAACGCTCAGTAGGCGAATCAAGCGATATTGTCGGCAAAGAGATGTATCAGTTTATCGACAAAGGCGAAAACGATGTCTGTCTTCGCCCAGAGGGGACCGCAGGGGTGGTCCGCGCATTTATACAAAAAAAACTTGACCGCGCAGGCGGAATTCACAGATTTTTCTACCACGGCGCAATGTTTAGATATGAGAGACCCCAAAAAGGAAGACTAAGGCAGTTTCATCAGTTCGGAGTCGAGAGCTTCGGGGTTGATAGCGTCTATGAAGACGCGGCTATGATTATGATGGTCAGTGATATTTTAAAAGAGCTCGGCATAGGATATAGACTTCAAATAAACTCACTCGGTGACAACAGCTGTATGCCTTCCTACCGCGAAAAGCTGGTAAAGTTTGTACAGGAGTGCAAAGACGGCATCTGCGAGGATTGTATCCGCAGAGTTGAAACAAACCCAATCAGAGTCCTTGATTGCAAAAATGGCGCTTGTCAAGAACTTTACGTCGGCGCTCCAAAACTCATACACAACTTATGCTCTGGATGCAATGATGATTTTGCCACACTTAAGAAGATTTTAGAAAATAACGCTATTTTATATGAAGTAAATACAAATCTTGTTCGCGGTCTTGACTACTACTCTAAAACTGCATTTGAGTTTGTAAGCGACAACATAGGAAGCCAGAGTGCAATAGCAGGCGGCGGACGCTATGACAGACTTGTGGAGTTTTTAGATGGCCGCCCTACTCCGGCTGTAGGTTTTGCAATGGGAATTGAGAGGCTTATGGAGCTGATAGTTATGCCAGAGATTAAAAGAGATGGCTACTATATCGGGGCGATGGATGATAAAGCCGTTGATATAGCCGTAAAGATAGCGCAAAAAAAGAGAAAAACAGATAAGGCAGTTGTGGATTACAAAGCTAAAAATCTAAAAAATCATCTCAAAGCCGCAGACAAAATTAATGCAAAATTTTGCTGCGTAATCGGCGAAGATGAGCTAAATAACGGCACAATATGGGTAAAAGATTTGGAAGGCAAAACAGAAGCAATTCTCAAGATTGAGGAATTTTGATGGAGTTTATTCATAGCATCTGGGAACTTTTTGCTCAATTTATAGAGTTTTTTGTCCTAATTGGCTTAGTTGGCTTGGTCATGCTATATATCCACGATAAGTATGTTCAAAGAAATCATGCTCTGCTGATTAATTATCCAATAATCGGAAGATTTAGATATTTTTTTGAGGCATTAAGAGAGCCATTTAGACAATATTTCGGCGAGGAGACTTTTTATGACTCTAAAGACAAGGTTGATTGGGTTTACAAAGCCGCTAAAGATGTCCCAAATTACAAATCCTTCTCTGTTTCGCAGCCAATTTCAGGTTCTAGCTTTATAGTTAAACACGTTTCCAATGTTTTAAATGACAACGAAGTAAGTAAAGATATGAGCGTAACATTCGGAAAAAACAGAGAGATACCTTTTGTTTCACACACACCTATTATCCGCTCTGCGATGAGTGATGGAGCACTAAGCCCAGAGGCTATCCGTGCATTTGCTCTGGCCGGAGTCGAATCGTCACTTACGATAAACACAGGTGAAGGTTCTTTGACTTCAAATCATTTATATACTCATAAGCCCGATTTAAACAGCTGCGATTATCTTGAGATTATAAAAAGTACGCCGCTTGCAGAATCTGTTTTCAAAATAGGTGATTTTTTCTTTAACAAAGCTATCGCAACAAAGTGGTATAGAACTATTTTACTTCATCATAAAACGCAAAACACATACATTTACGACAAAGCGACAAATGTACTTTTTAGAGTAAACTGGGATGCGCCGCTTGAAGCTTTTCCAAAAGAGATTCCAAGCGATATACCAAATATAGTTTTTCAAATGGGCTCCGGACTCTACGGCGTTAGAGATGCAGATGGCAAATTTGATGAGTTAAAATATCAAAAAGTAATGAAATTCTGCCGTATGACCGAGATAAAAATTGCCCAAGGCGCAAAACAGACAGGCGGCAAGTTGGCAGGAAGCAAGGTTACGGCTGATATTGCTTATTATAGAGGAGTTCCAGAAGGTAAAGATGTTTTTTCTCCAAACCGTTTTCCTTATGCAGACACAACCTCTCATCTGCTTGATTTTGTTGAAAAATTGCAAAATTTATCAAAGAAGCCTGTCGGCTTTAAGATTGTTGTCTCTGACTCTGATGCCGTTGAAGAGATGGTAAAAGAGATTGCTTCAAGAAAAAGCGGTGGTAAAAACACACCTGACTTTATTACCATAGACAGCGGAGAAGGCGGAAGTGCAACCGCACCTCTTGAACTTATGGAGTCTGTTGGATTAACAACAAATAATGCACTCTACATATTGGACAGCATGCTCAAAAAGTACAATATCCGTGATGACGTTAAAATTATAGCCAGCGGTAAAATTTTAACTCCAGATGATGTGATAATCACAATGTGCATGGGAGCTGATGCCATTGGAATTGCCAGAGGTTTCATGATGAGCGGCGGATGTATTCGTGCGCACATGTGTTCTGGTTTTGGCACTCATGTCTGTCCGGTCGGCATGGCAACGCAGGATGAGAAAAAAAGAGCTTCATATCTAGTTGTCAAAAAAGGTCATGAGATAGCAAGTTATCACGCCAACCTGCTAAAGGGAATGAAGATGATGATGGCGGTTATGGGCATAGAGCATATAAGCAAACTTGATAAATCAAAACTTACCTTTAAAAACAGAAACGACGAAATATATTTCGACATAGATGAATACTTTCAACAAAAATTACATGTATAGGATATTGATATGAAAAATTTCGGTCTCGACATTTGGTCAAATAAAAACTTTATTATTGAAGATGGTCAAATAAAATTAAATTACAAATGTATGCCGTCACTCCTTCAAATAGTTGAAGAGATTCGCTCAAACGATGTCAGAGGACCGATTTTACTCAGGTTTCCACACTTAATAAAGAGCCAGATAAGAACTCTTTACAGTTATTTTGACAAAGCTATACAACAAAATAATTATAAAGGTGCTTTTAGCGCTGTTTTTCCATTAAAAGTAAATCAATTTCCGCATGCCATTGAAGCGGTAACATCTCAAGGCGCACAGTTTAATTACGGTTTAGAAGCCGGTTCTAAAGCGGAGCTGATTTTAGCTATGAGTAAAACTCCAAGCGGAGCAAATATCACCGTAAACGGTTTTAAAGACAAAGAGATGATTACGCTCGGCTTTATAGCGGCTCAAAGTGGACACAACATCACAATTACCATTGAGGGCCTAGGGGAGCTAGAAACTATTATAGATGTTGCCAAAGAGTGCAATTTAAAAGTTCCAAATATCGGCATTAGGGTAAGGCTTCACAGTGCCGGCAGCGGCATATGGGCAAAAAGCGGCGGCGTGGATGCAAAATTTGGATTAACGTCAACAGAGATTATTGAGGCAATTACACTTTTAAGAGAGGCGAATCTTCTGGATTATCTAAGCATGATTCACTTTCATATCGGCTCTCAAATGTCTGATATAGCTCCTCTTAAAAAAGCTCTAAGAGAAGCCGGAAATATCTACGCAGAACTTAAAAAAATGGGCGCAACAAAACTAAACAGCATAAACATAGGTGGAGGTTTGGCAGTTGAATACGACCAGCACACCCACTCTAACTCTCGCAACTACTCTATTGACGAGTTTTCAAGCAGCGTTGTTTTCCTTCTTGGCGAGATTATGAATGCAAAAAATGTTACACATCCTGATATTTTCACGGAATCAGGGAGATTTATCGTAGCTTCGCATGCCGTACTTATCACTCCCGTATTGGAACTTTTTACGCAGGACTTCCAAGAGAAGCTGCTTAACTTTAAAAAAGTAAATCCGCCGCTTATCGAAGAGCTTATAGAGCTAAACAAACTCTTAAATAATACAAACTGTATTGAGTACCTGCATGATGCTCTTGACCATATGGAATCTGTTTTAACTCTATTTGATTTGGGATATATTGACCTGCAAGACCGTTCAAACGCAGAAATCTTGGTTCACAATATTATAAAAAGAGCACTCTATCTAAAATCATCTAATCCCACAGATGAGCTGGCTCAGCTACAAGTAAAATTGCAAGAGAGATACCTTATAAACGCTTCGATATTCCAGAGTTTGCCTGACTATTGGGGATTAAATCAGCACTTCCCCGTTATGCCGTTGCACCATCTTAACACGACGCCTCTTCGAGCAGCTTCTCTTTGGGATATTACGTGTGACAGCGACGGGGAGATAGGTTTTAATCCTGACAAACCGCTCTATCTTCACGATGTAAATTTGGATGAGGAAGAGTATTTTCTAGGTTTTTTCAATGTAGGCGCCTATCAAGAGACGCTTGGAATGAACCACAACCTATTTACACACCCTAGCGAATACACCATTATTATAGATGAGTACTCGTATGAGATAAAAAATGCGGTTGAATCAAAAAGTATTTTAGAGATACTTGAGTCGCTCGGTTATGATGCAAGCGCAGTTTCGAGTAAACTTAAAAATGATTTATCTTGCTCTATGTTTATAACAGAACAAGAAAAAAATGAT
>DAIDMU010000017.1 GCA_027448805.1 Sulfurimonas sp. | reverse complement strand
GGACGTGCGGCTGAAGAGGTGTTTATAGGTGAAATCTCAACAGGTGCCGGAAATGATTTGGAGCGCGCTCCACCGACTCGTAAAGGTCTTTTTGGGTTACTGTTTTTTGGCTTTTTCTGCCTGCTAAAAGTGCTGCTTCGTTGATTATATTTGCCAAGTCTGCGCCTGCCAAACCAGCAGTGAGACGAGCAACCTCTTTAAGATCAACATCCTCATCCATTTTTACGCCTTTAACGTGGACCGTTAAAATTTTAATGCGCCCCTCATAGTCAGGTTTGTCAACTAGAACTTGTCTGTCAAAGCGTCCCGGACGCAAAAGCGCCTGATCAAGTATTTCAGGTCTATTTGTTGCTGCCAAAATGATGACGGGCGTATCTGTTCCAAATCCGTCCATCTCTGCTAAAAGCTGATTTAGAGTTTGTTCCCTCTCATCATTTCCGCCCATATTTGCACCGGCTGCACGGCTTTTGCCTATTGCGTCTATCTCATCTATAAAGATTATACTCGGCGCATCTTTTTTTGCCTGCTCAAACAAGTCGCGAACACGAGCTGCTCCGACCCCTACAAACATCTCAATAAAGCTTGAGCCAGTTACAGAAAAAAACGGTACATCCGCTTCGCCTGCAACCGCTTTTGCCAAAAGTGTTTTACCAGTACCGGGACTGCCAACCAACAAAACACCCTTTGGTATCTTTGCGCCAATCTCTACGTAGCGGCCAGGATATTTTAAGAAGTCAACTATCTCTTGCACCTCTTCCTTTGCCTCTTCAACACCAGCTACATCATCAAACTTAGTTTTTGGTTTTTCTGAGTTAATCATTTTTTTAGAAGTGCCCATTCCCAAAATTCCGCTGCCCATGCTTTTTTGCATACGTCCGGCAAAAAACATCCATATAGCTATAATAATTAAAAATGGAAACAGCCATCCAAACATCTCTGTAAACCAGTTTGTTTCGCTAAAACCGCTATACTCTATGCCTTGCTTGTCTAACTGCTCTGTCAATTTAACATCGCTTGGCACAATCCTTGTTGTATAAAGGGTGGAGTTATCAGATGAGTAAGCTTTGATATAACTCTGTCCAATATCAACTTTGCTTACACCCTTTGTTTCTATTAATGATTTTAACTCGGAGTAACTTATTTGCTTAGCTCTTTTGGTTCCGACTGGCGCACTATCGGTGGCGCTGTTTTCACCTATTAAAGCTTTAAAAAGCAAAATAATTACTACTGAAAATATTGCAAAAGTAATCAGTGGATTTTTATTAAAAAAATTATTATCTTTATTATTGTTGTCATCTTTGTTTTGCATATCTATCTTTTACCTTGCTTTTAGTATTAGTGTAACCCATTCGTCCTGAGCTATTTTTTCTTTTATTTCAAAATCTTGATAAAATTTCAAAACCTTTGATTCATATTTATCTAATATTCCAGATAATACGAGAATTCCGTTCTTTTTTAAAACACTCTTTAAATCGTTTGCTATAAAAATTAAAACATCTGCGACTATATTTGCTACTACAATATCATAACTCTCTTTGGTCATACTGCAAGAGCCTTCCCAAAGATTGTTAAACTTTACACAGTTTAGCTCGGCATTGAGCGTGCTGTTCTCTATACATGCAATATCCGTATCGCAGGCATCAACCACAGCACCGAGCTTTATTGCCGCAACACCAAGTATTCCGCTTCCACATCCCACATCTAAAACTCTGTCGCCTTTTTTTACATACTTTGCAATAGCTCTTAGTGCGGATGCGGTCGTCGGGTGGTGTCCAGTGCCAAATGCCAAGGCTGGGTCTATTGCTATATTTATTAAATCTTTGCTTGGCTCATCCCATGTTGGATGAATATAAAATTTATCGATACTAAGCGGCTGAACACTATCTTGGTAAATCTTTACCCAATCGCTGCTTTTAAGTTTTGTCTGTTTGCATTCAAGCTCTATGTTTTCTCCGGTTGCCTTTTGCAAAGCCTCTCTAAACTGCTCTAATCCCCATACGATAGTGTCAAGTTCATCATCGCTTCTAATAATAAAACCGCTATCGGTCTCTTCGAAACCGACCGGTAAAGTATCTGCTAAAAAATCTGAGAAGAGTGCGTGATGAGAAGATACATTGACAACTAATTCAAAGTAATGCTCTTGCATTACACCTCAATGCCCATAACAGCACCAAGTTTTTCTTTTAAAACTTGAGGAGTAAATGGCTTAACAATATAGTTGTTAACACCGGCCTTTAAAGCAGTTATAACTTCAGCTTTGCCGCCCTCGGTAGTTACCATAATTATAGGCAAATCTTTAAAGCGGGCATCAGCACGAACTTTTTTAACAAGCTCCAATCCATTCATTTCAGGCATATTCCAATCCGTGATTAACATATCAACATTTGGATTTTTATCTAGAGCATTCCACCCCTCAACGCCGTCACCACCCTCGAGTATATCCTCATGACCGAGTCTTGAGAGTGTGTTTTTTATAATACGGCGCATAGTGGAGCTATCATCAACAACAAGTAATTTCAAATGAAATCCTTTTCTTCAAATATTTGCAAATTTAATCAATAATGATACCTAAATTTTATTTATTTTACGATTAAGCAGAGCTTAACCAAATCGCCTGAACATCTTTGGCAGGTCGAGAGTTCCCTCATAATATGCCTTGCCTATAATTACACCATCGACTATATTTGTAGAGACTAGCGCTTCAATATCACTCTCATCTTTAACACCGCCGCTAGCAATCGTGCTAATTCCGCTTGCTCTTGCTATTTCTACGGTAAAATCTACGTTTACTCCGCTGAGCGTTCCATCCTTTGAAACATCTGTGCATATAATTGCTTCAACCCCTGCATTGGCAAACTCTCTTGCCAAATCAGTAGCTCTCATCTCGCTTACTTCGCCCCACCCCTCAACGGCTACAAATCCGTTAATAGCGTCTATTCCGACTGCGATAGGATATTTTGCCGCCATCTCTTTAACAAACTTTGAATCTTTAACGGCAATTGAGCCTAAAATCACCCTGTCTATCCCTATTTCAAGCATCTTTTTAATCGTAGCTTCATCTCTGATTCCGCCGCCAAGCTCAAGTTTTACATTACAATTTTGCCTAATTTTTATAATCTGCTCTAAATTTTTCGGCTCACCTGCAAAGGCACCGTTTAAATCAACCAAATGCACCCACCCGGCACCCATCTCTTCAAACTTCTTTACAAGCATCCACGGCTCATCTGAGTATATTTTAGCACTCTCCATAAGGCCCTTCGTCAGCCTTACCGCTTTTCCGTCTTTTAAATCAATTGCAGGGTATAAAGTCATGCATTTTCTCCTTAATTTTATTTCATAAAATGAAGGAAACCTCCATTTAATTGGTTCGATAAAGGAACAAAGTACCTTTATCTTCGCTTACGCCGCTAAGGCGACTAAAGCTTGGCTCTTTGAACCAGAATTTACAGTTTTATATTGATAAAATTTTCCAAAATTTTAAGCCCGTTGGTATGGCTTTTTTCAGGATGCGGCTGGATTCCCATAACGTTTTTGTGTGCTACGGCCGATGCAAACTCATAACCATATATAGTTTTGCCGACAACATCATTCTCATCTTCACAAACTGCGTGATAGGAGTGTACAAAATAGAGGTAATGCTCTTTGTCTAAGCCTTTAAAAAGCGGGTGCTCTTTTGTAAACATTCTATTCCAGCCCATATGAGGAACTTTTAAAGGTTCACTGAATTTAGATATATCAAAAGCTACTACCTTCCCTTTTATAAGCCCTAATCCTTCATGATTTCCAAACTCTTCACTGCTCTCAAAGAGAAGCTGCATACCAAGACATATTCCAAGTATCGGTTTTGAACTTGCTGCATACTCTTTTATAGCTTCAATCATATTTCGCTCTCGCAAATGCTCCATAGCATCCGGAAATGCGCCTACTCCCGGAAGTATAAGCTTCTCATAATCTTTAAATTTATCCGGATTGCTCTCAACAACCGTATCGGCACCCAATTTGGCAAAAGCGTTTTGAACGCTTGCCAAATTTCCCATGTTGTAGTCAACGATTCCTATCATTCTTCAATCTTTAATTTGGTAAATTTAATATACACCGCCAAGGTTATCAGCAGCATAGAAACACCGGCGACTATATACATAGCATAAACCAATTTTTCCGGGTCTGTTATTGCAAATTTAAACACCAGCATCAGCGCCTCAATAGACAAAGCTATAATGATTGAACCCAAAAATCTAACCATTGTTTTATGCGGTCCGGAGATGCTGTGCTCCTTGTTTCTGCCCAAAATCTCCTCTTCAATGAGAGTTTTTGCCAAGTCAAATATAGCCAATGAGAGTGTTAATAAAATTGTTGCTTCAAATACGTCTTTTATCTCAAAATGATCAGGTGTTATCTCGTATACAAAAAAGCTCTGCACACCTTTAAAAAACAGAAGTATGGCAACCGCAATAAGGGCAAATGCAAATATCGCATATGAGTACTTAAAAAGATTTATAAAAAATTTGTCTAAAACTGTGGAGCGAGAAATTTTAATAACTTCATTAAGCGGCATATCTAAGCAGGCTACATATTTTAATTCACCGTGTTCATCATAAATAGGCTGAGATGCGGTTACGGTCAACTCTCCCGTTATAAGAGACGGGTAAGGGTCAGTTATTGTACATCTGCCCTCCCTGACAGCGCGATAATAGTACGCTCTGTCGGCTCTGATTTTTCCGGCATCCTCGTCTATCTGCTTAGCTGCTGCGAATGTAGGTGAAATCTGAACACCGCGGCTGTCAAGAAGATAAACTCCCTCGCAATGCTCCAAATCAGCTTTTATTTTTAAAAGGCGCGGCATTATCATCTCTACCGATAGTGACGGCAACCTGTTTTGGATGTTTTTTGAGAAAAGATAACAAAAATACGCTCTTGCTTTGGTACGGCCTTCAGAAAAATTTTGTATATCTGATAAATGCATCTTTTACTTGCCTTGTTGATTTTATGAGCATGATTATACCAAAGGCTTGATAACAATTTTATTACTTATTTATTTTTATACACTATCCTTTGATATAATCCATTTTCAGAATACATCGGAGTTATTTGATAAATGAGCTTTAAACTATTTTTACTACTTGAAAAATTTTTAATGATACTGCCTAAAAAATTTAGAAAATATTTCTTTATGTCACTGGCAACCATTGCCTATCATATCTCATCCAGATATAGAAACATAGCATACAAAAACCTTGATTTTGTATTTGATAAAAAACTAAATATAAAAGAAAAAGATGAGATTGTAAGATACAGTTTTAAAAATCTGCTGCTTAATTTTATGCACTTAATGGAAATTAGACGCATTAGCAAAGAAGACTTGGCAAAAAAAGTTACCGTAAAAAATATAGAGGCTGTACAAAAAGCTCAAAAAGAGGGGCGCGCCATTATCTACGTTACTCCTCACTACTGTGCTTGGGAGCTCGGCGCCGTAGCTGTTGGAGCTTTTGTAGAACCGATTACGGCAGTATTTAAAAAAATGAAAAACAAACAATATCAGAAGTGGATGCTTACGTCGCGTGCGAAATTTGGCAATAAATCTTTAGAAAAATCAAATGTAATAAAACCTCTGATAAAACTGATAAAAAATGGCGAAGCATGCGGAATTGTAATAGACACCGGCATAAACCCTAGAGAAGGTTTAAATGTAGGTTTTATGGGCAAAAACATTCGCCAAACATCTACTCCTGCCTACTTGGCTAGAAAATACGATGCGGCGATTATACCGGTTATCATGAAAACGGATGACGAAGAGAACTATACTTTAATATTTTTTGATGAGATACATGTAGAAAAAACCGACAACGAACAAGAAGATATTCAAAAAGCTACTCAACTTCAAGCAGACTGGCTTACAAAAATTATAACTGATGACCCAAAATTTTGGTTTTGGGTACACAGAAGATTCAAAAGTGACTATCCGCAAATCTACAAAAATTAGTTTTGGTTAGATTCACACTCTTTTGTTCTTGCCTCAAAAAGCTTTAAAATAGTCAGGAAAAATGCGGTAATTGCCGGTCCTAAAATCATACCCCAAAAACCAAAAGTTGTAAGTCCTGCAATAATAGCAAAAAATATAATAAGCTCATTCATCTTTGCATCATCCTCTTTTAAAAGCCTTAGATTTATCTCTTTAATAATTAAAGGTTTTACAAAAGTATCCGCAATAACAGAGATAACAAGGACTGAATATAGTGCTATAAACAACGCATTTGAACCGTTTCCTATTGAGAACTCATAAAGCATAAACGGAAGCCACATAAGAGCTCCGCCTACAACCGGAATCAATGAAGCAAATCCGTACATTATTCCAAACAGAAGCCCGTTATACCCCATAAAAGAGATAGCTACTCCAAAAAGTACGCCTTGAAACATTGCATTTACTATGATGGAGTAAAAAACAACACTCATAACGGACGAGAGCTCTTTTGCCAAAAGTGTCGTCTCATCAACTGACATCTGAACGACCCTTTTTAGCAAATCAACCACAAAGCCGCCGTTGTATTGAGCAAAAAAGTAAAAAACTATCACTAAGAATGAATTTTTAAGGTAACCGGCACTAAGAGAGCCAATATCACCTGTAAACGACAATACATAAGATGTTATAGAGCTCATATTCATATCATGAATAGCATTGTCCATGTAAGGCTTTAAAAAGAGTAGATACTCTGGAGGAGATACTAGAAAATCTTTGATTAATGTTTCAATATTTTTAAAGACTATCGGGTCCACACTATTTAGTTTAACGGTTAGCGTTACCAAGAAATAGCCAAGCGGTACAAAAAACAGAACTGCTAGCAGAAGACTAGAACTCAGCGCTGCCAAAAATTTTGACTTTAAAACTTTTTCAAAAAAATTCTGAATATTCGCCGTAGATATTGCAAGAAGTGCCGCTATTATCATCCCTAACAAAAATGGAGCGTATAGAAGATACATCCAATAAAGCGATGTTGCAAAGAGTATCGCTACAAAATATTGTGGCTTCAAAATAGAGCTCCTTCTTGTTGTGGAATATTGATATTTAAAATCTCATATGTGTTTCTGGTCGCTTTTCTGCCCTTGGCAGTTCTCTCGAGATAACCGTTTGCGATAAGGTAAGGCTCTAAGACATCTTCTACTGTTCCCTCATCCTCACTGAGAGCTGCCGCTATCGTACTAAGCCCAATTGCTCTGCCGTTTGCTCCAACCAAAAGATTTAAAAGCCTAATGTCCATCTCGTCAAATCCATGAGAATTTATACCCAGTTCATCAAGTGCATATTTCGTTCTTGAGTGAAGTATATCTTTTTCATTTGCCACATCTGCAAAATCTCTTACACGACGCAAAAGTCTCAGCGCTATACGAGGAGTTCCGCGGCTTCTTTTTGCTATCTCCTCGCACGCCTCATGAGCTATGGTCTTGTTTAATTTATTTGAAGCTTGAGAGATAATTTTAGAGAGCTCTTCTGGAGAGTAAAACTGCATTCTAAAGTTCATGCCAAATCTGTCTCGAAGCGGATTGGAGAGCATTCCGGCTCTTGTTGTAGCTCCTATCAAAGTAAAACGCGGCAAATCAATTTTTACAGTTTGCGCAGCAGGACCGCTGCCTATGATTATGTCTATACGAAAATCTTCCATCGATGAGTAGAGTATCTCTTCAACGGCCGGTGATAGGCGGTGAATCTCATCAATAAAGAGTATGTCACCCTCTTCCAAATTTGTAAGAATTGCTGCCAAATCCCCGCTTTTTTCTATCATCGGAGCGGCTGTTACTTTGATGTTTGCGTTCATCTCATTTGCAATTATCAGCGCCAGAGTTGTTTTACCAAGCCCCGGAGGCCCGAAGAAAAGAACATGGTCAAGAGCCTCTCCTCTTTTTTTGCTAGCCTCTATAAAGACGCCGAGATTCTTTTTAATCTGCTCCTGCCCGATATACTCGCTCCAGGCACTCGGACGCAGAGTTATCTCACAACTCTCCTCCGCATCAAATCTCTCTATCTCAACCAATCTTTCCATATCTTCTCTTAGTATGTGTGTATATCTTGAGGAAACTCTTTAGATTTTACCTCGTCAGCGTAGTTCTTAATTGCATTTTTCACCAATGATGCGCCATCCATATACTTCTTAACAAACTTTGGCGTAAACTCTTCAAAAAAGCCCAACATGTCGGAAAAAACAAGAACCTGTCCATCCACATCTCTGCCCGCTCCTATGCCTATTACAGGTATGTCTACGCTTTTTGCAACATCGCGTGCAACCTCTGCTTTAACACCCTCTATTACCATACAAAATGCCCCAGCCGCCTCAACAGCTTTTGCATCCTTTATAAGCTGCAGTCTCTCCTGCTCGTTTTTACCCTTTACCTTATAGCCGCCCTCGGAGCGAAAAGCTTGCGGCAAAAGTCCAATATGCCCGCAAACTGCGATACCGTTTGAGCAAAGATACTTTATTGTATCAGCCTTCTCTTCCCCGCCCTCTATTTTAATGGCATCTGCCGGAGTTTCTTGAAAAACTTTAATTGCATTTCTAAGGGCTTCATCTGGGTTTACATATGTTCCAAACGGCATATCGCAAATCAAAAAACTATCTTTTGCACCCATCGCGACAGCGTTGGTATGATATATCATCTGCTCCAG
Source organism: Sulfurimonas sp. (assembly GCA_027448805.1). GTDB lineage: Bacteria > Campylobacterota > Campylobacteria > Campylobacterales > Sulfurimonadaceae > Sulfurimonas. Next base: position 38,377 of record DAIDMU010000017.1, on the reverse strand, counting down.
AGTTGCACTTAACGTATCACTCCTGCCGGCAAAACTCATATTTAAACTATCGCCGACCAAAATCATATCGGAGCTAGGTTCTAGAAGTTTTGCAAAAAGCGCATCGTAAGCTGTTATCACAACCAAAGGTGTTACCCCTTTGCTCTTTTTGATAGAAGTTATCGTCATTTTTTTGGTCATTTTAAACTCTTTAATTTAATAAAAAGTATTTTAACTAAATATTGCTATAATTTTGGCTATATAGGAGAAATATTTTATGGGCATAAGAAGTGATTTAGATTCTAACTTTGATTATGAAATAGTCGATGAATTTTTGGATCACTACTCTATGATGGTTGATTACATGGAGGTTATGATTTTAGATCTGAAAAAACCAAACAAATATGAGCAGAGCATTAACGAGCTTTTTCGTGTTTTTCATAATATTAAATCTGCCTCAGGCTTTTTGAAAATCGTTCAGATGTCAAGACTTTCAGCTTTTGTCGAAGATGCACTTGAGCAGATAAGAACTAACCATAGCAGCGTCAATGAAGAGACCATAAGCTGGCTGCTCGAGATTAGCGACATGTTTGCCACATGGAAAGACGATTTAAAACTTGACAACGAGCTTACTCGTATAAAATATTCTCTGCTTAAATTACCAGACTTGGAAAAAAATTGAAAAAACTAGTAGCATACATAACATCCGCTTATCCGGAAAAATCTTTCAGCATTGACTTGGCTATTGCGCTTAGTGAGAGCGGAGTTGACACACTCGAGCTCGGAGTTCCATTCTCTGACCCTGTAGCAGACGGTCCTTTGATAGAAGAGGCAAACCATAAAGCACTTGAGCTAGGGTTTAAATTTAAACATCTTTTAGAAATATCAAAGGCGGTTGCTCCAAAGGTTGATACACTGTGGATGGGATATTTCAACAGTTTCTATCAACAAAAAATGGATAAATTAATTCCTTTGGCAAAAGAGATGGGGATAAACGGATTTATAATTCCCGACCTGCCTCATGAAGAGGCTTTGGCGTATCAAAACCTCTTTGATTCAAACAAGATGTCAAACATAAGTTTTGTCGCTCCAACCGATAGTGAAGCCAGAATTGAGAAGATAGTTAAGGATTCTAAAAAATTCATCTACATGGTGGCTTATACCGGGATTACCGGTTCAGGCAGCGCTGAAGATTTGCAGCCTTTTCTATCTTCAATAAAAAAATATACTCCCACTCCTGTTTATGTGGGTTTTGGAGTAAATAAAAATACCGCAAAAGACAAGGTAAAAGGTGCCGATGGCGTAATAGTAGGAAGTGCTTTTATTGATATATTGTTAAAAGAGAGCCTAAGTTATGAAAATAAGATTAAAGAGTGCAGCGAACTGGCAAAAATATTAAAGAGTGAAATAAACAGCTAAAAGCTATATTTCGCTCTTTTTTTTATATTTCTCTAAATACCACTCTATAGTTTTTACAATTCCCGTATCAAAATTCTCATCCGCTCTCCAGAGAAGCTCATTTTCCAGTTTTGTTGCATCTATGGCATAGCGTCTATCGTGCCCTGCTCTATCCTCTACGAATGTAATAAGCTCTTTGTAACTCTTTTTTGTCGGCACTTTCTCATCAAGAATTGTACATATTTTATCAACTATCTGAAGGTTTGTTCTCTCGTTTCTTCCGCCTATGTTATAAACCTCGCCGGTTTTTCCGGCATGGTAAACAAGGTCAATTCCCTTGCAGTGGTCAAGCACATAGAGCCAGTCTCTTATATTTTTTCCGTCTCCGTAAATTGGGATAGGATCTCCTTTTAATGCATTTCTGATGATAGTTGGAATCAGTTTTTCATCATGCTGTTTTGGACCGTAGTTGTTTGAGCAGTTTGTGATTACCGTGTTTAATCCATAAGTTTCCTGATAACTTCTTACTATCATATCGCTTGAAGCTTTGCTTGCACTATATGGAGAGTTCGGCGCATAGGGCGTACTCTCCGTGAAAAGTCCCGTTTCGCCTAATGTTCCGTAAACCTCATCAGTTGAAATATGGTGAAAACGACCAACGGGAGTTTCTTCAGTAAATCTGCAGTTATTATATTTTTCTTTGTAGTTAAACGGCTTTTGCATCCAATACTTATATGCGACATCAATCAGCGTAAAAGTGCCGTTTACATTCGTCTCTATAAATACAGCCGGATTTTTAATGGAGTTATCTACATGAGATTCCGCTGCAAAGTGAATGACACCTTGTATGTCATACTCATTAAATATAAACTCTACCAGCTCACGATTGCAGATATCGCCTTTGATAAATTTGTATCGCGGATTTGCTTCACACTCTTTTAGATTTTCCAAATTTCCTGCATAAGTAAGCAAGTCTAAGTTTATAAGATTGTAGTTTTGGTATTTTTCCAAAAAGTACGGCACAAAGTTTGAGCCGATAAAACCTGCTGTTCCCGTCAATAATATAGTTGTCATTTTTCTTTTACCAAATCTTCTAAATATTTGCCGTAATTATTTTTTGAGAGCGGCTTTGCTATCTCTAAAACCTGCTCTTTGGTTATCCATTTGTTATTGTACGCAATCTCTTCCAAACATGCTATTTTATACCCCTGTCTATGCTCTATGGTTTGCACAAATTGTCCAGCTTCTATAAGACTGTCATATGTTCCGGTGTCCAGCCATGCAAAACCGCGACCTAGAACTTCCACTTTTAATTTGCCTCTTTTTAAATACTCTTCATTAACCGATGTAATCTCCAACTCCCCTCTGTGTGAAGGTTTTACATTTTTAGCGATACCGACTACACTGTTATCATAAAAGTAGAGTCCTGTTACAGCAAAGTTTGATTTAGGATGCTGCGGCTTCTCTTCAATGCTTATGGCCTTTTGATTTTCATCAAACTCTACAACGCCGAATCTCTGTGGATCTTTTACCTGATAACCAAATACTACGGCACCATCTTTTAGTGAAGCCGCATTTTTAAGAAGCGGTGTAAAACCGTGACCGTAGAAGATGTTATCGCCAAGGACTAAACATACATTGTCATCGCCTATAAACTCTTCGCCTATTATAAACGCCTGAGCAAGTCCTTCCGGAGAGGGCTGTATTTTATATTGAAGTTTAATGCCTAGGTCGCTTCCGCTGCCCAAAAGTTCTTCAAACTTTCCGATATCTTGCGGTGTTGAGATTATAAGTATCTCTTTTATGCCTGCAAGCATCAAAACTGAGAGAGGATAGTAAATCATCGGTTTGTCATATATTGGCAAGAGCTGCTTGCTGATACTCTTTGTAATCGGGTAGAGTCTTGTTCCGCTTCCGCCTGCTAAAATAATGCCTTTCATCTGCTTCCTTGAAATATTTTGCAATACAATTTTATTTTTTGTTAAATATATCTAATTGAAGTTTAAAGTATGGGGAGTCTATGGGAAAAATGTTAGAAATCAAGAGTTAAATAAATTTTTATGGTGCGCCCGAAGGAATTCGAATCCCTGACCGCTGGTACCGCAAACCAGTGCTCTATCCAGCTGAGCTACGAACGCACATCTTCTCTATTTAAGAGACCGAAATTATATCACTTATAACTTATATAATAATAAATTTTATCTTAAATTTCTAGTTTTTTTGTAATTTCTTCTATTCTCTGTTCTTGTACATACAAATCATGATTTTTACGAACGTAGGCCTGAAGCAATAACTTCAAATCATTATTGCCGTCGATGTTAAAATCTTTTTTCATCTGTTGTTCTAAAAAAGAGGCAAAATTATCTTCGACATCAACATCAAAACGGCGGCCGCCTATATTTAATCCAAGCTTTTTGCTCATAAATTTAAACCATAATGCTTTCTAATTTGTCTACAATTGCTTCTATCTCAGAATCTTTGATTGCGTTTTGCTCTATTAATTTTTCTATCTCTTTATTTTTAACTTCACTCTCAACTTTTAGCTTAACTATCTCCGCCCTAAGCTCTTCGTTCTCTTGTTTAAATGAATTGTACTGCCCGACAATAGCTGAGACCTTATCATTTAATTTAGCTAAATTTGTTTGATTTTGCATAAAATATTCCTATTTGTCTTATATAAACACTATTCTATCATATTGAAGCATGAAAACACACTCTCTCGACCAAAGATGCTCTTTGCGAGCTCTGTTTACCACTAATCATAATCCTCATTAAACTTATGTCTATGGCGAAATTTTTCTATGTGATCATAGTCATCGTCATCGTCATCCAGCGCGTCATCAAGCCCATTTTCAAAAATTTTTTCATATCCTAACTTGTTAAGTTCATCATCAATTTGTTCTTTGTCAATGCCATTCTTTTTACTAAAATCCAAGATCTGTTCGATATCTCTTTTCATAATACCATTTAACTCTAACACAAATTCCAAATCTTTAAACGTCATATTTGCCCTCTACAAATATACTCCACTTACTGTGGATTAATCACGTATATACGCAATTACACATGGCATAAAAGCAACTATTACCCAAATCTAAAGTATTATTTTCAACAAAATTATACTCACAAATAAAAAAAAATTTGCTAAAAATAATCTTAAGATTATTCATATTCTTTTAAATTTCTATACTGATTTTATATGTTATAATCTGCCTAAAATATTGGATTAAGCAATGCTAAAAAAGAAGATTATCGGGGCGATTGAGATTATTTCCATTCCCGATTTGCAACTTTATGATTTAGAAGCAAAAGTAGATACCGGCGCAGACACGAATGCTCTGCATTGTGATGATATTTTTGTAGATGAAAACAACATTGTTCATTTTAAACTCTTAGATGAAGTTCACACGGCTTATCATGGGAAAAAAATGGCAGTGCCTCTTTATCAAATGAAAAAAATCAAAAGCTCAAACGGAGAGATTCAAGATAGACCGTCAATCAGGGTGAAAGTTAATTTTTTTGGAAAAAACTATATGACCGTCATATCCTTAACCAACCGTTCAGATATGAAATATCCAATGTTAATAGGAAGAAAATTTTTAGCAAAAAAATTTTTAGTTGATGTTTCACAAAAATATCTTACAAAAGAGCAAATTTTGACAAAAAAAATCTACAAAGAAGAGATATCATGAGAGTTTACGTATTATCAAGAAATAAAGAGTTGTATTCTACTAAAAGACTAGTCGAGGCGGCTGAAAAAAGGGGCTGGGAAGTTAGAGTAATTGATTATTTAAAATGCAGTATTGAGATAATGAAAAACGAGCTTAAGGTAAACTATTTAGGCAAAGAGCTGCCTGCTCCGGATGCAATTATCCCAAGGATAGGGGCAAGCAGAACCTTTTACGGAACCGCGATGGTAAGACATTTTGAAATGATGTCTGCCTTTTCCACATCAGGAAACTTAGCAATTGCAAGAAGCAGAGACAAGCTCAGAAGCCTCCAGATATTGTCTAAAAACGGCGTTGATATGCCAAAAACTGTTTTTGCTTCAAATAAATCTACCGCAAAAGATGTCATAGAGTTAAGCGGCGGCGCACCTCTTGTTCTTAAAATACTTGAAGGAACTCAAGGTGTCGGCGTTGTTTTGGTTGACAGTGAAAAAGCTGCCAAATCTGTGCTTGACGCGTTCTATGGAATGGATGTCAACCTGCTTGTTCAGGAGTACATTGAAGAAGCAGGCGGAGCCGATATTAGAGTTTTGATTGTTGGTGGAGAGATAGTAGGTGCTATGAAGAGACAGGGTGCCGAGGGTGATTTTAGATCTAACCTGCATCAGGGCGGAAGTGCCACTGCTCATAAACTTACAAGAAAAGAGAAAGCAACCGCACTTGCCGCTGCAAAGGCGATGGGTCTTGGAGTTTGCGGGGTTGATATGATTCAATCGGCCAGAGGACCGCTGGTAATGGAAGTAAACTCCTCACCAGGCTTGGAAGGGATTGAAAAATCAACAAAAATTGATATTGCCGGAAAAATAATGGACTATATTGCAAAAAATGTATCTCCAAAATCAGAAGTAAACCAAAAGAAAAGAAAAATAAAAAAAGATAGTATTGGAGCTTAAAAAAAGTGAATATGGAGCTATTTTACGATATATTAAAACAACTTATCCGAATACCGAGCGTAGTCGGTGCTGAGCACCCGTTTTTCATGTTTATCAAAAGAGAGCTTGAGGAGCTCGGCGTAACAGTTGAATATTATGACGGTGTGCTTGTAGCAAAAGGAAACAGCCCTGAGGACGGCTATATCTCCGCACACGCCGATAGACACGGGCTTATCTGCACGGGCCACAACGAATTTCAATATGCGGCGTTTATTGCTAAAAACAAGGCAGACTTAACCGGTGATTCAAGCTCGGAACAGCTGTTGCACAACTTTACCGCCAGATTTGTTGATGAAAAAGTTCAAGCATATCAGCCGTGGTCCGGAACATATCTGGGGCTTGGCTCAATCAAAGATGCCTTTTTATGCGAAAGAAGAAATAATATTATTTTTAAAATAGACGGTTTTGATTATCTCTTTCCCGGAATGCCGATAGCTTTTACCGACAAACTTGAGATTAAAGATGATTTGATATCTGCACAGCTCGATAATGTAATCAGCATAGCGATTATTATCTACATATACGCCATAGGATACCAAGGAACAGCCTTTTTTACCGCTTCTGAAGAGGCTGGAAGAAGCTGGAGATTTTTGCTGGAGTGGTTCAAACGATTCAATATCAAAACAGACGAGTTGCTTGTTCTTGACACAAGCCCTTACCCAAGCCTTGAAGAGATTAGAAACATTGACATAGTTCTTAGACATAGGGATTCAAATGCCGTCTTCAGATCACCTCTAAAAGATAAAATAAAAAAAATAGCTGCAAAAGAGAAGATAAAATACAATTTTAAAGACACTTATTTGAAAGATAAAATGCTCAGAAACGGTCATAGAGTATCACTCGGCACAACCGAGCTCGGAAGACTTATCCACGCATCAAAAGGCGAGATTCAGGGAACTACTCTGCAGATACCGACAATTGGGTATCATACAGTGCATGAAACAACAACTAAAAAAGCGGTTGAAAGCATGATTACTGTTTTAAAAAAAATATATATAAAGTGACATTTAAAAAGCAAATTTGATATCTAAAAAGGAGAGAGGCGATGGTTAATATTCATAAACTAGTTGACAACCTTCACTTAGATGATTTACGAAATGAAGCGCATCCGTCAATATTTGATGAAAATGAGCAGTATGACATGTTAATAATCAGGCTGCCTGTAATTCATGAAGAGCTGGAAGTGCACTCCGTCGGATTTATTATTACATCTGATAACAGTTATCTATACGAAAGAGAGAAGGATGAATTTAAGAAGCTAGGCAACCGCTTTGAGACTCCTTATAACATTTTGGATGGCATGATTGATGAGTTGATAAAATCATTTGAAGAGTATCATGACCTGATTGTAGATATGGAGGAGGCTCTATATGCGAATAAAACAAAAAGTTCTTTTATGAAACAGTGGCTAAAACTCAAACATAATATTGTGAGAATTGAAAGAATATTGATGCATGCCTCTTCTACAATGAACATAGCAATTGAATATTATGAAAAGAGTAATAATTTTCCTATAAATCACTATATAGATTTGCATGAGCATATGGAGAGAACATTAAGATCAGCTACGCTGCAACTCTCTAAGTTGGATTATATTTACAAATTTTATAGTGCCCTTACAAACGAGAAGATGAACCACTCAATCTATACGCTTACCATTATCTCTGCGGTGTTTCTACCATTAAATTTGGTTGTAGGTTTTTTCGGTATGAATACAAGCGGCCTGCCGTTTGCAGACGGCACCGCGGGAACAGCGGATGTTGCACTCTTAATGTTATGTTTATCTGTCATATCTATTGTAATTGTTTATTTTGTTAAGAAAAAGGTTTAGCAAATTTGGATTTTGGAGTATGTCACTAAAATAGGTTAAAAACCTATTTTAGAAGGAGAAATAAAATTTTAGATATTAATAAATATCTGAAGTAGGGTGGTTAGGCTTACTTATTGGAGCTTGTGTCTCTTTAGTATCATAATGTACTATATTGTCGGCTTGGAGAGCACCTAATGTCAATGCGATTAATAAAATGATGTTTTTCATTTTGGTTTCCTTTGGTAAGAACGCGTTACGCTCTAAATTTTTAAATCGGAGTAATTTTATCCGATTTAACTTTTATCTTTCTTATCACTTTTTAATTACGTTATTGTTTTAAGTTTGGCTTTATTTATTTCTTACATGTAAATTGTTGTAAAATATTTTTGAGCAAAATAAATGTATACTGCTATAGATAGGAGTTCGCTTCGTGAAAAAAATATTTTACATACTTATCTCTCTAGTGTTGGCATTTGGCGATAGTCTGCCGCTCTCTGAAGAGAAAATCGAAATTTTAAAACTAAAACGGCAAAAAAATGCAGAGGATGTTGATGTTGAGAAAAACAGCTGGATTTCGCCGTTGATATTTTCAGCCTCACTCAACAACAACAAGAATGCAGAATATAGTGAGATTCAGACAAAAAATGCGGCCATTAACTGGAATCAGGATGTTTTTAGAAGCGGCGGAATATTTTACACTATAGAAAAAGCAGAGGCCTCTGGTCAGGCAAATATGCTGAGTATAGATATCCAAGAGGCAAATTATCTAAAAAAAATCTACACTTTAGCATCACAGATAAAACGCGACACTTTAAAATATGAACAGAGTGAGCTTGTGCTCAAAAATAGAGATATAGACCTCTTTATTATCAAGGCAAAATACAAAGCAGGCAGTACGGATATCAGCGAGTTAAATCGTGCCACAATCGACAGAGACCATGCCAAAACTGAACTTATTGCAGCAAAAAATCTTCTTCGCAATGAGCAGCATGAACTTAAAAAATTGGCCGGATATAAAAAAATTGAAACGATTATACTTCCTGATATTGCGCTAATTTCTAAATCTGAATATCTAAAACAGCACCTTGAACTCTTAAAGTATCAAGCCCAAGATAAGAGCCAGAGTGCCCTATGCAAGGTTACACAATCTTCATATTTGCCTAAACTTGCTCTTAATGCGTCTTATGGCTATACGCAAAGCAGCGGCGATATAGTTGAGCGTGATGGAGAAAACTACCGTTACGGTGCGATGATAAGCATGCCTCTTGATATAAACGCAAAATCAGCAATAGAGTCTGAGCGATTGCAGCTGTTAGAGACAAGATTAACGCAGATAGATAGAAAACTTGAGCTAGAGCAAGAGTATGAGATGCGTTTTGCTACTATTTCAGATTATGAGGAGAAGATTGTAGTCGCTCAAGATATGCTCAGTCTTTACAACGAACTTCAAACTTTTACCCAAAGTCAGGTAGATGTCGGCTTGAAATCCTCTTATGAACTTGATTCGCTAAAAAATTCGGTTACTATTCAAGAACTAGAAAAAGAGATGCAGTTTTACAACATTTTAATTGAGAAAATTTCACTCCATTTCGATACAAAACAGTAGGATAACAGATGCAAGAGATGCAAAAAATCACATCATATAAAAGCAATACTTGGAAATACAAAGTCGGTATCTCGTTATTTATCCTGTTGCTTGGAGCTGGGGCTTATCTATTTTTTCTTGGGCAAGAGAAAAAAGGCGATTTTCAATATATTACACTGCCTCTAAAAAAAGGGGACCTTGTTCTTACGATTTTCTCTACCGGCTATGTTCAGCCTTTAGAGAGTGTTGATGTCGGAACAGAGGTCTCAGGGACAATCAAAGAGGTCTATATTGATTATAACGATTTGGTAAAAAAAGGGCAGCCGCTTGCAAGACTGGACAAAACAAAATACCAAAGTATTGTTAATAAGGCAAGTGCCTCTTTGACCTCGGCAGAAGCATCTTTGGAAAATGCGAAAGCGCAGCTTTATAAGACAGAAGCAATTATTGAAAGGGATAAAACACTAAAAAATTCAACCAAAGGCGTTCTTCCGTCGCAAAAAGATTGGGATAGCGATTGGGCAGATTTTCTAGCGGCAAAATCACAGGTATCAAGTGCGATAGCGCAGGTTAATCAAGCCAAACATACGCTTGTGTCAGCAAACTATGATCTTGAAAAAACTGTTATATATTCGCCTATCGATGGGATTATTCTGGTGCGCAAAATAGACCCCGGTCAAACAGTCGCCGCTTCATTTCAAACTCCGGTACTCTTCACCATTGCCAAAGATTTAAGCAAAATGGAGTTGCAGGTAAGTATTGACGAAGCAGATATAGCAAGGATAAAAACAGGTCAAAGTGCGACTTTTAGTGTTGATGCTTATCCTGAAACTATTTTTAAAGCTACAATCAAAAAAGTTCGCGTTAACTCTGAGATTCAAGACGGAGTGGTAACATACACCGCAATGATGGATGTTGACAATAAAGATTTGTTGCTAAAACCTGGAATGAGCATTGATGCCGATATCACAACGGATACCATAAAAGATAGTTTTATAATCTCAAGAGCCGCACTTATCTATACTCCTGTCGAAACCAAAGAGAAAAAAGGTTTGGCGCTGTTTGACTCTAAGAAGCAGAGCATAATTGATCAAAAACCGCATATTTGGATTTTAAAAAATGGAGCGGCAAAGAAGGTCTATGTCAAGATAGTAGGAAGCAATGGCTCTGATGTAGCTATTGCTTCCGAAGAGCTTAAAGTTGATGATTTAATTATTCTTGCTCAGGAAAAGAAGCAGTGATTCGCCTAGAAAATATTTCTAAAACATATGGGAGCAAAGAGGCTGAAACCCGTGTTTTAAAAGGAGTAAACCTAGAGATAAAAGATGGCGAGTTTGTTGCCATAATGGGACCTAGCGGAAGCGGAAAATCCACTCTGTTAAATATTTTGGGAGCGCTTGATATTCCAAGCGAAGGCAGCTATGACTTTTTTAGCACCGACATGAGACTGTTATCAAAAGAGCAGCGTGCACTATTTAGACGCAATATTTTAGGCTTTGTTTTTCAAGGGTTTAATTTATCAAAGAAAACATCTGCTTTAGAAAATGTAGAGATGCCTCTTATCTATCAGGGAGTAAAGGCAAAAGAGCGAAGGGAGAGAGCCTGCAAAGCACTTAAAAGCGTCGGGCTTGAGTCACATCTAAACTATGAGCCAAGCCAACTCTCAGGCGGACAACAGCAGCGGGTTGCCATTGCCAGAGCTATTGTAACAGCACCGAAAATTTTAATCGCTGATGAGCCCACAGGAAATCTTGACACCAAGCGCGGGGAAGAGATAATGGAACTTCTTACTGATTTTAACCGCCAAGGGATTACAATCATAATGGTTACGCATGAAGAGAATATTGCAGCTTATGCCTCAAGAACCATCTATATCCGCGACGGTGTTATAGAAAAGGATTTTAATCATGTTGCTTAGCGCCTTTTTGCAGGCTCTGCGAGAGATTCGTAGAAATATGATGCGCTCAGTACTTACAGCAATCGGCATAGTTATAGGCATAGCTTCCGTTATAGCGATGGTTAATATCGGTCAGGGGGCAAGCCAGTCAATTACGCAGAGCGTGAGCCGTCTGGGAAGCAACACTCTTCATATACTCCAAGGGCAAAGACATGGACCGGGAGAAGCTCACGTATCTGTCCCATTTACTCTTAGAGATGTTGATGTGCTTAAGTCTGCTATCTTCACGCTAGAAGCAGTTAGCCCTATTGCGAGTGCTACTATGACAGTGCTATATAAAGACAAAAATTATCAAACAAGCATCACAGGAGCCAGTAATGACTACTTTACCGTACAAAACTGGGCTCTTAAAGATGGGAGTTTTTTTGAAAAAGATGAAATCAGAACCGGAAAAAATGTATGTATTTTGGGAAAAACTGCAGTTGAAAATCTTTTTGGCAAAAATGTCTCAGCCGTGGGTAATAAGATAAGGATAAAAAATTTTACATGTGAAATCATTGGAGTACTTGAAGAAAAAGGAGCAAATGCTTTTGGAAGAGATCAGGATGATGTTGTTATTTTGCCTATAAAAACATTCCAACGTCGTATTGCAGGCAATAGAAATGTCTCCATGATTGCAGCATCCGTAAAAGAAAATTTTCCTCTTGAGCAGGCAAAATCACAGATTGGGCAGCTTCTTAGAGAGCGAAGACATCTAAAAGCAAATGAAGAGGACAATTTTAGAATACACAGCATGACCTCTCTTTTAGACACGCTTGAAGAGGTCACATCTATGCTTACTGTTATGCTCGGAGCGGTAGCGGCTATCTCGCTGGTCGTTGGAGGGATAGGAATTATGAACATCATGCTTGTTTCCGTCACGGAGCGCACAAGGGAGATTGGCATAAGAATGGCGATTGGAGCGATGCCAAAAGACATTTTGATACAATTTATTATCGAAGCCACCGTGCTCTCTGGAATCGGGGGAATATTAGGTGTAATTACCGGCATAGGAATCACTTACGGAGTGACTAAAGGGCTTGATATTATCATGATAATCGATCCTTTTATCACCATAATCGCTCTAATATTTTCTATGCTAATCGGCATTATTTTTGGAATTATTCCGGCACGAAAAGCGGCTAACATGAATCCCATAGATGCGCTAAGATACGAATAATGGTGCAGTTTAACCGTGTTCACATCGAGGTAACCAATATCTGCGGTCTTGCCTGCAGCTTCTGCCCTCCAAAAACAAATCCTTCAAAAAGCATGTCACTCACTTTTTTTGAAGAGGTGCTCATACAACTTCAGCCATACACAAAAACTCTTGCTTTCCATGTGATGGGCGATCCTCTAACGCTCTCAAATCTTGAGGAGTATCTTGATATTGCAGATAAATACGGGTTTGAAGTCGAGCTTACGACAAGCGGTTACTACCTTGGTAAAACTAAAGCCCAAATACTCTTTCACAGAGCAGTCCGCCAGCTCAACATCTCTCTAAACAGCTTCAACAAAAACAGCCTGAATATGAGCTTTGAGGAGTATATCGACGCTGTTTTAAATATCTGTTCGCAAAAGCTGGAACACTATCAAAAACCTTTTGTAAATCTCCGTCTTTGGAATCTTGATGACATATACAGTGAAGCTGGGTATAATAGGCTTCTTTTCGAAAGATTGGACTCATTTTTTAACACTGCTCTTGATGAAGATAAAATATATAGAGAAAAAATAAAATCAATACGCTTGGCTTCAAAAGTGCTGCTAAATTTTGATAGCTACTTTGAGTGGCCGTCTCTAGCCTCTTCGCACAACAGTGAGGGAACATGTTACGGTTTAAAATCTCACATCGGCATACTTGCTAACGGTGTTGTTGTGCCTTGCTGCCTAGACGGAGAGGGAGTTATAAACCTCGGCAATCTGCATAAAAGCTCGCTTGAAGAGATACTGAATGCTAAAAGAGCCAAAGATATGATAGATGGTTTTAAAAATTTCAAGGCTGTTGAAGAGCTTTGCAAAAAATGCAGCTATAAAGATAAATTTACAAAGGGTTAAAATGCAACAGATAAGCAACCACGTGTTTTGCGATGATTTTATCGCCTCTCTCAAGCTTGAAACACGGCTTATGGCAAACCCATACTATGACTATCCATATCTTATAATCAGGGATTTTTTCTCAAAATCTACATGTGATGATATTTCTAACTATGCCTACAATACCTCGGAGGGCGAAAAAGCTAAAGTAAAAACAAGGCTTCTTGGCAGTATCGTAGACCCCAGTGTTAATGAGAGCATCAGAAAAACCGTTATTCATAAACTATCAAATCTACATGTAAGAATGTACGATGAGAATTTTAAAACTTTTCAGGCAGAGATTGAGTGCTTCTTTAGCGTTGCACTCACTACATCAACAACACTGCAGGCACTGGAGTATACAAAAGGTTCATTCTACACTAAACATTCCGATGACTCAAATGAGCTGGTGGATGCAGGGGGCAAAACAGTAGGTTTTATACAAGTAGCGCCTAGACGCAAACTTACAACCGTACTTTTTACGACTTCTCATGAGAAGTGCAGTTCTGATGCCCATAGCTTTAGCGGGGGAGAACTAATTTTTAATTATCTCTTTGATGCAGACGGCAAACAGATCAAACTCTACCCTCAGGCTGGAGATATGATTGTTTTTCCAAGCAACCCGATATACAGCCATGAAGTTTTACATGTAGAAAATGGATATAGACTGACTCTCGTTCAATGGCATAATGCTATTATTGACTGATTAATTATCTAGATATATTGTTAGATGGTCCTGATTGCTTAGGATTTTCCGTCTTGATATATACGCGGCATGTTATTGTTCCATCATCAATTTTTCTATACACTGTAAAATTATCGAAACATACGCATGGAGATACTCCTGTAAGAATACCCGGGTGTTCTACAGGTTGAAGCTTAGAAACAAAAGAATCAGCCAGAGATTCGGCATCTTTGCACGCCTCTTGTCGTGTTTTATAGCTTACGCTAAAACCTGCCTGTGACCATTTAAGATCACGTTCGTATGGATTTGGATCTGTGGTTATTCTCTGAGTAGTAGCAGAACTCCTAGCAGTAGCATTTGATTGAGTGATTTGGCTATTTTGTTGTCCGCTTCGCTCATTCGTCTCTGATCTATAAAGATTTTGCTGCATTGCTTTTGCAGACTCAGCCTGAAGATATGCATTATCTGCAGCAAGTTTTTGCATTACTGCACTTAAAGCCTGAGCATTTGCAGCTTTATCGGCTGCTCTTTGATCCGCATCATCTTCAGCTTCTCTTGCGGCAATTTCAGCGGCAAGTTCGCCAACTTTTTTGCTTTCCTTGGCTAAAATTGCCAGTCTGCGCTCCTCAGCACTCACTCTTGGATCCTCTCTCTTGGGTGCAAATTCGCTGGATTCCCACATATCTGCCCATCCTCCACTCTCTGGGATTTTTTGACCACTTACCCCATACAGCGGGTTGGCTTTAGCTTTATGAAAACTCCAAACGTCATCGATATATTTATATTGGCCAAGAAAAACAAGCGCACCCTCTACCACCTGCATTTCGTCTGCCCAATAGGCTTTTTTGTTAATCGCATATTTTTCTATAAATGTTTGCTCCACACCACGAATATAAAGGTAGAGATAGTTTTTATCGTATCGGCCCGCCATGTCATAAGTCTCAATAGCTGTGCATCTGCTATCTCCAACCGAGGAGCGCTGGCCATAAACAAAATTTCCATTGCCAGGTGTGAGAACCTGATTTATTAAGATTACTTTGACCAATTGGTTATTGCAGTTCCAAGTACCTCTCCAGCTGATATATTTTTGCTGCTCCTGGTAATATTTTGCCAATGTGACATCTGTCGGCTTAGCAGTGCCTGCCATGTTGGTAACGATAACGTCAGCCTCTGCCGGCGTAACACCTCTATAAACTGTTGCACCACACCCCTGCATAATCAGAAGCAGCATCACAAGAGCAACAGCAGATTTAATTTTTTGAAATCTAGATATAGAGCCCACCAATAAAATTTTTTTCACTAAAATCCTTTTTTAAAAACTCTCACAATAATATTTTTTAATTGGGCAACGTAGAGGCAGTTAATTTGGAGCCTCTAATACCACAATATTCTAACCGATTACTTATCTCTTAAGTAAACGTGAGTATCCTTAATATATCCAAAATCTACAATTACAGTTATCTTGCCGCTATCAATACTGCCGTAATAATCTATGACTTTGCCACCCTGATTTGACCAGACAGCTTCCGCACTGGCTCTGTCTTTCACTTTCACAATATAACTGCCGGGAATATTCCTTTCGTGATTCGGATATGATTTTGTCTCGCCTGTTTTAGTCACAGTATTTGAGTAATCATCATGCCACAAGCTCTCGTCGCTTCTTGATGCTTGAGTAGCTAAAACTGGAGTTTGTACATTATTATAACCTCCGACTGGCTCATTGGTAGACGTTTGGCTATTTGTTACAGCTGCAAGATTGCTAACCCCTTCTTGTCCACCCATGCTGTCTTGCAATATTCCTGTAAAAACCTGTGTTTGTGCCTCTGATGAGAGATTACCTAGTCCTCCAATCATTGAGCCGCCTAAGAGTGCAGTCGCTTTTCCCCACTGAAACTCATTAGATTTAGCGGCTGCTTGTTGCTGGCGAATCCTCTGCTCCTCTTCTCTCTGTTTAGCTTGGCGTACTTTTTCATCCGCCGCCTTTTGTTGCTCTGTTAAAAGAGCCTGCTGATGTGCAAGGCGTTTTTTCTCTTTTTGGTATTCATTGGTTACCGTTATCATGGCTGCTATGATTTCATCTGAGATTCCCATTGCAATTAGTTCGTTTAATTCATTGTCATTGAAATTTTTATATGCTCCTGTTGTTCCTTTTATTCTAGCAATAATAATGGATTCATTTCTTTTGTTTTGTATCTGCTGTAAAATATCGACAATGCGCAGTTCTGCCGGACCTGTAATGAGCAAACGAACCCGTAAATTTTGTATAGAAGCCAGAGACTCTGGGTGAAGTTCTACATACGCTATTAAACCCGCTATATCATTTTGGGCGATTAATGAGTTGATTGTTTCTGCTTCGCGCAATTGAGCTTGTCTCTTTTGCTCTGCCAGTGCAGCAGCTTGAGCATCTCGTTTGGCCTGTTCCTTATCTTGCAAGGCTTTGATGATTCCATGATAAATCTTCATGTGATTTCTCTCTTTTGCATAGTCCAGCGCATTCTTTCCATCATATACAAAAGTAAGGTCGGCACCGTTCTTAATCAAGAGTCTAGCCATCTCTTCATTATCTGTCCCAACTGCCGCTCCCCATAAATGCATGCTTTCTACACGTGCTCCACGCTCTATAAGTAATTTAGCCGCCTCTATATTTCCTCTCCAAGCTGCATTCCATAACGGAGTCGCGCCAAGGCTAATACCATTTACATCTGCACCTTGATTCAACAATTTACTTATTTCATTTAAATCATTATTATGTGCAGCCGTATGAAGCGGACCTGCACACGCCGTTAAGAGCAAAGCTGTAAGTGGAGCTAGTATAAATTTGAAAAGTGTTTTCATATGTGATTCCCATGGATTAATATCTTAACTGGATTTAGATTGTAAAAAAATCTTTTTTAAAACTGTCACAATTGTAGCAAATTTGGTATAAAAAACAATATTTTTTCTTAAAAAACACCAAAACAAACCCACTTTAACAAAAAACATACATATGTCTCCATCGTCTTTGCAAAACGGTATTTTCCAATAACAACGCCAAATCAGTTATAATTGCGCATGTCAAAATTTAAAGTAAAATCAGATTATTCTCCGGCCGGCGACCAGCCAACAGCCATTGAAACTATAAGCGATTCCATCCTAAAAGGGAACCGTTACCAAGCCCTAGAGGGTGTGACTGGAAGCGGCAAAACCTACACGATGGCAAGCGTAATAGAAAAAGTGCAGATGCCCACAATCATCATGACGCACAACAAAACTCTTGCGGCTCAGCTCTACAGCGAGTTTCGCCAATTTTTTCCAAATAACCATGTAGAGTATTTTGTGAGCTATTATGACTACTATCAGCCTGAAGCGTACATCCCAAGACAAGACCTCTTTATTGAAAAAGACAGCGCCATCAACGACGAATTAGAGCGTCTTCGCCTCTCCTCTACCGCAAATCTGCTCTCATACGATGATGTTATCGTCGTGGCTTCGGTCTCTGCAAACTACGGCTTGGGTGACCCGCAGGAGTATGAAAACATGGTGCAATCAGTTGCTCTCGGAGATACGATAGCGCAAAAAAAACTTCTGCTTCGTCTTGTAGAGATGGGTTACAGCCGCAACGATACCTACTTCGACAGCGGCCATATTCGTGTAAACGGCGAGAGTTTGGATATCTATCCGCCCTACTTTGAGCAAGAAGCCATCCGCATAGAGTTTTTCGGTGACGAGATTGAGGCCATCTACACCTTCGATATCATAGACAACAAGAAGCTTGAAGAGCATAAAAAGTTTACCATCTACGCAACCTCGCAGTTTAGCGTAAGCCAGGAGAAGATGGCTGTTGCCATAAAACGCATAGAGGAGGAGCTTGACGAGAGACTTGCATACTTCCAAAAAGAGGGCAAACTTGTCGAGTATCAGCGTCTTAAACAGAGGGTAGAGTTCGACCTTGAAATGCTTCAAACGACGGGAATGTGCAAAGGTGTAGAGAACTATTCAAGGCTTCTCACAAACAAAAAACCGGGAGAAGCTCCATATACTCTGCTTGACTACTTTGAACTACACCATAAAGAGTATCTGGTTATTGTTGACGAATCACACGTTTCACTTCCTCAATACCGCGGGATGTACGCAGGTGATCGAGCTAGAAAAGAGGTCTTGGTGGAGTACGGTTTTCGTCTGCCGAGTGCTTTGGACAACAGACCGCTGATGCTAGATGAGTACATACACAAGGCTCCTCACTACCTTTTTGTCTCTGCAACGCCATCTATTTACGAACTTGAACTCTCAAGCGTCATAGCAAAACAGATTATCCGACCTACCGGACTTCTTGACCCGATTTTAGAAGTAAAACCATCTACAAATCAAGTCGAAGATATTCACGATGAGATAAAAAGAGTAACAGCCAAAAATGAGCGAGTTCTCATAACCGTTCTAACAAAAAAAATGGCAGAAGCACTCACAAAATATCTGGCCGATTTGGGGATAAAAGTAGAGTACATGCACTCTGACATAGACACCATAGAGAGAAATCAGATTATCCGCTCGCTCCGCCAAGGCGAGTTTGATGTCTTAATCGGGATAAACCTCCTACGTGAAGGGCTTGATTTGCCAGAAGTGAGCCTTGTGGCTATTTTAGATGCCGACAAAGAGGGATTTTTAAGAAGCGAAACAGCTCTTATCCAGACAATAGGCAGAGGGGCCAGAAACTCAAGCGGTAGAGTAATTTTGTACGCAAATAAGATTACAGGCTCAATGCAAAGGGCGATTGACATAACCAACGCAAGAAGAGAGATGCAGGAGAGATACAATAAAGAGCATAACATCACCCCGACTACTACAATCCGCAAACTGGATGAAAATCTCAAAGTAGAGGATTACGGCAACATTTACCAAAAGCATAAAAAAATGGATAAAATACCGGCTTCAGAGAGAAAAGCGATAATAACGCAGCTCTCCATAAAAATGAAAGATGCGGCTCGTGAACTAAACTTTGAAGAGGCAGCCCGCCTTCGTGATGAAATAGCAAAATATAAAAAACTATAAGGAAAAATACTACCAATGGAAGATACATTTAGCAATTTGGCAACTTACGGATATATAGGACTTTTTCTCTACTCGCTCGGGGGCGGATTTGTAGCGATTGTTGCCGCAGGCGTTCTCTCCTATATGGGCAAAATGGATTTGGGGTTATCAATTTTTATAGCTTTTGTTGCAAATGCGATGGGGAGTTTTTTACTTTTTTATATGGCAAGGTATCAAAAAAGCATGATGATGGAAGGGCTTCGCAAACATAGAAGAAAACTCGCACTTGCGCATATTTTGCTCAAGAAAAATGACTCATGGATTATAGTCGTTCAAAAATTTATCTACGGCATCAAAACTATAATTCCTGTTACGATTGGACTTACAAAGTATGATTTTAGAAAATTTGCTATTTTTAATGTTTTTGGAGCGGGGGTTTGGGCACTTGTTTTTGGACTTGGAAGCTACTATTCAGGCGGGTTCTTAGTAAAATTGGCAGAGTCAATTAGTCAAAAACCTTGGATGGCGCCTATAATCTTAATAGTGTTTGGCGGGACTTTGTGGCTATATATGAGTTACGCAACAAAACGAAGGAACTGAGTTTCTTTAGAAAGCGTAAGCCATAAGCCAAAGGCTTAGCTTCTTTAGAAAACGAAGGAACTGAGTTTCTTTAGAAAGAAAAAAGTTAAATAGAGAGAAATCAACTCTCTATTTGCGGTCCGGCAGCAGAATAGTCAAACTCGCTATTTTCTACTTGATACTTTTTAAAATTCTCATTAAACATACCGGCTAGCATATCTCTTGTTTTATCAAACGCATCTTTATCGCTCCACGCATTGCGAGGATTTAGTATCTCTGGATTAATGTTGCCCAGAGTTTTTGGAACGTGAAGCTTAAATGTTCTGGTTACGTCAAACTCGCTCTTTTTTATGCTTCCGTCTAGGATAGCATTTATACAAGCGCGCGTATCTTTAATGCTCATTCTTTTGCCTACTCCATAAGCTCCGCCAGTCCATCCTGTGTTAACAAGGTAAACATTTACGCCGTGCTTGTCGATTTTCTCGCCAAGAAGCTTGGCATACACCGTCGGATGAAGGGGCAAAAAGGCCTCCCCGAAACATGCGCTGAATGTTGCGACAGGCTTGGTTATACCGCGCTCGGTTCCTGCAACTTTAGCAGTATAGCCGCTTAGGAAGTAGTACATTGCCTGTTCGCGTGTAAGTTTTGATACCGGAGGAAGGACACCAAAAGCGTCCGCGCTCAGGAAGATTATATTTTCAGGATGACCTGCATTTAGAGAAACTTCATGATTTTTTATATGCTCTATCGGGTAAGAGACGCGCGTATTTTCCGTCTTGCTTCCATCATCGTAATTAACTTCGCCGTCATCATTCAACACCACATTTTCAAGCAAAGCACTATGTCTGATTGCGTTGTAAATCTCAGGCTCGTTTTCACCGTTTAGATTTATAACCTTGGCGTAACATCCGCCCTCAAAGTTAAACACTCCATAATCATCCCATCCGTGCTCATCATCACCGATAAGTTTTCTATGAGGATCAGTAGAGAGTGTTGTTTTTCCAGTTCCGCTAAGCCCGAAGAAAAGTGCAGTATCGCCTCTTTCACCAACATTTGCAGAGCAGTGCATAGAAAGTTTGTTTTCCAACGGCAGCCAGTAGTTCATCATTGAAAAAATTCCTTTTTTCAACTCTCCTCCATACCAAGTACCGCCAATTATCGAGAGGTTATTCTCTATATCAAAGAGAACAAATACTTCAGAATTAAGACCGTGCTCTTTCCATTTATCATTTACGGCTTTGCAGGCATTTAGGACAGTAAACTGGGGTTTGAAACTTTTAAGTTCAGATTCGGTCGGGCGGATGAACATATTTTTTACAAAGTGTGCCTGCCAAGCTATCTCTGTGATGAAACGGATTGAGCGCTTGGAATCAACGCTTGCCCCGCTGTAAACGTCAGTAACGTACAGATCCTTGCCTGAGAGCTGCTCTCTCGAAACATCTAAAAGTTCCGTGAAAATTTCTTCACTGATTTTTTGATTTATATGACCCCATGCAATATGTTTGTTTGAAGGATCTCTATCTACAAAATATTTATCTTTTGGACTGCGCCCCGTAAATATACCGGTGTCTACAGCAGTTGCCCCGTTTTTGGTGAGAGTACACTCTTGATTTTCAATCTCATGTCGAATCAACTCATCATAACTAAGATTATGATAAACCTTACCAACATTCTTTAAACCTATTTCTTCTAACTCGGTTAAGTTCATAACTTGCCTTATGCTACTTTTTAATTATGGATGAAATTATACACTTAATATACCTAAATTAAAAGTAAATATCTTCCCTGTATTATAATTTTTAACAACTTTTTTATAACCGTAAACATGGAAAATTTAGTTTAAGTATTTTTTGCTAAAATTTCACTCTTGCTCGCATAACTCAGTTGGTAGAGTGTTACCTCGACAAGGTAAAAGTCACTGGTTCGAGTCCAGTTGTGAGCACCATTTACGCACTAACGCATCCAAAAATCACACCGCTCTATTTACCTAAAATAATTATTGATTATTTATGGCTTTTGCGCATACATATCCGCTGCTAAATGCCCACTGAAAATTGTATCCGCCAAGCTCACCCGTCACATCAACGACTTCGCCTATAAAATATAAATTTTTCACATCCAACGCTTCCAACGTATATTGGTTCAACTCCTCGGTCAAAACACCGCCGCGGCACACTTCCGCCTTAGAAAAACCGAAGTTTCCGGCAGGCGCAAACTCGTAGCTGTGTATCTTCTGCAGCTTTTCTCTAATCTCGCCTGTAACTTTTTTGCACTCCACATCTTCTACATGTAGTGCTTCTAAAATAGCTTTTGAGAGTCTTTTTGGAAGTGGAATTACAGAACTCAATTGTTTTTTGCTACCCTTGATAAGCTCTAAAATATTGCTCTCAGGCAAAAAATCTATCGTTATATTTCCCTTTTGCCAGTAGAGCGATGCAGAGAGAACCGCAGGGCCGCTTATCCCTTTATGCGCGAAAAGAAGCTCCTCTTTTAGGATTCTGCCGTCCACTTTTATAGTAACAGGACAGCTAAGTCCGCTGAGCTCTTTCATCCAAAACTGCTCTTTTTGAACAGTCAGTCCTACAAGTGCGGGTGTAAACTCTTTTGCTTTTATGCCGAAACTCTTTGCTATTTCAAGACCTATATCGCTTGCACCCAACTCTTTATAGCTTTTGCCGCCGGTTGCGACTACAACATTTCTCGCCATCAAAACGCCCTTTGAAGTTTTTACTTCAAAAATGTCATCGCTTTTTTTTACCTCTAAAATGTCTCTGCACAGAAGTATCTCAACATGTCGGGTGTTATTTTTAAATATATTTATAATCTCATCCGAGGAGTCTTTGCAGAAGTAGTAGCGCTCTTTGCGGATTACCGGCTCAACACCGTTTACATGTAGATAATTTAGCAGGTCATCTTTTGAAAAATTGTCTAAAATATTGGCTATAAACTCACTATCTCCACAGTAGTTGTTTTGGCTGACATGCACATTTGTAATGTTGCACTTTGAGCCGCCCGAGATTTTAAGTTTCTGAGCAATTTTACTGTTTATATCCACTGCTGCAATACTCAATTTTTTATCCAAATTTGAAGCGCACATAAGTCCACTTGCACCGGCACCGAGTATTAAAACATCATATATTTTCATGATGAAATTATACTTTATGGCACCTTTAGCTATAATACGAAAATATATTTTATAACTCATACTCGTTCATTAAGGCTTCACGGTGGGTACCCAAAATCTTGCATAAGAAGATTTGACCCCTCCGTTGCAGAAACATTCACTTCGTATGATTATAAAAAGTTTATCAAGAATGGAAACAAATGGGCAATAAACTTCATATCGTATCTCTTGGATGCACAAAAAATCTAGTCGACACCGAAGTTATGATGGGCAAGCTTCAGAACTTCACCCTAACCGACAATCAAGAAGAAGCGGATGTAATCATCGTGAACACATGCGGGTTCATTGACGCGGCAAAACAGGAGTCGATAAACACTGTCTTAAATCTCCATGAAGCTAGGAAAGAGGACTCTGTTTTAGTAATGGCTGGATGCTTGAGCGAGAGATACAAAGAGGAGCTCTCTAAAGATATGCCAGAAGTTGACATCTTCACGGGAGTCGGCGACTATGACAAAATTGATGAGCTTTTGGTTGAAAAAAAGAGCCGTTTTTCCGAAGCTGTGTATCTAATTGACGGTGCAGAGCGTGTAGTAACAGGCTCAACTTATCACGCCTACATAAAACTCTCGGAAGGGTGTAACCAGACATGCAGCTTCTGCGCAATTCCCTCTTTTAAAGGCAAACTAAACTCAAGAACTCTTGACTCGATTGCCAAGGAAGTTGAAGGGCTTGTTGCAAAAGGTTACTGGGACTTTTCATTTGTTTCACAAGACAGCAGTTCATATTTGCGAGACCAAAATGTAAAAGACGGGCTAAGTCTGCTTATCCAAAGAATTGAGCTTATTGAGGGAGTAAAAAGTGCGAGAATCCTCTATCTTTACCCATCAACTACAACTATTGCCCTGCTGAAAAACATAGCAAAAAGCAAGATTTTTCACAACTACTTCGATATGCCGATTCAGCACATAAACGACGATATGCTTCGTATAATGAAGAGAGGTTTCGGCAAAAAAGAGACTTTAGAGCTTTTAGAGTTTATGAAGTCGCTTCCAGACTCCTTTTTGCGAACAAGCTTTATTGTCGGGCACCCTGGGGAGAGCGAAGCAATGTTTGATGAGATGTGCGAGTTTGCCGCGAATTTTGGATTTGACCGCATAAATGTTTTTGCATACTCTGATGAAGAGACGACCTCTGCTCACGATATGAAAGAAAAAATTCCGTCTAAAATCATTAACAAGAGAGCCGAAATTTTAGGCAAAATAGCCTCAGAAGTTATGGGAAAATCTCTTAAAAATGAGATAGGCAAAGAAGTTCAAATCGTAATTGACGGCGAGAGCGATGAGCATGAGTATCTTTTAAGCGCAAAAGAGCTCATCTGGGCGCCTGAGATTGACGGCGAGATTTACGTAAACGACCAGAGTGGCGAAGAGGAGCTTGAATTTGGCAAAATTTACAAAGCCAAAATCACCGATATAGTCGGAAATATCTTAACTGCAACAGTTGACAATGCTTGAAGACAAAATTCTCTCAGAGCTTAAAGATAAAAAAAATCTATTAGCATTCTCCGGCGGAGCAGACTCCACTGCTCTCTTTTTTCTTCTCTTAAAACATAACATCCCATTTGACATTGCAATCGTAAACTACGGTGTAAGAGAACAGAGCAAAGAAGAAGTTGCGTATGCGCAGAAGCTGGCAAAGACACACAATCTTACATGCCACATCTTTAACGCTCCAAAAATCAACCGAAACTTTGAATCAAAAGCCAGAGAGATTAGATATAAATTTTTCGAAGAGCTGATTTTAAAATATAAGTACGAAAATCTTCTTACGGCACATCACCTTGGAGACAGGTTTGAATGGATGCTCATGCAGTTTTGCAAGGGTGCTGGATGTGCCGAGATTGCAGGAATGCAGAGTATCCAAAACAGAGATTTCTACACGCTTGTCCGCCCTCTTCTTCATCTGGATAAACAGGAGCTTTTGGCATATCTTCATGCAGATAAAACCATCTATTTTGAGGATGAGAGCAATTTGGACGAGGATATAAAGAGAAACTCCTTTAGACACAGTTACTCTCTTCCTCTTTTGGAGAAATATTTGAGCGGAATTAAAAAAAGTTTTGACTATATTGATGAAGACAGGGCTGCCTTGATTCAAGAGCCGGAGATAAAATATGTAAACGAATTTGCATATTTCAGAAGTTCTAAAAACCAAAGAGCGGACATATTTGCAATCGACAAATACCTAAAATCAAAACTTTACATGCTGAGTGCGAGCGAGCGAGAAGCCTTGAAAAACGACCCTGTTTTGGTGGCAGGAAGAAAATTTATAATCTATCATGATGAAAATTTCATATTTATTGCACCGTATGAAAAAGAGGTTCCAAAAATGGATGATAAGTTTAAAGATGAGTGCAGAGTGCTAAAAATAGAGCCAAAGCTTCGTCCCTATCTATTTAAAGACAGAGAGGCTTTTTTAAAAGTAAAAGAGTTACTTGCTGCTATTTGACTCTTTGTTGTTGCTGTAGACTCTCATTGTAAAAGATGAGCTAATAGTCTCGCCGTCTCTTTTAAAATTTATTGGGAAATTAATCCCTATAATCCAATCACTCTTATTTACAGAGTCTAAAAAGTTATAAAAACTCTTTGGCGAGCTTATCTCAGAGGTTGTATTTACTTCATAAACGCTGAAACCATCCTCATCTTCAAGTTTAGTTCTTTTAGAAACGCTCAAAGAGCTGAAAAAGTTTCTGTGCTGCTTCTCGAACTTTTCCGCATTAAATTCAGCATCAAATGCCTTAATCACGTGCGAATTATCCCCTTGAAGCTTTTGAAGAATAACCTCTTTTTCAATTGCAAAATCCGACAACTGCTTCAACTCGAGATTCTCTTTTCTTAGCTCTGTTTTTTTGATTCTGTAACTCTTACCCTCTGGAATCATCACGGCAAATGAGAAGACAAGAACAAATATTAGCAAAAAGAGAGATACGGCTAATAGGTAGATATTTTGTCTAGAGATATTAATTTTCACTGCCTAGCTCCTCACTGTCTTCATCAATATAATTTGTAGAGACAAATCTCAACCAACCGTTTTTATCTGGGTAAAAACTGCTATATGTTCTATGAAATATAGAGCGAAGAGGTGCTTGTAACATAAAATTATATATATCTTTGTTAGGCGTAATACCATAAAGAACAAGTCCATTATGCATTATTTGCGCCTCTGAGAGAGTTATTCTGCTTGGAACCAAATCAAAAAGATTGCTGATACTCTCTTTTAACACGCTGTTCTTTGTAAATACCTTTTCCGATAAAAGAGCCTGCTTCTCTATAGTTGCAATTTCATTACTCATTTTTAGTATATTTGCGCGAAGTTCACTTTTTTGCTCATTGATATCAGCCATATCCTGCGTAAATCTGTAATCACGGAAAACCAAAAAAGAGTAGGTGCTAAAGAGCATAATCAGAGTAACGCTAAAAAAAGTAAGAAGAAGCTGTACATCTTTTGTAAAAATCGTTTTACGTCTAGGTTTTATATAGCTGTATCTCATTATATCTCCGCCTTTGCCATATCGCAGAGTGCCACACTAAGGTCTATTTTTCTTACATATACGTTTAAAAATATCTCTTCTTCAAGGTAGTTTTTAAGATCTCCGGTCACTCCTACACCGTCTGCAATATATATATTTTCAATAAATTTACTATTATATTTTGGATCTTTATAAAAAGTGTTTAGCGCGCCTTGTATCAACGAAAACCTCTGGTAGTCCTCATTAAATCCATCAGCAGGAACATACTCGTCTTTGATAACTATCTCTTTTATCTCCTGCTCTTCAGAAAATTCATCTATTGCTTCGCCGTTGTCCAAATCTTCAATATTTGTAAAATCATCAAATCCGGCAGAATCATCATCTATATCTATCTCCTCTAAATCTATGCCCTCATCAATCCCAAGTGAAATTTCTTCATCGTCATCCAGAGGTGACTCCATTGAAAGGTCGTCACTCTCTTTATGATGCTCCATATTTAAATACTCCGCATACAAAAGCTTTGAGTTGTCAAAAACACTAAAAGATATATAGTTGTCTTCTACTAAAACAAACATTGCAAGTGTCGTATCTATCTTATCTTTAAAAAAATTAGCCATTATTGCAAATGGAGAAAAGATAAAATCGACACCTATGCTTCTGTACTCATGCTTAATCGCTTCTAAATCATATTCTGACGTGTAAAAAGCCCAATCTTTTGAAAAGCATCTATATTCAGATGAATTAATATCACAATACTTGCTCATCTCTTTAGCATCACATGTCGGTGCTGCGCCTTGAAGAGGTGATTTGTCTAAAATTGAAATATAGCAAAAAGGGGACTCTTTGTTGTAGGCATGTATAAACTCATACATTCTGGAATTCATTGCAGTTGTATCAAAATATTTATGCATGCTCTGCAATACTTCATTTTTTGAGCACACCTCAACATAGACGACCGTCTGCAAATTTTCAACAATAATATTTATAAAAACTTTTGTATATAAAGATTCAAAAAGTTTGCTGATCATTACTCTTTAACTCCGCACAGAGGGTGAGCCATATTATAATTTTGTTGTTTCAATGCACTGCCCAATTTCGTGTATATTTGTGTTGTAGCCATAGACGAGTGCCCAAGCAACTCACTTACATCGGCAATCGGCGCACTGCCGTTAAGCAGCTGCGATGCAAAAGAGTGGCGAAGCTGATGAGGAGAGACTTTTAGTCCAACTCTTCTAAAGACTTTTATAACAATATATCTTAGACTGTTTTCGCTTAATTTTTCGCCATTTTTCTCAAAAACAAACTTTTTTCGCGATGATTCGCTCAAATATTCATCTAGGAGTTTTTTTGAGTTTGGCAAAAGCGGAATATCTCTCTGCTTGTTGCCTTTTCCTATAACTCTGACCCACTCACTTGAGATATTACCTACCTCCAGCCAAGCCAATTCAGATATTCTAAGACCAAGAGTATAGAGGAGCGTGACAACCAGTCTCTCTTGTGTCTCGCCATGTGACAAAGCCTCAATTATGTGCTCATGCGATATTGGTTTAGGCAATGTTTTAGCAACCTTGATACTGTCATCAGCCTTTAGCACTACCGCCACGCCGTTATCATTCATATACTCTGCAAAAGAGCGGATTGCACTAAGTTTTTTACTGATTGTTTTTGGATTAAGCGAGGAGATTTTTATGCGATATGGCATAAGATTTAGAAGCAGATGCTTATTCTCTTGAACAACTTCTATATGCAAAAATGCCTCTTTTAGAGATTCATCATAGCTTTTAACAGTCAAATCAGAGTATCCCCTAATATCTTCTAGGTATATGAGAAACTCTTTTTGCTTAGCTTCTATTAACTTTTTCAAAATGGCTCTCAGGTCTGCTGTTGGATAAAATAATAAGTTTAGAGCTCATGTTTTTGTAACTCATTTTTTATTAAATCTCTAGCCTCTTGCATCTCCAAAGAAGCAAGCTCAAGCGGAGCTGTCGTGTAGTAATTTAGGGTTCCAAAAGGCTTTGGAATGATAAATTTATCCCAGCTGCGCAATTGCCAATATTTTGTCGGTATTATTCTAACCAGAACTACTTTGGCACCTGTTTTTTGAGCCATAACAACCACGCCATCAGCTACCTCATGTCTTGGGCCTTTTGGACCGTCAGGTGTGATTCCTATATCGTAACCATCCTTTAAGGTTCTGATTCCCTGCATTAAAACTCTGGTTGCATTTCTATTTGTAGAGCCTGATATTGTATCTAGCCCGAAATACTTTATGGTTTTAGAGATTAACATTCCATCGAAATGGCTTGAGATTAAAACTTTTGCATGCGGGGTTTTTCTATAGTAGAAGTAGAGGTACGGAAGCATAAGAAGCTCTCCATGCCAGCAGGCAAAGATTGCGGGCTCGTCTCCCACAATCTTGGGAACGTGGAAATTTTTTTTGTTTGTAAAATAGATAAGTCTAATAAATATTGACGCAACAAACGGCACAAGAAATAGTGCCAGCGCACGAAACAGCTTCTTAGCCAACAACTTCACCGGTTAAAATTGTTCGCCCTATTTGGGTAATCTTAACATCTCTAAATTGACCCAAAAGCTCATCCGAGCCTTTAACTTTTATTACAAGATTGTTGTCGCTTCTACCGCTTACATAATAATCTTTGTTTAAATCTTCAAAATAGACACTATATATTTTGCCAAGATGGGTTTGGTTATTTTCATCCAAAATATCAGTATTTAGATTTTGAAGCGTTGTAAGTCTGTGTGAGGCCACATCATCATCTATAACGTTGGTAAAATGCTCTGCTTCAGTCTCTGGGCGCGCAGAGTACTTAAACGAGAAAATCTGCTCAAATCTGACACGTCTCATAACGTCGAGAGTATCTTCGAAATCTTCATCACTCTCACCAGGAAAAGCTACGATTATGTCTGTTGATATGCTAACCTCTGGGCAGACACTTCTTAGCTTCTCTACTCGATCCAAAAACCACTCTTTCGAGTAGCCCCTCTTCATATCACGAAGCACTTTACTTGAACCACTCTGCAGCGGCATATGCATTGATTTGCATATCTTTGGATTTTTTGCAAACTCTTCAATAAACTCATCATCCATGTGAAAAGGATGCGGAGAGGTAAAACGGATTCTCTTCAATCCTTCTATGGAGCTTAGACGGCGAAGAAGTTCGGTGAAGTTTACCTTTTCATGATCCCCTGAGAAGCGGCGGCCATAATTGTTCACATTTTGGCCCAGAAGAAAAACTTCTTTTGCACCCCGCTCAACCGCCCTCTGGGCTTCGCGTAAAATCAGTTCTGCAGGAATAGATATCTCATCTCCGCGCGTTTTTGGAACGATGCAGTATGTACATGATTTATCACACCCTATCGAGATGTTTATATAAGCTTTATACGGAGAGGTTCTAAAATCATTGAAAGCAAATTCGCTCTCGTCGTAGTTTATGTCAACTTCTACAGCTTTGTCTCTGTGCAAAACTTCCGTTATTTTAGAAACATTTCTAGCACCAAGGACAAAACTGACATAGGGAGCTCTTCTAATAATTTCGTCACCCAGATGTGAGGCCGTACAGCCGCAAACACCTATCTTGGCTCCCTCTTTCTTGTTTTTGTTAAAGACTCCCAGTTCTGAGAAGAGTTTTGCTACCGGTTTTTCTCTGACCGAACATGTATTTATTATAATCAGATCAGCGCTTTTTAAATCATCGGTAGTCTCGTAACCCTCTTTTTCGTGCAGCTGTGCAATCATATGCTCGCTGTCGCGAGAGTTCATTGCACAGCCAAGGGTTTCAATAAAAAGTTTTTTACTCACAATTTCGCTTTAGTTTATGATGTGCACTTGGTACATGTACTCGTTATCTGAAAGTCCATACTTAACTTCGTTCATATAAAAACTTTTGCCTTTTGCTTCGAAATAGTCTTGAAGCTCTAACAAATCTTTATGTGAATTTTCTCTGTCAAAGTAAAAAATTACGCTCTCTTCTTTCTCTAAACTAGCTTCCATTTTTGCCAATTCTGCTTTTTTTGGTTTTGCAGTAATATCTGTTCTTGCAAACTTTAAATCCATAATCTATTCCTTATTATTTTAATTTGAAACGGTATCGGAAGTAATTCCGCCACCTACACTAGCCGCTATGGCACTAAAGATTAACGCCTTAAGCGTCAAAAAACTTCTTACACAACTTTGCATAAGAAGTTTGCATATATTTTTTTGCATTATAGTAAAACTCTACTAAAAATCGTATTAAAGATGATTTTATGCTATTTTGGTATAATGTCACTCTTCATAAGAAATCCCTTATATTTTTTAACACTGTTTTTTATGAGACCACCCTAATAAGGATACAATAATGGAAAAAATTCTAGACATAGTTGAAGCAATTGCGCACGAAAAGGGTCTTAAACCTGAAAAAGTAACAGAAGCTCTAAAAACAGCATTTATTCAAACTGCTAAAAGAGTAATCAACCAGAAATTTGCTTTTGATGCAGTTGTAAACAACCAGACAAAAACTATTGATGTTATTCAAATAATTACCGTCGTAGCAGATGATGACAAGAGGCTCCAAGATGAAGAAGTTGCTCCGGCTTACATCTCTATAACAGAGGCTAAAGAGTATGATGATCAGGTAGATCTTGATGATCAGCTTCAGATTCCGCATGATTTGGAAGAGTATGGCAGAACCGCCGCATCTCAGCTCCACCGCGAAATAGAGTACCACATTCAAAGATTGGTAGAAGACGAAATTTTTAACAAATACAAATCAAAAATTGGCACATTGGTAACAGGCAGAGTTACAAGAGTTGACCCTCAAAATGCCACGTACATAGAGATTGACGAGATTCGCGCAGTTTTACCTATGAAAAGCCGTATCAAAGGTGAGGTTTTTAAAGTTGGCGATCACCTTAAAGCTGTTGTGCGCCGTGTTGATATGAATAAAGAAAACGGCATCCAGATTGAGCTATCACGCACATCTCCAAAATTTTTAGAAGAGCTTTTAGCGCTTGAGGTTCCTGAGATTGCAGATGGAACCGTAATTGTAGAAAAAAGTGCGCGCATACCTGGAGAGAGAGCCAAAATAGCACTTTTTAGCACACACCCGCAAGTTGACGCCGTAGGTGCAACGGTCGGAGTAAAAGGCGTTCGTATAAATGCGGTTAGCCAAGAGCTAATCGGGGAGAACATTGACTGTATTGAGTATACGACCATTCCCGAACTTTTTATCTCAAGAATAATGAGTCCCGCAATAATTTCCGCTGTTGAAATTGTACGGGATGAGAACGGTGAAGCGCAAAAAGCAATTATCACACTTCCGTCTGATCAAAAATCAAAAGCTATCGGTAAAAACGGCATCAATATCCGCCTTGCTTCAATGCTTAGCGGACTCAATATTGAACTTGTTGAAAACGATAGCAAAAGTAGCCAAAACGGTGAAACTGCGGAACCAAAAGAGCAAAAAGACAGTGTTGACGCACTAAAAGCATTGTTTAATTAATTTTACTCTCTCGTCATATACGGATTTAATTTCAAAAGAATTAAATCCGCAATCATATTTCCGATCAGCGTTAAAAATGCCGTTATCATCAACGTTCCCATAATTATCGGATAGTCACGGCTCATGGCACTCATATAAAAGAGCTGCCCCATCCCCTCTATCCCAAAGATAGACTCCAAAATCACGCTTCCGCCTATAAGCCCCGGCAAAGAAAGCCCCAAAAGAGTGATAATTGGCGGAAAAAGATTTGGAAGTATGTAGTAGCGAAGAAGCTCTTTTTTATTTAGTCCACGTGAGAGTGCAAAGTAGTAATAGTCGCTCTTTAATATCTCTAGAGTTAAAGAGCGGATGTAAATAATCATGCTTCCAAGCCCTACAAATATCATAACTCCGACCGGCAAAACAAGGTGCCATGCCATATCAAGGTAGTACGCAACTCCCTCTTTTGGCTCAATGGAGTGCAGACCTGCTATTGGAAATATATCCAGCGTTAAAGAGAAGAGAATAATAAAAAGCAGTGAGAGATAAAACGACGGCATTGAAAACGAGACAAGGGATATTTGACGGATAATATAATCGCTCTTTTTCTCATAATTAAGTGCTGCTTTTACCCCTAAATAGAGAGAGATTATAAATACCGCTACAAGTGCTGTAATATTCATGACAAGCGTTACAGGCAATCGCTTTAAAATTTCCGAGCTCACATCTTGACCCGTTACAAAAGAGATGCCGAAATTTAGGCTAAAGATGTTTATAACCCATTCAACATATTGCTGAGAGAGCGGTTTATCAAGCCCATATACGGCTTTTAGAGCTGCTATAGACTCCTCTGTCATATTTGGGTTTAACTCACCTGCTCCAAAGAAGCTGTTCGGTGCCGCGTGAATCGCCAAGAAAGAGATAACGGAGATTAAAATCAACATAAAAAGTATGTAAAATAGTTTTTTGATTAGTTTGTTCATTACGGAAATTATATCTTAAAAAATTAAAATGAGCTCTACTCATCTTCCCACAAAACAGGAAAGGGGAGGATGAATAAAACCCATTTCCCCCACAATATGTGTGGGCTTGGGGAAATGGAGTTATAGAAGGGGCTTAGTGTGACTCTTAGAAGTTATATGTTAAATATACTTGTAAGTGGTTTGTATCATTGTCTGTATTAGCAACATTATCTTCTTCATTATCAAGAATGATTGCTACAGAAGTATCTAACGGACCAAAAGATTTTGAAGCAACAAAAGCAATCTCAGTTACTTCAGTATCAACAGCTGGAGTTGGGTTAATATCAGCTACATAGTAACCAGCAAGTAAGCCAATTCCCGCAACAGTTGCCTCAGCAGTTAACGAGAAAGACTCTGCACCAGTATCAGATACATTGCCGTATGCCCACCACATTTCAGTATATAACTTAGATTGACCTGTAGTTGTAGCAACGTTTGCAACACCACCTAGAGCACCTTTATCATCTACATCAGAGTATGCAACTTTAATAGTAACAACATCTTTAGCTTCATAACCCAACATAACAGCAAATGCTTCATCTTTATCTGTTGCATTATTTACATCAACTGAAGTGTATTGAGCACCAGCTAAGATACCGCCAACATTTAAGTCTGCTTGAAACCATGTTGCATCTGCAAGTTGTTGTAGACTATAGTACCAAGCTTGAACAGTTAAAGGTTTAATTGTGTTATTTACAAGACCTGCAACATAAACACCGTTTGTTCCAAAAGTGTTAAATGCACCATTTTGAGAAGTGATTCCAGCCTGTGCTGCACCACCTTGAACACCACCTAAATTAATATCATTTAATGTTCCAGGAGCAAGTGGAAGATCAGTGCTTTTTGGATCCCAGCTTGAACCGTTATGCTTACCAAGGTATGTAGCAACCAATGTAGTATCAGGAATACTTTGATTGATTAAAACAGCACCTTCGAAAGTATTTTGATCGATTCCCCAAGTCTCAGTAAATGCTAAAGGAGTATCAACCGCTTGACGACCAACTTTTATAGTAGTGTCAAATGCAGAACCTGCCACCCATAGCTCTCCCATAAAGAACGCATCATCAAGCTGTTTACCACCAAGCTCACTAGCAAAACTAGCACCAGTAGCAGGCGATATTGTGTGAGCATTTGACCAAGTATTATCTACTAGATTATTCTCTAGCCCTAAAGTAGTTATATAAGTACCTTTTACACCAGCAGATACACCTTTGGTTAAATCAGTAGTTAATTCAAGATTTGCTGCTGCATTTCCATATGCACCTTCAGCATCAAAAAATGATGGCTTAGTTCCACCAAGAACACTTTTATAAGTACCAACATCACTATCCATTGTTCCGTAAAATAGTTTTACGTCACCAGAAACTTTCGTATTTTCAATTGCGAATGCAGTTGAACCTATTAGCATTGCTGCTATTAAACTTAATTTTGTTAATCTCATTTTAATTCTCCCAAATTTAAAAAGTTGCTCACATATTGTCAACATAATGTCAATATATTGTCAACATAATGTCATATCTATCTTTAAATTAATATTAACTTATTATAAATTATTAATTTTTTTATAATATGTTGAAATTATTTATGTATACTTCCGGTATGAAAAATATAATACTCGCAATATCAGCAATAATAGTTTTAACATCTTGCAGCAAGGTGGATGGAGCAAATCCTTCTCAAAACAAAGCGTTAAACAGTGTTTCTGGTAAAAAAGAAAAAGAACAGAGTGGCTTTATGCAGCAAAAACTAGACAAGTGGCTAAGTGAAGAGTGGTCACCAATTGTCGCCGGTACAAAACCGCCAACAGGAGATACTGCGGTAAAAATCATTGAAAACGAAAACGGTACCGCAAAACTTGTCGAGGCCAAAACAGGCACACTTCTAAAAGAGATGACCAAAGAGGAAGTAAAGAAACAAAAAGAGGTTAAAGAGAAGTATGCTGAGGAAGATAGAAACTTTACTTTGCAGGAGTATGTTGACAAAATGGCAGTCTATAACAGCACCCATGTTTCAGACGAAGAGGAGTCTCACACTCAAAAAGTGAACTCAATGCCGGTTATCGGCAAGAGATAAAACAAGAGATAAAAAGCGCTTGCCTTCAAAAATTCGAGGCAAGCATGTCTATTTAACTGCGTCCCAAGAGAGAACTGTTTTACCATCCTCAGTAGTCTCGGCAGCAGCCATACCCATAATGTTATATCCCGCATCGACATAGTGAACTTCGCCCGTCACTCCTGAAGCCAAATCACTTAAAAGATACATAGCGGAGTTACCGACTTGTTCAATCGTTACATTTTTCTTTAGCGGAGCATTAACCTCATTCCAGTTAAGAATCTGTTTAAAGTCGCCTATACCAGCAGCCGCAAGTGTTCTGATAGGCCCAGCAGAGATTGCGTTTACACGTTGGCCTTTGCTTCCAAGTTCAACCGCCATATATCTTACAGTTGATTCAAGCGCGGCTTTTGCGACACCCATAACGTTATAGTTTACTATATATTTTGGTCCGCCCAAGTATGATAATGTAATAATAGAAGCATCATCTGCCAAAACGGACTCTAAACGGTTTGTCAAATCTATCAAAGAGTATACGGATACATCCATAGCAATCTGAAATGCCTGTTTTGTAGTTTTCATAAACGGCTCGCTTAACGCCTCTTTTGGAGCAAATGCAACAGAGTGGACCAAGAAATCAATTTTGCCGAAATCTTTCTCTACAAGTGAGGCAATATTTGCCATGTGCTCTTCGTTTGAGACATCAAGCTCATAAACCTTGTCGCTTCCAAATTCAGACGCAATCGGCTCAACTCTTTTTTTAAGCGCGTCGTTGAGATATGTAAAAGCCATCTCCGCACCCTGCTCTGCACACGCTTTTGCAATACCGTATGCAATTGATTTATTATTTGCCAAGCCTACTATTAAGCCTTTTTTGCCCTTCATTAACATACAACCCTCTCCATTATCAATTTAAATTTTATTTTTCTAA
The DNA here is from genome assembly GCA_027448805.1 of Sulfurimonas sp. Taxonomy (GTDB): domain Bacteria; phylum Campylobacterota; class Campylobacteria; order Campylobacterales; family Sulfurimonadaceae; genus Sulfurimonas. Next base: position 2,530 of record DAIDMU010000017.1, on the reverse strand, counting down.
TGCTTGTGCATACTCGCACATTGTACAAAAGTGCTCAACATAAAGCGCTGCACTTCCAACCAAAATCCCATCAACGCCATCAAGCGCCAAAACCTCTTTCGCATTTGTAACCTTTACGCTGCCTCCATAAAGAAGCGGCGCGGTTGACTTCTCCTTTAGCTCTTTATGTATTGCCACAATGTCTCCAGATGTTGGAGTAAGTCCCGTTCCTATTGCCCAAACCGGTTCATAAGCAATAATAAGATTCTCATATGAGGTGTCTATGCCTTCATACTGCTTTGAAATATACTCCATCATCTTGTCGTGTCCTGCTTCTCTTACTTCCAAAGGTTCGCCTACACAATAAACTATCTTAAAACCAAGATTTTTATAAAAGTTAAACTTTTTAACCAACACATCTTGTGTTTCGCCTATTATATGTCTTCGCTCGCTATGACCGATTAGAATGGTTTTTATATTAAACTCTTCTAACTGCTCATATCCTATCTCGCCAGTAAATGCTCCGTTTACGGTCGGATATGCATTTTGAGCTCCGATGATAACATCTCCTACATGCAGATTTATATTAGAGATTGCAGGAAAAACTAAAACTTCTTGCGAAATACTATTTTTACTCAAAAAGTTCTCTACTTCTTTTATGTATTTTGTAGTTTTTTCTCTTGTAAGATTTGTTTTTAGATTTGCCGCAATTATCATAAATCAGCTCCCTTTAGCCATCAAAGATGCTACACCTGGTAAAATTTTACCCTCAAGCAGTTCCAATGAAGCCCCTCCTCCGGTTGAAATGAATGTCATCTCATCATCCACACCTATGCGTTGAACCAAATCTGCAGTATCTCCGCCGCCGACAATGGTTGTTGCATAGCTGTCAGCCACAAAGTGGGCTATCTTGTTTGAACCGCGCGCAAATTTATCCATCTCATAGACGCCCATGGGTCCATTCCAAAGAACTGTTTGAACATCATTTAACACTTCTCTGTAAAGTCTTACTGTCGCAGGTCCGATATCTAAACCCATCCATCCATCTGGCATCTCTTGAGCTGAGACCAACTTGCTTATAGAATCTTCGCTAAACTTTTCAGCTACTACAAGATCCACAGGAAGATAAAATTTAACGCCTAATTTCTTGGCTTCATCCATAATTCGCCCGGCCTCATCAAGCAAATCGTCCTCTACAAGCGAAGCACCTATGTTATAGCCGAGTTTTTTTAAAAATGTAAACGCCATTCCTCCGCCGATTAGAACCTTATCAACCCTAGGAAGAAGATTAATCAATGCCTCCAGCTTGCCCGACACTTTTGAACCGCCGATAATAGCTGCAAATGGGCGAACAGGTTTTTGTATAATTTTGCCTAAAAACTCTATCTCTTTTTGAAGCAAAAAGCCGGCAGCCTTATGTTTTTCATCGAAAAAATGTGTAATTCCCTCAACCGAAGAGTGAGCACGATGACTTACGCCAAACGCATCATTTATGTAAAAATCAGCCATCGAAGCCAATTTTTCTGACAACTCTTTATCATTTTCTGTCTCGCCCTCTTCATAACGAAGATTTTCCAAAATCAAAACTCCGCCCGGCTTTAATTCAGAGGCATTAAATATTGCATCCTCTCCGATAACATCTTTTGCAAGGAGTACTTCTCTCTTTAGCAGATGCTGAAGTCTTCTTGCAACAGGAACCAAAGAGTATTTAGCAACAACTTGACCATCCGGACGACCAAGATGAGAAGCCAAAATAACTGCACAATCCTGATCTAGGCAGTAGTTAATAGTAGAGAGCGCTGAACGGATGCGACGGTCATCCGATATGTTTCCAAACTCGTCCATCGGCACATTAAAATCACATCTGATAAAAACTTTTTTACCAGCTAAATCTAAATTTTTTATATTTAAAAGTTCCAATTTTTGTCCTATTTGCTAATATGTAACGCCATGTCTATAAGCCTGGTGGAGTAGCCCCACTCGTTGTCATACCAAGCCATAATTTTAACCATATCGCCGTCAATAACCTGAGTTAAATCCTCCGCGACAACAGAGCTGTACTCACACCCTACGAAATCCTGAGAAACTCTCATCTCTTTATCCATCAAGATGATTCCCTTTAGGCTACTCTCTGCTGCTTTATTAAATACCGCAGTCACTTCCTCTTTTGTAGTTTTTCTTTTAACAATTACATTTAAGTCAACCATTGATACGTTTGGCGTAGGAACACGAACGCTCTGTCCGTGGAGCTTTCCTTTTAGCTGAGGAAGAACCAAGCCGATAGCTTTTGCGGCACCTGTTGTAGTCGGAATCATATTTATAGCTCCGGCACGCGCACGGCGCTTATCTTTTGAGTGTTTTACATCCAAAATATTTTGATCATTTGTATATGAGTGGATAGTAGTCATAAGACCTTTTTCGATTCCAAAAGCATCATCAAGCACTTTTGCGATAGGTCCAAGGCAGTTTGTCGTACATGAAGCATTTGAAACTATGCTCTGCCCAGCGTAAAGATGCTCATTTACACCGATAACAAACGTGGGAGTATCAT
>DAIDMU010000016.1 GCA_027448805.1 Sulfurimonas sp. | reverse complement strand
GAAAGGATTTAATATGTTTCATTGGTTAGAAAAACATCCGTTCTTTTTTGCGGTAGGTGTGTTTTTGGTAATTGCGTTTGCAGGTTTGATAGAGATTCTTCCAAACTTTGCTCAGGCTTCTCGTCCGGTAATCGGTACGGCTCCATACTCTACTTTAGAGCTTGCAGGTCGTCACGTTTACATTAAAAACAGCTGTAACGCTTGTCATTCACAGTTGGTACGTCCATTTAAGTCAGAGACAGACCGTTATGGTCACTATTCACTAAGCGGTGAGTATGCTTATGACAGACCGTTTTTATGGGGTTCAAAAAGAACAGGTCCGGATTTGATGAGAGTTGGTAACTATAGAACTACTGACTGGCATGAAAATCACATGAAAGATCCAGCTTCTGTTGTTCCTGGTTCAATTATGCCTGCTTACAGATGGATGTTTACAAAAAAAGCTGATATTGATACTGCATTTGCAGAGCAATTAACAGTAGCAAATCACTTTTCAGTTCCTTACAACAAGCCGGTACCTATGAAAGATGGCTCTACCGCTGTTGTAAAATTAGGGAATAGTGTTGCTGAAGCAAATAGCATTGCTTTAGAAGAGGCGAAAGTAATCGCAGCAGATATGAAAGATCAAGATGTCAAAGATGCTGTTGATCGTGGCGAGATTCCTGAGATAGTTGCATTAATTGCATATTTGAATAGTCTTAAGTAGAGGTTTAGAGTGGATATTGCGGAACTTCAGGCTTATGGATACTTTACATTAACTATACTTCTTGTGGTTGCGTTGTACGGGTATATATACCACTTGTACAGCACAAAGAAAGATGTTGATGGGGTTGACTATGAGAGTTATAGTGATATGGCACTTAAAGATGATATAGGCGATACTCCGGTTTCGTCTATATCTGATGACAAAGAGAAATAGGAGAGATATATGAATAAGCTTTATCTTGGGGGAATTATCTTTACTGCTTTGATGTTAATACTGACATATCTATCTGTCGGTGGCTCAAAGGGCGGTTTAAATGATGATATCGTCAATATGCTTGCGATTACGGGAGCAGTTGCGCTAGTTATAATTACAGTTTTAGTTGTAATTAAATATGTTCGTCAAATGCAAGTAGATAGTGCGACCGGTGAACTTGCCGATGAAAATTGGGATGGAATAGGCGAGTATAAAAACAGCGTTCCGACCGGTTGGGCTGTTATGTTTATGCTTTTGATAGTATGGGGTATGTGGTACTTTACAATCGGTTATCCGGTAAACGCATACTCACAAATAGGCGAGTACAATGAAGATGTTGCGGTGCATAACACTAAATTTGAAGCGCAATATAAAGAGATTACAGGTGATAGACTAGTCGAGATGGGTGAGTCTGTTTTCTTGGCAGAGTGCAAAGTTTGTCACGGTATCAATGCTGATGGTATTGACGGCAAAGCGGCTAACCTAAACAAAAGAATAGACGCGGCTTCTGTTAAACATGTACTTGAAAAAGGTTCAAACAACAAGCTGATGGGCATGGAGATGCCTATGCCTGATAGAAACGGTCTTTTCAATTCAGCAACCGGTGCTTTGATTACAGATGCAGAGATTGATACTGTTTCGAAATTTGTAGCAAACGGTATGAGCGGAGAAGGTGCTGACATTTTTGCCGGCGCATGTTCAATGTGTCACGGAGCGGACGGTAAAGGTATGGAGTTTGTTGCGCCAAATATTGCATCATTTACTCCAGCACTTGTTGGTACTGTTCTTACTCACGGTAAAAAAGGTGTTATAGGTGTTATGCCTAAGTTTGAGAAACTTAACGATAAACAAAAAGAGGCTGTTGGTGCATATATCACTAACATAAGTAAGTAAGGACTCAGGTATGCATGAAAATAGAAGCGTATTTTCTCTTGATGGTATAACTGGCATGTTGATTGCAACTGTTTTGCTTTTGGTTATTTTGGTTGCTCTTACAATTTGGAATATGAATGTGCAAAACACAAATGCATCAAACTTTTACGATATTAAAGATGAAGCATCTATTAAAATGTTCGGCTCAAAACAAGCCGAACATGTTGTTGATGTAAAGTAGAGGGGTATAGAATGGAAAAAATCATTACATGGAGTCTTGTTATAATGGCTCTTTATACACTTTACGCGGTATTAACGCCAAATCATCTCTACATTGGTTAGGAAATTTCATTGAAGTTTTCAAGAGGGCTTTTGGCCCTCATCCTCACATTTTTTTACACTTCCCTGTCGGCACAATATTTATATAAAGATGAACTCATTTTCAATCCAGCATTCAGTGCAGAGGTTGAAAAGTTAGGCTCTGAGCTGCACCAAAAAACAGGAGTAGCTTTAAGGCTTGTAATGCTTAAAGAGCTGCCAGAAGGCATGAATATCGTAGAGTACGAGAAAGAGCTTATGAAGGATTTTAGCGAGCCTACAATTCTGCTTACTTTTTCGGAGATGGACTCCAAGGTAGATATTCTGGCAAATCCAGCATCTTTATATGAGTATTTTGACAAAAAACAGATACTGAGCCCTGTCGCTTCACCTGTTCAGGCGTTTACGATGGCGCTCTTTTATAGCGAGGGCTTCGACTCTTTCAAAGAGATAGCTTCAAGCCATGGCGGGACAATTATCCCTCTTTTGGCTCAAAAGGCCAAAGAGGGCGAAGTCTTAGGCAAATACTCGGGCTCAATGTTTAACGGCTATGCGGATATTGCAGAGCAGGTGGCCGCGAGCAAGGGGGTTGTGCTTGAAAATGCCGTCGGAAGTGCAAATCAGAACAGCATTTTGCTTGTAAAGGTGTTGTTTTACGGTTTTATTCTTTATGGTATATTTATGTATATTAAAAGAAAACTATACAGAAGAAGAGAACAAAATGAATCTAAGTAACGGCAGAATCTGGCCATATGCGATAGGCGCTTCAATCATATTTATATTCGGCGCATGTGTAGCGACAATAATCGTAGCAAACACGCTGCCTGTTGAGAAGAGTGATACCTATATGATGGGCTATCATGAAGCGGACGATAGGGCAAATGAGCTAATAGAAGCTAAAATAGCTTTTAATAAAAAGTATAAAATTGAGTATATTGCAGATGAGCTTAAAGCGCAAAACGGTGTTGTAAAATACAGAGTAAGCGATTTAAATTCAAACCCTGTAAATAGCGCAGAGATAAAAATTGTAGTGACAAGACCTAACAACCACAAGTTTGACCAAGAGTTAATCAACCCAAAGGTTGAAGACGGCATCTATACTTTTGACTCAATTGCCCTTGCTGGAGAGGGAAGATGGGATATTATGGCGAAGGTAAATGTCGGCGAACTGCATAGATTTTACAACATAAAAAGAGACACGCGTGAGATGAAAGTAGTTGAATATTAGGCTATAATAAGCCTATGAATAACTCTATAATCGTCTTGCCATCGGCTCGTGCAGTGCGTCATGAGCAACTAAAAGTAGAGGGCATAACTCTATTTTTGCCAAACTTTACAACTATGAGCGACTTCATCTCGAAGCTCTGCATAGTAAAAGATTTTAAAACGCTCGATGAAGATGGCAGAGTTTTGCTTCTTCTTGAGGCAAGCGATTTTAAAAACTTTAAAAATCTCCAAATCCAGAGAAACTTCTTTACATTTACAAAAAACTCATCATATATATTTAGATTTTTTGAAGAGCTGAGTGCTGAGATGTATGATATAAGAGCACTAAGCACCTCGGATATCTACGGCGAGTATGAGGAGCATATTGCTATACTTGCGGAGCTCTACGCAAGATATGAGCAGCTTTGCAACGAGAGAAAAGTGCTTGATAAGATATTTCTGCCAAAACTCTACGCTTTTAACGAAGAGTATGCAAAAAGCCATAAAAATATAGAACTGCATGCAGAGGGGTATCTTACAAATTTTGAACTCTCGCTCTTAGAGAGATGCTGCGAGTTTAGCAGCGTGGATATCATCTTTAGTGCAAGCAGATTTAATACTAAGATGCAAAAGAAGTTTTCGGAGCTGGGAGTTTTGCTTGATGCGGGATATAGATATAAAATCTCACTAAACACAAAAGCAATAGTTCAAAAAGAGAGAATCACAGAGAACAAAAATACAACATGTGAATCTTTTAGCGAGGCTGTTTTACAGGCGGGATTTGTCAAAAAAAAGATATATGACTTTATAAAAAAAGGGTATGAGCCGGAGAATATTGCGGTTATTTTGCCCGATGAGAATTTTGCAAACATATTAAAGAGATTTGATAAGAAATCAAACTTCAACTTTGCGATGGGCGAGCCATTTAGCTTAACGAGAGTATATGAAAAACTAAATGCTACATGTAAGTTTATCGAGCAGGATTCCAAAGAGAATGAGGCAAGGCTTAAGCGTGTCGGTGACGAGCTTTACAGGGAGCTTCGCTCGATATACGGCAAAAAGAGCCAAGATGTAGATATCTTGGAGTTTTTAAACAGATACAAAGATGGCTTTGCTCCCAAAAAAGAGATAAAGATTTTTGAGGAGGAGCTTTACGGCTTTAAAAATATCCTCCCTTACATGAGAGATATGAGCGTGAAATCTCTTTTGTCTGTTTTTCTTCAAAGGCTAGCATCAAGAACGCTTGATGACGTAAGAGGCGGTAAGATAACCGTTATGGGTGTTTTAGAGACACGTTCCGTTGAGTTTGACGCGGTGGTGATTGTTGATTTTAGCGACTCAAACGTTCCAAAAAAGAGCGATAAAGATATGTTTTTAAATACGCATGTAAGAGATATGGCAAACCTGCCGACTATGAGTGATCGGGAAAATCTTCAAAAACATTACTACGAGATGCTTATAAACAGAACCAAAGAGGTTGCAATATCGTTTGTAAAATCCAAAGAGAGCAGCGGGTCTAGGTTTTTAAAACAGCTGGGGATAAAAGAGCAAAACAGACACAACGAGGCGGATTATGCCGGAGTTCTTTTTGAGAGAACCCCTTGCGCCAAAATAGAAGAGGCTGATATCGTTTTGGAGTACAGTTTTAGGGATAAAACACTCTCTGCCACAAAGCTGAAGACTTTTTTAACATGTAAGAGAAAATATTACTACAAATATGTCAAATATATCGAAAATCACGAGATTCCAAAAGATATGCCAAAAGAGCATGAGATTGGCTCTGCCGTGCACAGCGCACTCAAAGAGTTATATGCCCAGAGAAGCTTTTACGAGAGTGCAGAGGAGCTTAAACGTGATTTGGATGCAGAGCTGAAATATGCCTGCGGAGACAGCGAGCTTGAAGAGTATCTTATGGCGATGCAAGCTAGGCGTATGGAGGCTTTTTGCCAAAACGAGGTAAAGAGATTTGGAGATGGGTGGAGAGTGGAGCAGTGCGAGGCGAGTTTGCAAACTGAGTTTGCAGGGATGGTGCTTGGCGGGCAGATAGACAGAGTGGACAGAAAAGGCAATGAGATATATGTGCTTGACTACAAAACAGGCTCTTATCCGCTCTACACCGAGAAAAATTTCACTGAAGCGACCGATTTTCAGCTGGAATTTTACTATCTTTTGGCGCAAAAATTCGGCAATGTAGTTGGGTGCGGATACTATGACCTAAAAGAGTCAAAAATAGTGGACGAGCCGTTTTTGAGAGAAAAACTTGCAGTTTTAGAGTCAAATATAAAAGATTTGTTAAACATTGAAGATGTAAACTTCAGCAAGTGCGAAGAGGTCAAAAACTGCCTATTTTGCGAGTACAGAGTTATGTGTGGTAGAGAGTAATGTTTATAAATGACATAATTAAAGGCTGAAAAATGAGTGAAGAAGAAAAAAACAGAAACAATCCGTTGCACGGTGTGAATCTGCAGCATATTTTGGAGACTTTAGTTGAGCGTTACGGGTTTAAAGAGTTGGGTAATAGGATTGATATCAGATGTTTTTTGATAAACCCGACTATAAGTTCATGTTTGAAGTTTCTTAGAAAAACACCGTGGGCGAGAGCAAAAGTGGAAGAACTCTATATCAGAGAGTGCAAAAAACAGGTAGGCTAAAAAAATAAATGGAGATATTGTGTTTATAAATAACCTAGCCTACGAGGCGAGTGCGGGAAGCGGAAAGACATTTATGCTTGTCGTGCGTTATCTTAGTCTGCTTTTTAAGGGCGCAGAGCCCTCAAAGATACTTGCACTTACATTTACCAACAAAGCCGCAAACGAGATGCAAGAGAGGATAGTTCAAACTTTAGAGGAGCTTGAACTCAGGGGCGAGCTTGATGAGATAGCCAAGGTTACTGAGCTTTCGTCAGAGTATCTGCTTGCGAATCGTCAAAGAGTATTAAACGAGTTTTTAAATGCACATACGAAGATAATGACGATTGACAGCTTCTTTACAAAGATTCTTAGAAAATTCTCGCTCTATGCCTCTTTGATGCCTGACTTTTCAACATTCAGCTCACAGCATGAGTTAAAACTTCTCTCACGGTTTTTAAAAGAAGTAAGCGTTGCCGGCAAAAAAGAGACGCTCATTACGCTCTCTTTGCAGTCAAACAAAAGGCTTACCGACATATTTGAGCTGTTGGATGAGTTTTACATAAAGTTCCAAGAGTTAAAGTATATCGGGTTTAAAAAGCAAAATGCTGCGCAGTTTGAGCAAGAGGCGCTCTCCTATATGATTGAGCTCAAAAAAATCGTAACTTCCTGCAAGGCGGCTTCGAGTACGGCTATCAAGGGTGTGAGCGCAGAGAGTTTTGAGGAGCTTTGCGAAAAGGCGTGGCTGGAGAGGGAGAGCCTCAATTACAGCACATTTTCCAAGTGCTATGTTGCTGAGATGGATGTTTTGCTCTCTAAGATAAAAGAGGCGATAAAAGAGCAAAACAGGGCAAAGGAGCAGAACTTCTTTTTTGCAATAAAAGAGCTTGTGGATATCTATGCAAAGAGCAAAAAAGCGCTCTATATGGATGACAGTGAGCTAAGTTTTAGCGATGTGACCTATCTTGTATATGAGATTTTAAATCTGCTTGATGACAGCGAGTTTTTATACTTCAGGCTTGATTCGCAGATAGAACATATGCTGCTTGACGAGTTTCAGGACACCAGTATTTTGCAGTATGAGATACTAAAACCGCTTATAAATGAGATAACATCCGGCAATGGCATTTTTGACAACGGAAGTTTCTTTTTTGTCGGAGATGTTAAGCAGTCCATTTATAGATTTCGCGGTGGTGTAAGCGCTCTTTTTGATACCGTAAGGGATGAGAACAACACGCATGTAGAGAAGCTTTTGACAAACTATCGCTCGCAAAAAGAGGTCGTAGAGTTTGTAAATGGCACCTTTAGAGAGAAGATAAAAAACTACACTCCTCAGCTCTCCAGAGCAGGAGCAAACGGCGGATGTGTTGAGGTTCTGCAAAATGATGAGCCGCTCCAAGAGGTAGTAGCTCAGGTTAAGAGACTTCTTCAGATGGGGGCAGATATTAACGAGATAGCCGTTCTTTGCGCCACAAACAGCGACGGAATAGAGGTTGAAGTGGCTCTGCACGCACAAAATATAGAGGTTGTGACAGAGACGACGACAAAGCTTATAAACCAAAAGAGTATAAAAGCTCTGCTTGAATATCTTAAATACCAATACTTTGGGCAAGATTTCTACATGTACAATTTTTTCTCCCTTATTTCGCAGGATGTACGACCTATAAAAAGGGTTGATTTTAACAAGGCAGAGCTTTTAGATGTGGTAAAAGAGGCAGTAGAGGAGTTTAAACTCTTTAGCGGTGATTTTAATATTATCAGATTTTTAAACGCAATAGCAGGGTACAGCGATATAGAAGCTCTGCTTTTTGAGTATGAGAGAATGGATGTAAGCGCGGCGGCTTCTGAGCTTAACGGCGTGAGAGTCCTTACCGTTCACAAATCAAAGGGGTTGGAGTATGAACATGTCATCGTTATGGACAGGCTAAAAAAAGCTCCACCGTCTCGCGATGCCATTATTTATGAGTATGACGGTATTAATCTCAAAAACATCTACCTCCGCATAAAAGGAAGAGATGCAGTTGATGCGCACTACGCAAAGGCGCTCTTAAAAGAGAAGGCTCTGGTGAGAGAAGACAGCCTAAACGCACTTTATGTAGCATTTACAAGAGCAAGAGAAAATCTGATAATTGTTTTAAAGTCAAAGGACTCAATGTTTGATACTTTGGATTTGTCTCCGGAGAGATACGGAAAACTAACATGCAAGAGAGACTCTGATAAAATCAGCGATAAAAGTGATTTTCAAACTTTGGAGTACAAAGAGCTTTATTACGGAACGCAGAGCGATATTTTAGCGGTTGAAAAGGAAAAAGAAGACGATATCAAGTCTATAAACTTCGGTGTCGCTATGCACTATATGCTTGAGATGCTTGGCGAGTTTACCTCGGTCGTGCCTGACGCGAAAGAGCAGCATATAAAAAGCGCAAAAGACATGATGATAAACAAATATGGACACGCCCTGGAAGATGAGGAGATAGAAGATATACAAAACAGGGTGAAAATGCTCTTGCATAACGAGGAGTTTATCCTTTTGGTCAGCGGCGAATGTTACAAAGAAAAGGCGCTTAGGCATAAAAATAATCTCAAATATATCGACCTTCTCATAAAGAGTGAAAACCGATGGATTGTGATTGACTACAAGAGCGCGCTATCGCACTCCGCAGAGCATTTAGTTCAGGTGAATTCGTATGTAAATGCAATAAAAGAGATAACGGGAAATGAAGCTGACGGGTATATCTGTTATCTATTAAAAGATAGTATAAAAATTAATAAGCTATAAACTCTAACCAGATATAAAGTTTTTTATATTTATAATAACCAGAGGCCAAAATAGCGCAGAGAGTTAAAATTTAGGAGGGTGGATGGTTAAAAAATATTTAATTTTTCTTTTTTTAATTTCCATAAGCAATCTGCTTGCTGAGGGAAAGAGTGCCCAACGTGTCGAACTTCCGTTCTTGGTTGTGGGTGAGTCTATGTCTACTCCTGTAAAAGAGAGAGTTTTATCTAAAGCTCAAGAGTATTTAGGGACGCCATACGGGTTTGGCAATAAAAATTCTTCGCTGACTGATTGCTCAGGGTTTACGCAGCAGGTTTTTAAAGAGTTCGGCGTATCTCTTCCAAGGTCGGCGGCAGAACAGGCCAAGTATGGTTCAGTAGTTGATATTGATGATTTAAAGGTGGGAGATTTACTTTTTTATAAAACTTATAAAAAAGAGCCTTCGCATGTTGCTATTTATGCCGGAGACGGACAGATGATTCACGCTTCGTTTAGAAACAGACGGGTTCAATATGATGCGATGGATAAAGCCTATTATAAAAAACGTTTTATATATGCGAAAAGACTTACTTTAGATGACCAAAAAGATGACCAAAATTTATCAAGCGAGTAGCTGTTTAAAAAACTCAACTCTGTTTCTGCCAAGCTCTTTGGCGCTGTATAGCGCTTCATCTGCCTCTGCAAATATAGATGCGTAGCTCTTGTGCTCATTTCTTAGATTGCTAACACCAATGCTCGTAGTTACTTTTATAGTTTGATTTTCAAACTCCACCGGTTCTTGCTCAACTATTTTTCGTATATCATCAGCAATGTTTATTGATGTTTGCAGATCTGTTTCAGGCAGGATAACTACTATCTCTTCACCGCCGTAGCGCCCTACAAAGTCAGTTTCTCTCTGGGAGTTTTTAATTCTGCTGCTTATTTGTCTTAACACTTCATCACCTGCCATATGGCCGTATGTGTCGTTTATATTCTTGAAGTGATCCAAATCAATAATCATAATAGAGAGCTCTTTTTCATACCGCTTTGCCCTTTTAAACTCTATCTCAAGAGTCTCTTCAAGATGTCGTCTGTTCCATAACCCCGTCAGAGAGTCAGTTTGGCTTAGCAGCTCTATCTCTTTTGTCCGCTCTTTAACCAGCCATTCCAAACGTTCTTTTTCCGTTCTTGATTGTTCAATTGCCGAGTAGTAAAGCAGCCTAGAAGTAAGCAGTGCAAAAAGAAGAGCTATTACGCTTGTAATCATTGCCGTATTAAACAGTTTATTTTCATGGCTCAAATAAGTTGACGCGTCAATTAAAAGCATCAGTTTCATTTTTGAATTGTCTTTATTTATATGAGAATCGGTAATGGCAAGGTATGTTAATTTGCCATTAAGCATTGTCATACCTGATGTTTGAAGATTATTATAATCCAGAGCTGTTCCGATCAAATTTTTATCACTGCTTATATATACATTTTGCTTTTCATCGATAATTGAAATTTGTTTAATATTTTTTGTAGAGTTGACATATGCATGTAAAAAATCATTTATATTTGTTTTAGTCAGTATCGCAAGACTGTTTGTTACAGAACCATTGATTGATTTTAGCAAGTTTTGTATGTCAACTTGTCTTCTTAGAATTGAAAAATTGTCTTTTAAGCCTTTTTTCAAAGTGTATTCAGAGATGTCAACAGAGAGATCAATAATCCCGACAAGCTGATCTTGCAGATATATAGGGTAGTAAATTGACATAACATCTACAAAATCACGCACCTCAAAAAAGAAACTGCCTAGCTGTCGGTCTCCTTGCATTGTTTCAATGAAACTCTTAGAAGAGAGAACTTCTCCTATCTCTTCTTTAAACATTGAATTTCTGATTGTTCCATCCGGTTCTAAATATCTAAATTCAAAAATCTCCAGCCCAAAAGAGACATCATTCACAAGTTTTTGAAGATTCATAGTTGATTTAATATCATCAAATCGCTCTATTGCCGAAGAAACCGAGCTTGCTATATTTAATGAATTGCTTTGCATCTGCATCAGGAGGAGATTTTTTTGTGTTTTATAGTTGTAGTAGGATAGGTATGCTATCACTAAAACCAAAGAGAAAAGTATGATTGGCACAGCATATTTTTTAATTAAAAACAAAGTTAATTACCTGCAGCATTAGGATCAGCTTTTTTGTAGCTGTTATACGCCTTCTCAAAGTCGTGGTATGATTTATTCCATCGTTTGGTATGGCAACTAGCGCAAATATCCCTTAACACTTGCAAATTGCCTGCTCCCGCAAGAAAACCTCCGCCCGTAAATCTTTTAACATCATTTTTTGTTTTATCTTTTGCTAGCTCTATATGAACATTTCCAGGGCCGTGACACCCTTCGCATTGAACATTTGAGAGGCGCGGAGTTTTTTCCATATCGACAAAACCGCTCGGCATGCGATGCCCTGTGGAATGGCATGTTAAACAGTGAGAGTTTTTTTCATTTTTTGAAGGTATTAAGCTCTCCATTGCATGGTCGTGCGGATCATTTTTTCTTCCAACAAAAAAATTCCTATGGCATAAGCGACACTTCGAATTACCTACGTAACTGTACTCTCCGGAGTTAATCGCGTCATTGTATAACTTATCACCCATAGCTTTTTTTAGCGGAATTTCGGGCATAGGAGACGCCAGCTCATCAACAATTCTTTGATCCTCAGCCGCAAATATTGTAAACACAAAAAGCGATACAATTGTGAAAATTTTTAAAATAAAAACAGTGCTTCTCTCTTTGTCGCCCATTAATCCACTTCTATATATATTGTTAAAACTTATTACTAGGTACGATTGTAACATAGAAATTATTTTAATTTTATTAACACAAATCAATAATAAAAATAGGGCCGCATATAAACCTTAAAAAAACCATAAATTAAGTTATTTATAAGCAAAAGAAGATATACTTTCGCCAATTAAACAAGCATTTTGTATGTGATGTTAATAAAATTACTTGAAAGGTTCAAGAATGAAATTTACGAAAATTGCAACTCCTGAACAAATCGATCAAAAATGGGTTTTGATTGATGCTGAAGGTAAAACTTTTGGTCGTATTATTACTGAAGTAGCAACTATACTTCGCGGTAAAAATAAGCCATGTTTTACTCCAAATATTGACTGCGGCGACTTTGTTGTTGTTGTTAATGCTTCTAAAGCAAAATTTAACGGTCTTGGTAAAATTGCTAACAAAGAGTATTTTTCATACTCTGGTTACTTCGGAAGTGTTAAAAGCACTAAAATGACTGAGCTTTTAGCTAAAAATCCTGAGAAGCTTTATAAATTAGCTACTCGCGGTATGCTTCCTAAAACTAAGCTTGGTGCTAAAATGATTAAAAAATTAAAAATATATGCAGGTGCTGAGCATCCTCACTCTGCACAACTTGCTAAGTAAGGATTGACATATGGCAAAAATATACGCAACAGGTCGTCGTAAAGCATCAATAGCAAAAGTATGGTTAGCTCCAGGAACTGGCAATATGACTGTTAACGGTCTTTCATTAGACGCATGGTTAGGCGGATTAGAAGCTAAAAAGCTTCGTGTTAAACAACCGCTTGCTCTAACAAAACAAGATACATCTGTTGACATTGTGGCTACTACTTTAGGTGGTGGTTTCGGTGGTCAAGCAGACGCACTTCGTCACGGTATTTCTCGTGCTTTAGTTGCTTTTAACCCAGCGTTAAAAGCTATACTAAAACCTGAGGGTATGATGACTCGCGATTCACGTGTTGTTGAACGTAAAAAACCAGGCAAGCGCAAAGCTCGTCGTTCTCGTCAGTTCTCTAAGCGTTAATCGCTGCAAGAACTTTTTTCAGTGCTTTGTGCACTGTTAAAAACTCCTCAAAATTCTCCTATTAACAATTCACTATATTTAACTTTGGTATAATCACTCAAAAAAAGAGTAATTTTGCGCTATCTAATATTTCTGTTTTTATCGATAAACCTTTTTGCATCAACACTTCATCTGGCAACTTCTGCCAATCCATCAAGGCTGAATCCTATTTTGGCCACGGACTCAAGTTCATCAGAGATTACCGGTTTTTTATTTAACGGACTTCTCAAGTATGACAAGGATTTATCGACAATTGTCGGTGATTTGGCGGAGGAGTTCCATTTTGAAGATGAGAAGACTCTGCTCTTTAAACTTCGCAAAAATGTGAAGTGGCATGACGGCAAAAAGTTTAGCGCCAAAGATGTGCTCTTTACCTATAATGTGCTTATATCATCAAAAATAAGCTCACCCTACAGTGCAAATTTCAGATTTGTACAGAGTGTAGAAGTTGTTGATGAGTTTACTCTAAAAGTCAGATATAAAGAGCCATATTTCAAGGCGCTAGAGACTTGGATGATGGGTATTTTGCCTGAGCACATCTTAAGGGATGAGCAAAATTTGATGAACTCATCATTTAACACAAACCCGATAGGAACAGGCGCATATAAGCTTGAGCAGCTGGAGTATTCAAAGAATATTATACTTTCCGCTTTTGATGACTACTTTGAAGGCAGAGCAAAGATAGATAAAATATCTTTTCATGTTATTGCAGACCCGATGACACGCTTTTTGATGTTAAAATCTGGTGCGCTTGACGTCGGAAACATTGAACCGATGCAGTATGAGAGACAGTTAAACGGTGACTTTTTTAAAAAATTTAATATCTATGAAAACATTTCGCAATCCTACAGCTATCTGGGATTTAATCTACGCCTTGAGAAGTTTAAAAACCCAAAAGTAAGAGAGGCTCTCTCTTTGGCAATCAACAGGCAAGAATTAGTTGATATTCTTTTTTTTAACCATGCAAAAGTTTGCAGCGGACCTTTTCTTCCCGGAACAAAAGCATTCAATGAAAATGTTAAAGCACCTCTTTTAGACATAAAAAAAGCAAAGAAACTTTTAAAAGAAGCTGGATATGATGAAAATAATCCTTTTACTTTTGAGATTGCGACATCAAATTCCAGTGAACTAAGACCATACGCTGCCCAGATACTGCAGCACCAGCTTAAAAAAGCAGGCGTAGTCGTCACTTTGAGAGTTATGGAGTGGCAGGCATTTTTAAATATGGTGGTTTTTCCACGTAAATTTGACACCGTATTGCTTGGATGGGGGCTTTCTCCCACCCCAGACCCATATATGTTTTGGCACAGCGACAGCGATAAACAGGGCGGGTTTAATCTTGTAGGTTATCACAATCCTAAAATAAACAAGATGATTGAAGAGTCTCAGAGTATGATAGATAATGAGAAGTTAAATGCTTCATGGAGAGAGATGTTTAAAATAATAACAGATGAAAATCCATATCTTTTTTTATATATTCCAAACTCAATTACAACGGTTAGCAAAGATATAAAAAACATTGAGCCGGCTCCTATTGGAATCTGGCACAACTACATAAAATGGGAGAAATAGTTTGATAATTTTGTTTGATTTGGATGGAACGCTCATAGACTCGACTGAAGCGATATTAGAATCATTTCATCACTCTTTTGAAGTGCATAAATATCCCAAGCAAAATGATGAAGATATAAAGGCTCTTATAGGCTATCCCCTTGACATAATGTATGAAAATTTAGGGGTAGAGAGAGAGCTGATTTGTGATTTTGTAACAACATATAAGGAGCATTATCGCGATATTTCAACTCAAAAAACAACTCTTTTAAAAAATGCAAGAGAGGCAGTTTTGCTTGCCAAAGAGTTTGCCGTATTGGGGATAGTTACCACAAAAACAGGTCGCTATTCTAGGGTGTTAATGGAGCACTTTGGTCTAATGGAGCACTTTGAAGTTTTAATCGGCAGAGAAGATGTTGATAATCCAAAACCGCACGAGGAGCCGATACTAAAAGCTCTGGAAAAATTGGATACACAAAATAGAGAAATATGGATGATTGGAGACACCAAACTGGATTTGATTGCTGCGGCAAATGCCAATGTAAATTCCATAGCTGTTTTAAGCGGCTATGATGACCTCGAAACATTAAAAAAGTTTACAAATGTTATATTAAATGATGCGCTTGAAGCAACCTTATATCTGCAAAACAGGAAAAAATAACACACTTTTGCCACTTCTTAAAAAAGAGCAAACTATCAAGCTATATTTAAGAGCAACTTGTCTAAAATAAGGGGCAAAATAGAATTATGGTTTATATATATATTAATTAAAAGGGAGAGTTTATGCTAGAGATTAGATGGCATAGCCGTGCCGGACAAGGTGCCGTTACAGGAGCTAAAGGTTTGGCAGATGTTATTTCTACTACCGGTAAGCATGTACAGGCGTTTGCATTTTATGGATCTGCAAAACGCGGTGCAGCAATGACAGCGTACAACCGCGTAGATGATAAAGTTATTATGAATCATGAAAAATATATGGAACCTGATTATGTTTTAGTAATTGACCCTGCTTTAGTTTTTACAAGCGATGTTACTATAAACCACAAAGAGAGTACCAGATATATTATTACAACACATATGAGCACGGATGAGCTAATTAAGGCTCAGCCTAAACTGGCGGGTAAAAAAGTTTATACTGTTGATTGTATGACCATCGCGAATGACACAATCGGTCGCCCGATTCCAAATACGCCGATGCTTGGCGCGTTTATGAAAATTTCCGGCATGTATGAGATGGACTTTTTTAAAGAGAGCATGAAGAGAGTTCTTGGAAAATTACCACAAAAGATTATCGATGCGAATATGCTTGCGATTCAGCGCGCATACGATGAAGTAAAGTAAGGAACTGGTTATGGCAAAAAAAGGATGGGATGAGTTTGAAATCGGGGCTATGCTTCGTACTTTTGACGGAAAAATAGACAATATTGCAGCAACTCAGCAGGAAGATCGTGCGTATTCACAAAGCAGTTCTTATACAGCAAGTGTTGCCGACTGGAGACTTATTAAACCCGTGTTTAATAAAGATTACTGTATTGATTGTCAATTTTGTTGGATATATTGTCCGGATGTTTCGATTATATCAAGAGACAAAAAGCTTATAGGTGTAGATATGGATCACTGTAAGGGTTGTGGTATCTGCGTTGAGGTTTGTCCTACAAACCCTAAATCACTCTTAATGTTCTCAGAGCAGGCGGATGAAGAGTCAGTAATCGCAAACTGGCCTAAAAAAGACGAGGAGGAAGCATAATGGCATTTGATAAAATGGAATTAAAAGATATTGAAGTATGGGATGGCAATTTTGCTGCTGCTCAGGCAATGAGACAATCTCAGGTTGATGTTGTTGCGGCATATCCTATTACGCCATCAACCCCTATTGTTGAGGGTTATGCAAAATTTTTAGCAGATGGTTATATTGAGGGCGAGTTCGTTATGGTTGAGTCTGAACATGCGGCGATGAGTGCATGTATTGGCGCAGCAGCTGCCGGAGGACGTGTTGCAACTGCTACGTCTTCTCAAGGTCTTGCTCTTATGTCTGAAACACTTTATCAAGCTTCCGGTATGAGACTTCCAATCGTTCTAAATCTTGTAAATCGCGCCTTGGCTTCTCCATTAAATGTTAACGGAGACCATTCGGACATGTATATGATTCGCGATAGCGGTTGGATTCAGTTTGATGCATTTTGCTCTCAAGAAGCTTATGATTTAAATTTCATAGCATTTAAAGTTAGCGAAGATCATGATATTAGACTTCCTGCAATTGTAAATCAAGATGGATTTATGACTTCTCACACTGCGCAAGGTGTAAAAACTTTGAGTGACGATGCTGCTTACGGCTTTGTAGGCGAATATAAACCTATGAATGACATGCTTGATTTTGAACATCCTGTTACTCACGGTGTACAAACTGAAGAAGATTGGCATTTTGAGCATAAAGCTCGCCAACATAATGATTTAATGACTAAAGTTATGCCAAAAATCCAGTCGGTATTTAAAGATTTTGAAAAACTGACAGGCCGTAAATATAATCCGGTAGAAAAATATAATATGGATGACGCCGATGTGTGTGTTGTTTGTTTGGGCACTTCTGTTGAGACAGCTCGTGAAGTAGCGTCTGATATGAGAGCAAAAGGGATTAAAGCAGGCGTAATAGGTTTGCGCGTAATTCGTCCATTCCCATTCTTTGAAATAGCAGAAGCATTAAAAAATGTAAAAGCAATAGCTGCACTTGATCGTTCATCTCCAAATGGCGCTGCCGGAATGCTTTTCAATGAGATTGCAGGCGCACTATTTAATACAGACACGAAAGCTCTTCTCTCCGGCTATATATACGGGCTAGGCGGTCGTGACTTAACAAAGGCTCACTTGGTTGCACTTTTTAACGAATTGCAAGCAAATGCTGATGCTGGTAAGGTAACTACAAAATTACAACAGTTTATCGGTGTTCGTGGACCGAAACTAGCATTTTTATAAGGAGAAAACCGTGAGTGAAATGAAAAATATTAAAAACTTAAAAGAGTTTTCAACATCAGCTGATCGTTTTGAGGGTGCTAACCTTTTATGCCCGGGTTGTGCGCACTCAATTATTGTTCGTGAAGTATTAAACGCAACGAATGATGATTTGGTTTTATCTGCTTCAACTGGATGTTTAGAGGTTTGTACGGCAGTTTACCCATATACTTCATGGGATGCTTCTTGGATTCATATCGGTTTTGAGAATGGTTCAACAGCAGTGGCCGGTGCAGAGACTATGTACAAAGCATTGAAGAAAAAAGGGCGCCTAAAACAGCCTGAGAGAACTCCAAAATTTGTCTCTTTCGCAGGTGATGGCGCTTCTTATGATATCGGTTTTCAATGGATATCAGGATGTATGGAGCGCGGACACAATATAATGCATGTCGTGTTAGACAATGAAGTATATGCAAATACCGGAGGTCAGAGATCATCATCTACTCCGATTGGTTCATCCGCAACTACATCGCCGGAAGGCAAAAAGAGTTACGGGGAGAAAATAAATAAAAAAGATATGATGACAATCATGGCAGCTCACGGCATACCGTATGCTGCTCAAGTCTCTCCGAATAAGTGGAAAGATATGGTTAAGAAGATTCAGCACGGTTTTGCGGTTGAGGGGCCTGTCTTTATAAATGCTGTTTCACCTTGTACAACAGAGTGGAAATTTGATCCTAAAGATACTATGCATATAGCAGATCTTGCGACTGACTCTTTAGTGTTCCCGCTATATGAGATAATTAACGGGCAAGAGTTAAACATTACCTATAGACCTAAAAATGTTGTTCCTGTTGAGGAGTATTTAGCTGCTCAAGGGCGTTTTAAACACCTTTTTAAAGATGAGTATAAGTATTTGATAAAAGAGTGGCAAGAGCGTGTGGATTCTAACTGGGCGTACTTACAACGCCGTGAAGAAGCTCGCGTCTAAAAAAAAGCTTTATCTTCGGCGCGCTTTGCGCCTAACTCGGACACGGCATACTTTAGTATAGCCTTAGTCTGAGTTAAACACAAATCACACCAAACCTAAAACTTCCGCAAAGTAATTTTAAAATAAGTCCGCGTGTCCAAAAAATATATCTTGATTTTGGTTTTTACGCATACTCTCTAAAATCTCTTTGGCTTTTAGTTTTGTCTCTTGGTCAAAATAGATTAACATATTTCTTGAAAATACAAAGTCAAATTTTCCGATACTTTTAAACGACGGGTCAAAAAGATTCATCAAAATAAAAGTAACATGTTGTTTTATAAAGTCTTTTAAAATATAGTTGCCGTTCTCTTTTGTAAAATATTTCTCAATCGCCTCTAAAGATAAATTCCTTACGTTTCTCTCTCTGTAAACTGCCTTGTTTGCCTTTGAGAGGGCATCCGAATTTATATCGATTCCAGTTACGTGGAAGTTGCTTGGCATTACGCCAGCTTCAAGCAGAGCGATAACGATGCTGTATGGCTCTTCGCCGGTAGCAGATGGCGCACACAGTATCTCAACCCTTCTGCCTTCATTTTTAACAAGCCTTACCAGTTCTTCTATCTGCTTAAACTCTCTGTAAAAAAATGTTTCGTTGGTTGTGAGGTAGTCTACAAGAGATTGTTTTAGCTTCTTGTCATCTTTTATGGCGTTTAAAAGTTCTCTAAATGAGCCAATAGCCATCTGTCTGCAAAATGTGGTAACTTTGCTTTTTAAGATGGTTGTCTGTTTGTCAAAAGTAACACCGGTCTCATTTTTAAAATATTGCGCAATCTGTGATACATCTGCATAATCTTCGGTAACAACTCTCTTTTGCTCATCATTGCTGAGAGATACTTTCTTTTTAAAAAAATCAAACATTAACTACAAAACTCCCTTATTTTTTCTATTTGTCCAGGGCCTCCTGTGGAGGCGCCTATGAGGACAATTTTATTA
>DAIDMU010000015.1 GCA_027448805.1 Sulfurimonas sp. | reverse complement strand
GCCCTGAATGCTGTAAAAATGTTCTACAAGATATATCATCAACCGCCCGTCTCATAAAAAGCGCGAGATGAAACTTCGCCATCTTCACCGCCCCAGCGATTTTTTTCAGGTTTGTTTTTAACAACCTCTCTAAGCACTTCAACCGCGCCGGCTATATTGCCCTCTTTTATGGCTTTTCCTATACTTAGCGCCTCATCAAAATAGAGACAAGGGATAAGCTGACCCTCAGCCGTAAGACGGATACGGTTGCACTGCTTGCAAAAGTCATCTCCGTAAGGCTCAATAATACCAAATCTGTAACCGTCTTTCATTTTATAGTAGTGAGATGGCGATGAGCCGTCAAACCCCTCATCAATAAACTCATAGCGCTCTCTTAATATCGCCAACAGCTCATCGGATTTGAGTCCGCTTATCTCTTTTGCTGCAAAGCGGTTCTCCATATACTCTATAAATCTTATCGACATGTTACGCTCTTTGCAGTACTCTAAAACATCTATTATCTCATCCGCATTCATATTTTTCATAGGAACCATATTTACTTTTACTTTAAGGCCGACTGCTCTTGCTTCCTCGACACCCTCTAAAACATTTGCCAAAACATCTTTGCCGGCAATAGCAAGGGCGACCTCAGGTTTAAGCGTATCTATGCTTACATTTAGGCGTTTTAGCCCTGCATCTTTTAATTTTTGGGCAGTGGATTTTAACAAAAAGGCATTTGTAGTCATAGCAAGGTCAATATCTGGAGCATAGTCGTATATCATCTTAATAAATTTATCCAGATCTTCTCTTAAAAGCGGTTCTCCGCCTGTAATACGTATCTTTTTTATCCCCTCATCTATTGCCACTTTTACAAACAGGAAAAGCTCTTCAAATGTAAGAAGATTCTCTTTTGGCACCCATGAAAAAGGTTTCTCAGGCATACAGTATTGACATCTAAAATTGCATCGCTCCGTTACGGAGATGCGAAGATAGTCAACTACTCTATGATAGCTGTCCATTAGCATAATTGTTTTTCCTGACACTCCAACTTACAATTGGAATTCTAATAATATATATAAGTTTAGTTGTATTATATCTTTTGGAAGTAAAAAGCAGGTTAAATATTTTTGAGGTTACATAAGAGAGGCCTCAAGCCACCAGAAGTGGCTTGAGTATTTTAACTATTTTGTAGCAAATTTGTAGTCTAGCATTGCCCAGAATTTCTCAGTATCAACTGAAAAATTGTCTGCACTATAATCAGCATATTTTAACATACCAGTAAGGCCGTTAACACCAGGGATAGCTCTTGTGTAGATAACATCAAGTTCCGTACCGTAATCACCAACAGCTCCAGTATCAGCTTGATAATCATGATAGATAGCTTTTAAAAGACCTAAATCTTTTGAAGTATATCCAAGGCTAAAGCTCAAATCTTCAAGACCGCCAGCCGGAGTTGATAAAAACATGTCTGCCCAACCGTTATGTGCATGAAGTGTAGCCAAAGGAGTTTGGAAAGTTGTATCTGAACCCTCTGCTCCGCTTAGTACTTCATACTGAGCACCAACTAGGAAACCTGACATATTTGCACCAAGCTCAAAGTTCATATAGTCAGCATCTAAGTTGCTATCTGAATTGTTATATCCACTGTTTTCCATAGTAGCATCTGTCTGTTTTGCATACTCTGCACGGTAGTTCAACTTAAGTGCATCAGAAACTGCCACGTCACCAGTAAGCGCTATACCGTAAGTATCACTTCCGCCAAGAGCGTTAGTCGTAGTAAATGCACCTGTTCCATAGCCAATCATATAGTCATAAACAGTTACTTTAAGTTCCGGCATAACCTTGTATGAAGCATTTAAAAGTAGAGTTCTTGTACCTCTAGAGCCATCTGTAGCACCAGTAAGAACATCTTGATTAAATACTCTATTGATTTGAGTTACATAAGAAGCAAATAGATTTAGGTTCTCAATCGTGTTGTCTGTAAGAGTGTATGCATCAAAAGTTTGAGGCATCTGTCTCCAGTCAACCGTACCGACAAACCTCATATTGTCAACATTTAAACCTTGGCGACCGATACGAAGCTTTGTTTTGCCCATTTTCATATCAACGTACGCTTGAGTCACACGAGTCTGCTCTGAATCTGCAACATTGTCATGCAACTCAGCTCCATTATTCGCATTCATATCATTATAGTTGTCATTTAATGCGCGAACATCAGTCATCTCAGCATACGCAGACAGCCAATTAGTACCTAATAGATCAGCGCCTACACCCAATGTCAAGCGGTTAGTAAATGCATTTGCATTATTTAGGTTGCCCGCATCTTTTGCATCTACCATCTCATAACGAGCTCTAACTTGCCCATTCGCCTTAATGTTAGTTAAGATGTCTGTCCCCTCAGCTTGTGCAGAAACTGCACTAACACCCATCATCATAACCGCTGCCATCGACATTTTAATCATTTTTCTCATTTAATTCTCCTGTTTTGTCTCTTAATCACCTACAATGAAGTGATACATAAGTGATTTTTTTATCACTTATGTATCACTTCTAATTATGCGATTTATTAGGACTTGACATATTCTACACCCCTAATTTTTAAATTTAGTTTAAATCACCATTTTTACCTCTTATTTGTTTACTTATTGTTATTAATTGAACAAATTAAGTAATATTTTATATTTTAGGGGCTTCAAAATGGTTTTTTTATCTGTTATAATGGCGCCATGAGATTTAGAAATATTAAAAAAAACGCCAAACCAGCAGAGACAAAAGCCCATCCCAAATATATCTATGCACCTTACGCCAAAAGAGTAAAAGCTTTTATCACAGATATGTTTATGATATATGCTCCAATACTTTATATCATCGCCTATGTAGCTATGAGCGGCAAAGATGATTTTCAGTCATCACAGTTGGCACCACTTATCGGCGTGACTCTCTATGGTCTTATTTACGCAATACTTTTAAGCAAGTTTGGACAAACACCAGGTAAAAAAGCTTATGAGATTAAGGTTGTAGATGATAAAAACGGTGAGTTTATTGGATTTTTTAGAGCTTTATGGAGATTTTTTGCATTTTTATTTGCCGCAACAACGCTCTTTGGACTTTTTCTCCCATTTTACAGAAGAGATAAAAAAGCACTGCATGATTTGATATGCGGCACTCTTGTAGTGGCTGAGAAAAAGAGTTAGGCTTATGGGTGCGCTGAAATAATCAGCGGATTGAACGCCTTGCTTGATAGAACAACTCTTGAGCCGACTTTTAGATTTTGCACCTCTTTTTTGCCTGCTACAGCTTTTACAACCTCGTTATCGACCAAAACACTCACAATGTACAAAATGTCGCTTTTTGCAATGGCTACTATTTCGCCGTTAAATTTAAACTTTCCGCTTATTCCAACTCCGCCGAAAATTTCGCTTGGCGCTCCTCTGTTTAAAACTTTGCCATATTGGAGCTCATAGACAAAATCTCCAAGCTTATAAACCTCGGATATATCGTGGCTGACGAGAAGCGTAGTTGTTTTTAACTTGTTTTGAATATTTAAAAGCTCATCTTGAAGTTTTGCTCGCATAGCAAAGTCAAGCGCAGAGAGAGGCTCATCAAGAAGCAAAATCTTCGGTCTTCGCACCAGCGCTCTTGCCAACGCCACTCTCTGCTGCTGTCCGCCTGAGAGAAATTGCGGTTTTAAATCTTTTAGCGAGGTCAGCTCGGTTAACTCCAATATCTCATCAACTAATTTCTTGTCACTTTTGTCATTTAGTGCATATAAGAGATTTCCTAAAATAGTCATATTTGGAAAGAGCGCGTAGTCTTGAAAAACAAACCCTATGCTTCTTTTTTGCGGAGGCAAGTCTATCTTTTTTGCACTGCTAAACCAAACCTCACCATCAACCGCTATCTCTCCGCTGTCGGGCTTTATCAGTCCTGCTAAAATCCTCAAAATCGTGCTTTTTCCCGCCCCGCTCTTTCCAAAGAGGATTGAGAGTTTCTCTTTTGGTATCTCTTCGTTTATGGTTAAATCAAAAGAACCCTCTGCACCGAGGAGCTTTTTGCTGAAATTTAGTTTTATCATCTGATACCTGAGTGCATAAAATGTCTGTTAATGGCATAAACCAGAAGCAAGATGGCAAATGAGATGATAAAAAGCGTCATGGCATATTGATTTGCGGTGGCGTAATTAAGC
Organism: Sulfurimonas sp.; assembly: GCA_027448805.1. GTDB lineage: Bacteria > Campylobacterota > Campylobacteria > Campylobacterales > Sulfurimonadaceae > Sulfurimonas. Next base: position 7,451 of record DAIDMU010000015.1, on the reverse strand, counting down.
GCTTCAACCTCGTCATAGATGGCTATGCTTGCCACTCTTGTCTCTCCTGCAATATTGCCGCCCATCATCAAAACTACGCCAAATTCGCCTATCGTGTGGGCAAAAGAGATGACAATCCCAGTCAAGAGCGAAGAGCGGATATTTGGAAGCATGACAAAAAAGAGAGTATTGATTTTACTTTTGCCGAGGGTATAAGCGGCATGTGCCAAATTTTTAGGAAGCGAACTAAAACCGCTCTGAATTGGATGAACCATAAACGGAAGACTGAAGATAACAGAAGCCACAACAAGCCCCTCAAAACTAAACACAAGTCTTAGGTCGAAGTTTGCTTCAAGCCATAAGCCAAAACTGTTTTTTGGACTAAACGCAAGCAGAAGGTAAAAACCCAAAACAGAGGGCGGAAGAACAAGCGGCAAAGAGACTACTGCCTCTACTGCAGGCTTAAGAATAGATTTTGTCTGGGATAGGAAGTAGGCGATAGGGATGCCTATAAAAAGAAGAAGGGTTGTCGTAATAGCAGCTAGCTCAAATGTCAGCTTCATTGTTTGAAAAAAACTATCTTCCACTTTTGCCTCCCTTTTGAATAGTTACCTCATTTGATTTCACAAACCAGATAAACTCGCCGCCCTCCGCACATCCAAGCTCTTCGCATGAGTGTTTTGTAATTACGGAGCTAATCTCTTCGCCATCAAAATCAAAAACAACATTTGCAAAAAGCTCTCCCGTCTCAATCTCTTTTATCTTTGAGACAAAGGCATTTCTAGCACTAACTCTTGAAGACTGGGTTGCTATCATTACCTCCATCTCTTTGAAGATAATATTTGCTCTCTCGCCGCTCTTTGCCCATGAGAGAGCCTCGCTATCCAAAACTACGGCAGAAAAAATCTTCCCGTTTGCCTCTACGTTTATAGATAAAAAATCATCAACTTTTTTTAGCGATACTATTTTGCCCTCTAAGATATTCATCTTGCCTCAAATCCATATTTTTTTAAAATCTCTTTCGCTTCGCTTGAGCCAATAAAATCATAAAACTCTCTGGCCAAGAGACTCTCTTTTGCATATTTTGTTATTGAGTAGCCCTGAAGCAGCGGTTTGTGAAGCTTGCTGTCTATCAAGTAGTAGTCTGGATTTTTTCCCTTTGAGATAGCTGGAGCGAGTGCAAGGGAGAGGGCAATTACGCCGATATCAGCCGCTCCGCTCTCAATAAACTGTGCAGTTTGCGAGATATTTTCGCCTAAGACAAGTTTAGATTTTATCTCCTCATATATTTTGGTGCTCTGCATAGCCTCTTTTGCTTTTTCGCCGTAAGGGGCGTGTGTGGGGTTAGCAATGGCAATTTTTTTTACCCAAGGCTCTTTTAGGTTTTCAAAGCCGTTTTTCGGATTAAAGTTTTTATTCTTTGACCAGATAACCACCCTGCCTATCGCATAGAGCTTTGATGGTTTTGTTACATGTCCGCTCTTATAAAGATTCTCTACATAATCTTCATTTGCGCTAAAGAAGAGATGGTATGGAGCACTGTTTTGTATCTGCTGCATCCCTTTTCCCGATGAGCCGTAAATCGTCTCTATTTTATCATTTTTCTTATCTTTTAAAAAAAGCTCTTTTGCTTCATCGAGTGCAAACCTCAAATCAGAAGCAGCGAACAGTGTTATGGTCTCGGCAGAGATGTGATTTGCGGTTCCCAATATAAAAAATATAAAAACTATCTTTTTTAAAATACCCACTCTTGCCCTTTGTTTGCGTTATATATAAATAGATATAACGATATATTTGAAAAGTTTATCGTTATATATCTTAAGAGCCAATGAAATATTTTATATTTTTTTTGGTAGTTGTTATTAAGAGGCAAGGATACTCCTTGGGAAAACCCAAGGAGTCCAGAAAGAGAGCTAAGCCTTTAGCAGCGGCTCATACTGTTTTAGTGTAGATCTCTCCACACCTGTTTTTTCCAAAGAAGAGCAAAGATAGCAAAGATTATGATGAAAATCATCACGTTTTTACCAACTGACTCTCTCTCATGTCTTTTTGTATCGCCGGCGTCAGCCATATGCTCTATAACTTTATGAGCAGTTTCAGCAGTAACACCTACTCTAGGCATTGCCGTACCAGCCAACTGGCTTTGAGGATTCTCAATAAAAGTACTCAAGAAGTGCTCATTACGAGAACGGAAATACATACTTAAATCAGGAGGCAGTTTACCCATATATTTTGTAAGAGCCTCTTGATACTCTAACACTTTTATATCGTACGCCAAAGACTCTTTTTCAAATTTAAACTCAGGCTTAGTTCCTAGTTGCGTCCAGTTTTCATACTTCATAGTGTGACATCTTCCGCAAGCTTCTTCAAATGCCATTTTAGGAGTAAGTTCATCAGCTTTTACAGCTATTGACTGTAAGTATGCAACCATATCGGCAACTTCTTGGTCAATATCTCCGCCAGCCCCGGCAAAAGCAATCATCGGATGCATTTGACCTTTAGCAGCATCAAATTTGTGCGCAACATTTAAAGCATGTGCAGGGTTTTTGATCAAATCCGCTAAGAATTTTGGATCATAAAGAGCCCCCGCATTACTTAAGTCAGGCGGATTTACACCGTAGCTCCCAGCAGCAGTTACAGCGTCCATTCCGGCAGGAACACCGTCTTTTGCAATTGAGTGACATCCTATACAAGCGGCCGCACCTGTAACCAATGCTTTACCGTTTGCAGCGTCACCTGTTTTTATAATAGGAGCCAAATCTGCATAAGCAAAATTTTGGCTCTCTACATGTTTGTGCATTTGAGAGTGTGCAAATGGCTCAACTAACCAGTATGTTAGGAGAGTAAAAGCAACAACAACAACCAATATTAAAGGTTCTTTATTTTTCATCCTATTCTCCTTACGCTTTTTTTTCGTTCATAGTTATAAATGGAAGTGCTATCCATAAAACTATAAATGCTAATGCAGCAACTAAACCGATAGTGCTGAAAATACCCTCTGGAGGCAGTTTGCCCATAGCTGTTAAAACAATCATATCGATTAGCAACAACCAGAACCAGATGCTAAATGCACCACGGCGGCTTGCAGGAACAGCGTTTGGACTTCTGTCTAACCATGGCAATAACATAAAGATTACCTGTGCAAAACCAAATGCCATTAGACCGATGTTTACAGAAAACGGTCTAAGAATTTCGTACGACCATAAGAAATACCACTCAGGGTAGATGTGTGCCGGAGTTTTAAGTCCATCAGCAGGGTCAAAGTTTACAGGGTCAAGTGCAAATCCATATTGGAAAAATACAAGATAGAAGAAGAAAATCAGGTAGATACCTACAACCATCATATCTTTAGACATAAAGTCATTAGCAAAACGCATAACTTTTGAACCGGCTTTGTCACCAGCTAAATATTTTTTGCTCTCAGCGTCAAAATCAATCTCTTCACCGTCTTGATTATTAACATGGGGAATACGAAGAGCTGCAAAGTGAAGCCCTATAAGTCCCATAATAGCTAGTGGCAAAAGAAGTACGTGAAGCATAAAGAAACGAGTCAAGAACGCTTGTGCAGGAACATAATCCCCACGAATCCACTCAACCAAACCGTCCATATGCAGTCCGCCAAGGCTAAAGATATTAGTAATAACCATACCGGCCCAGTAACTCATCTGTCCCCATGGAAGCATATATCCGCTAAACGCCTCGGCAGAAAAAGTAACAAACAGAAGCATGCCTGAGATCCAAATCATCTCGCGACCCTTTTTATAAGAGCCGTAGTAGATACCCGTAAACATGTGAATGTAGATAATCAAGAAAACAACAGACGCGGCTACACCGTGTATATGTCTCCATAACCAGCCAAAGTCAACATCTCTCATAATAGTGTAGTTTACACTGTAAAATGCATCTTTAACATCCGGTTGATAATACATCAACAAGAATATACCTGAAACTAAAAGTAGCGTGAATGTGATTGCTAAAACCATACCCATTGCCCACAAGAAGTTAATGTTTTTCGGAATCCAATACTCAGATGCCATAACTTTCTCAACTTTTTCAATTGCCAAACGTTGGTTTAGCCAATCTTTAACACTTGTTGCTTTTGTAAAATGTGCCATATTTTTCCCTCCTTTACAGCGTTACGCCGCTATCTTTCATAGCTTGATATTCAGGTCCTGCTTCACCAAGAATCATTTTATTGCCCTCAATTTTAAACGGAGGGATATCAAATCCGCGTGGCGGCGGAACTTTTGTTACTTCACCGGCCCAGTTAAACTGCCCGCCGTGACATGCACATAAAAATGATTTTTCTGCAGCGTTATACCCAGGAATACAACCTAAGTGTGTACATAAACCGATAGCAATCATAAAATGAGAATCGCCGACAACGACATCTCTGGCTTTTTGGCTCTCTGTTTGGCTAGCAACCATCTCCGCTGTTTTTTTCAAAACAAAAATCGGCTTGCCTCTCCATTTTTCTGTTATTAGTTCACCCTCTGGATATATTGACATATCAAGAGTAGTAAAACCGGCAGCTTTAACACTTGGAAGCGGATCCCAAGTTTTTTTCATTGCAACCAATGAACCAACAACACCAACACCTGCAACGGCGCCAAATGCTTTACCCATAAAACCTCTACGGCTACTGTTATGCATGTTTGCTCTCTTTCTTATAAAATTAGATGCTGATTATATACTAAAATATATTTAAGCAATCATAAAGTTAAGTTTTCTTTTATAAAATCAACAATCTTTTTGGCAGAGTGTTCCATTTTGGAATAGTTATGGTTATTTATTGAACTTATAATATCAATAAGATGTGCTTTATCATAATTTTTAACAAAAGGCACATTTAAAGTCTTAAAAAACTCTAAAAAATCTGTCATATGCTCCTCTCTTTGCACGTATATAGGCTTTCCGCCAGATGCAAGATTTTCAAAAACGGCTTGAGGGGATGCTGTGATAAGAATTTTAGATTTTTTTATTACCTCATCATACTCTTCAAACTCATGGTGATTTTTAAACTTATTTCTTAAAAAATCTTCGTAATCCAAAAAATAGTAAAATCCAAGCAGCAAATCAGGGTTTAAATCTTCAACAAAAGATAAATTTTTCTCCAAATCTTTCTCATAATCGTCATCTCCGAAAAAGTAAGAAAGCTCGATTGTTTTCTCCTCTTTGACGAAGTACTTCTCATCCACCGCAACAGCGTTGCAGATGCCTTCTCCGCTGAGATAGGGGGAGATTAGAAGCTCTCCCTCTGCCTTGGAGTCATCTTTGTCATCGCTTATGCGGATAAAAGTTGAGAAGTAGTTTCGCATATCTTCAAGCATTATCGGGTTTGCCTCATCTGAATCAAAGATAATCTTGTCACCGTGATTTGCAATTTTTGGGATATTTCTAACTACGTCTATACCTACGGCTTTAGAAACTCCAAAATGTCTTGCCTCATTTGCAATGCGAAAATCAGAACAAAGAAGCGTAACGTCAATATCTCCCAAAGCACGAATTATTGTACATGCGCGTCTAAATCTGTCAAGCCCGATGCGGTGTCCGGTGTGTACATAGTAGTATAGTTTCATCATGCGGCCTTAAAATTTATCTTTTTCTCTGCTCTATTTTTATAAATATATGCAAAATCTCTATTGCGGCAGGCGTTATTCCGCTTATCTGCGAAGCTGCTTGGAGCGTAGGCGGATTAAAAGTCTCCAGTTTTTCAACTATCTCTCTGCTTAGACCGCTGATTTTTCTAAAGTCAAAACGCTCAGGTATCTCGATTTTAAGATATTTTTTCATCTTTTGTATCTCCTCGCTCTGCTTTAGAACATAACGGGCATATTTTCCCTCTACCAAAATCTCTTCTTGTATATAGTGGTCATACTTTGCAAGCTCGGGAACAACTTTTAGCATCTTCTCTACGTTAAAGCTTTTTCTTGCGACTAGCTGCTGCGCGGTTATGGTATCGCTTATTTTCTCTTCGCCCATTGACTCTAAAAATGCTATAAACTCTTTGTTCGGCGTAAAGGCTGTCTCATTTAGAAGTTTTGCACCCTCTTTAATCTGCTCATCCTTTAGTTTTACGCTCTCATACAACTCATCGCTAATAAGACCTATCTCATGCCCATAGCGGCTAAGTCTTGTGTCGGCTGATTCTTCACGCAAAAGAAGCCTGTACTCTGCGCGGGAAGTAAACATTCTGTAAGGCTCTTTTGTCCCTTTTGTAACCAAATCATCTATCAAAACACCGATGTAAGCCTCATCACGGCGAAGAACCAACGGCTCTTTGTTTTGAAAACTAAGGGAGGCATTTATACCTGCCATAAGCCCTTGTGCCGCCGCCTCTTCATAGCCGGTCGTTCCGTTAATCTGTCCTGCAAGATAGAGCCCTTTTATCTTTTTAGTCTCAAGAGAGTGCTTTAACTCTCTTGGGTCCACAAAATCATACTCGATAGCATATCCGTAACGTACAATTTTCGCATTTTCCATCCCTTTTACAGAGTGAATCATATCTTGCTGAACATCAGGCGGCAGCGATGTACTCATACCGTTTATGTAGTATTCCGTTGCTTCCATCGTTTGCGGCTCTAAAAAGAGATGGTGCCTATCTTTGTCGCGAAATCGGTTTATCTTATCCTCTATGCTTGGGCAGTATCTCGGTCCCGTTCCCTCAATCTGACCCGTAAAAAGCGGCGCACGGTAGAAGTTGCTCTCTATAATATCGTGGGTATTTTGGTTTGTATATGCTATAAAACATGGGATCTGTTTTTTAGTTTCTGCGAACTCTTTGCGCGATGTTCTGAAGCTAAAAGGGCTTGGAGTCTCATCGCCGTCTTGTATCTCCATAACAGAAAAGTCAACGGAAGAGGCGTCTATCCTAGCACACGTACCTGTTTTTAGTCTGCCCATCTCTAAACCGCACTCCCTAAGCGAGCGGCTCAGTCCCTCGCTGCTCTGCTCGCCGAATCTTCCGCCGACTTGCTTTATCTCACCGACATGTATAACGCCTCTCAAAAAAGTACCGCTGGTAATAACTACTTTCTTAGCTTTGTACTCGTTTAAAAGATTAGTTTTGACTCCCTTGACTTCGCCATCTTCAACAATAAGCGACTCTACCATCTCTTGAACCAAATCAAGATTTGGGGTAGTGAGGACTTTGTTTCTGGCGATTACACGGTATCTGTCCATGTCTATCTGCGCACGGCTTCCGCGCACGGCAGGACCTTTTGTCTCATTTAGTATGCGAAACTGTATGCCTGCTTCATCTGTTATAAGAGCCATCTCTCCGCCAAGCGCGTCTATCTCACGGACTAGGTGACCTTTCGCCAAACCGCCGATTGCTGGATTACAGCTGGTTGCTCCGACATTTTCCGCCAACATAGAGATTAGCAAAGTCTTAACTCCCATTCTAGCGCATGAGAGAGAAGCTTCAACTCCGGCATGTCCGCCGCCGACTACTATTACATCATAATTCATAT
>DAIDMU010000014.1 GCA_027448805.1 Sulfurimonas sp. | reverse complement strand
GAAAAAGCCGAACCGGAAGTGCTGAAGCGTAAACCGCGCGACCCGAAAGAGCCTGTATTTAACAAAATTATGATGAGCAGAGTGGTTGTCGGGGGTCTTTATATGGGTCTATCTGCATTTGCCCTTTTTTATACCCTGCTTGAGTTTGGCTACCAAGAAGATGCGGCAAGAAATATTACTCTGCTTCTGATGGTGTTGTTTGAAAATGTACATGTATTTAATTCGCGCAGTGAAAATAACTCTATTTTTAAAATAAACCATGCTAAAAACATGTTTTTATGGATATCGGTGTTAGCTTCGCAGGGCATACATATTATATCGATGTATAATCCGTTTATGCAGTCGGTGCTCAGCATTGAGCCGGTAAGCTTGGAGATGTGGAGCACGCTTCTTCTAATCGCTCTTGTGCTGAGCGTTGTTATGGAGGCAGAGAAATTTTTTAGAAAAAAATTTCACCCCAACTCCTAGGAGAGCTTCTCTTCTAAATCTGCCACAACTTGGTGCATCTTAAAGAGCGAATCGGGATTTAGCGAGATTGAGTCAATGCCCTCTTGAACTAAAAACTCCGTAATTTCTGGGTAGTCTGATGGTGCTTGACCGCAGATTCCAATGTATTTGCCTCTCTCTTTGCACGCTTTTATGGCCATCTGAAGCATTCTCTTAACCGCTTCGTTTCTCTCGTCAAATATATGGGCGATTTTCGCACTTTCGCGGTCAACTCCTAAAGTCAGTTGTGTCAGGTCGTTTGAGCCGATTGAGTAGCCGTCAAAAACTTCTAAAAACTTATCAGCCAAAATCACATTTGCGGGAATTTCGCACATTGCATATATTTCAAGCTCATCCTTTCCTTGAATCAGCCCTTGTTTGCCCATAATCTCTATGACTTTTTTACCCTCCTCTGGGGTGCGAACGAACGGAATCATTATTTTTATGTTGCCAAGCCCCATCTCTTCTCTAACGCGTTTTAGCGCCGCACACTCCCACTCAAAAGCCTCACGGCAGCTCTCATCATAGTAGCGGCTTGCCCCACGAAAGCCTATCATAGGGTTCTCTTCCTCTGCTTCATAAAGGAGTCCGCCGAGCATATTGCGGTACTCATTGCTTTTAAAGTCGCTTGTTCTTATAATGACTGGCTTTGGATAAAAAGCAGCCGCAATCATCCCTATCCCTTCGCTCAGTTTATGGACAAAGAACTCTTTTGTATCCGTGTAAGGTGTCATAAAAGAGCGTATCTCGTTCTCGTCTTTGACGCTTTTTCCTTTGTACATGTCAACAAGCGCCATGGGATGAGCGGCTATGGAGTTGTTCATAATAAACTCCATTCTGGCAAGCCCCACGCCGTCATTTGGCATCTTTGCAAAGTTGAATGCTTCAGCAGGATTGCCGACATTTACAAAGAGTTTTGTTTTTGTAGGTTTTAGCTCTTTTATATCTACGGTCTTTACAAAGTACGGAATCTCTCCCTCGTAGATATACCCCTCATCGCCCTGCGCACAACTTACGGTTACTCTCTGGGCATCTTTTAAAACCGTAGTCGCATCTCCGCATCCAACAACCGCGGGAACGCCTATTTCACGTGCAACTATGGCGGCATGACATGTTCTGCTTCCGCGGTTTGTCACAACGGCGGAAGCCTTTTTCATGATAGGTTCCCAGTCGGGATTTGTCGTATCCGCCACCAAGATGTCGCCATCGTTAAATCGCTCAAACTCCGTCGTGTCATTTATGACGGTTACTTTGCCGGAACCGATTTTATCTCCCACTGCCCGCCCTGATGTTAAAATTTTTGCACCTTTTGCGCTATCAAGCGAGTAGTGCTCTATGGAGATGCTCTGGTCTAGTTTGCTCATGACCGTCTCAGGTCTTGCCTGAACGATGTAGAGCTTGGAATCATTTCCGTCTTTTGCCCATTCGATATCCATCGGACGTCCATAATGCTCCTCTATTATCACAGCCTGTTTTGCAAGTGCTATCACTTCATTATCGCTTATGGAGAAGCTGTTTTGTTCCTCTTGGCTTGTCTCAACATTGATGGTGTGTGCATTTTTGCTGTATAACATCTTCTCTTTTTTACTCCCCAAAGAGCGTTTTAAAATAGTGTTGATTCCCTTTTTTAGAGTCGGTTTGAATATAAAAAATTCATCGGCGTTTACCCGCCCGCTTACCACATTCTCACCCAAGCCCCAGATGGAGTTTATGAGTATGAGATTCTC
>DAIDMU010000013.1 GCA_027448805.1 Sulfurimonas sp. | reverse complement strand
GGCATAAGAAAAATAGAGCGTTTGTTTTGCGCTATCATCTCACTAAAATAGTACATGTATATTTCTGTTTTTCCGCTGCCTGTATCGCCAAAAAGAAGCGAGGTCTTATGCTTTTTTAAAAACAGCAAAGCCTCTTTTTGTTTAGGAGAGAGAATTATAGAGGATGATATTTTGTTCTCGTTCCCAAGTTCTACTTGTGAATGTGTCGCCACATACGCCAGCATAAGCCCAAGTGCCTCCCCAAGCGAGCAAAAATAGTATGAGGATATAAACTGAGCAAGCAAAAGCTGTTTCTCAGAATAAATGGAGTTATAAACTTCCAAAATCTCGTTTGTTTCAAACTCAGGTTTTTTACATGTAGATATTACTACACCAAACCCATCCCTGTTTCTCACATTTATTTTCACTTTTGTGCCGATTTCTATTCTCTTCTGTGATTGATATGTAAAAGGTTCTAGCGGTGAGTTAAGAAGTGCTATATTGTAGTAGTGCAAAGTTTTCAGATAGTTCCGATACTATAGAGAAATATAACTAATCAGTCAACAAGTTTTGAGCACATAGCTCCTGTTGTTGCGTGGGTTGTGTCACATCCGAATTTTCCATCAGCAGGAGTATACGTAAAAGGCACAGGTGTGCTACTAATCCAAAAGCGATAAGAGCCGTCCCCGTTAGCGCCACTGTTGTCCCAATCCCCTGACGTACTGCCTGATGACATAGGACTCATCAAAACTCCGCCAAAAAGTCCGCCAGTATCGAGTTCTGCACTGGTTATCCAGTCTGTAGTACCTTTTATAACCCTAGACTGACGATTGTTTGCAATAGCAGTACGAATAGTCGCAACATCCGCACGACCTTTGGCAATATCTGCTATCTCTCTAGTCGCGCCAAACTTTGGAAGAGCTACCCCTGCCAATATGCCTAAAACTACAATAACAAAAATAAGCTCTATAATAGTGAAAGCGCGCGAGAATTTCATAAAAAGCCTTGGGTAATAATTTTAAAATTATTCGAAAATAACTTGAAAATAACTACTTTTATATGTATTCCCAAGCAGGAGCTTGGGAATGAGAGAATATTAACTATTTAACTATAAGAAGGCCACCTTCTTCTAGCCAAAAATGAGGAGCACCCGCATTTGATCCATCAACACAACCAATAGAATACGTTTTTCCACCAACAGTAATATCTAAAAGAGTTGCCGCTACACTAGCTCCTCCAACTGCAGGAAGAGTAGTATTGTCATCAACACAACTTGCTACATCTATTGCACCCATATCACTTCCGTCATCTTGTATATCCTCTAACGGAGGAAGTGAAGCAGCCAGAGAAGCTGTATAACGAGCACTATTAGCCCCAACTAACGACCCAGCCTCACCCAAGCTCAGAGAATCCGACCACAATGAAGGCGCTACCGTACGATTTAATGTACCAACAAACCCCTTTATCTTTCCAACTTGCGCTTGTTCAGCAACACCGATAAACCTCGGCAACGCAACCGCTGCCAAAATACCTAAAATAACGATAACAAATATCAACTCTATCATAGTAAAACCAGCTCTTTTCATAAGAACTCCTTGTAAAACAAAAATTCGGGTTACTCTAATAACCTTGACAAACATTATGAGGCAGATGTGATTAAGATTTGCTTAAATATATAAACTACAATTTGGAACTTTATTTGCTTGTACTGTTTTATCAAAGGAGTTAAGATGAGCATACAAATTTCAGCATCACATGCATTAGCCGCAAAAGCACTTGATTTTAGAGCGATGCGTCAAGATATGATATCTTCAAATATTGCAAATGCCGATACTCCTTTTTACAGACCAAGAGATGTCAGGTTTGAAGATGCTTTGGCGCAGGAAAAAGCAAAAATTTTAAACCAAAACAGCCCGAAGCTAGAGATGGCTCAAACCAACGGAGCTCATATAGCTCTGCAGGACGAGAAATCATCAAACAAAGCAAAAACGTTTTTTAGAGACGGGCATATGGCAAGAAATGACGGAAACAGCGTTGACCTTGATGTTGAGACTACTGAGATGAGCAAAAACTCCATTATGTTTGCCGCTTTGGTCAGTGCTATGAAGAAAAATTCAGAGATCTACAAAAGTGTTATAGATTCATCTTCAAAAATAAGCTAAGGATTATTACATGTCAAATTTTTTAAGCAGTTTTGATATCAGCGGTTATGGGCTATCTGCACAAAGAGTCCGTGTAAACACAATCTCTCAAAACATTGCAAATGCGCAAACAACTAGAACTGATGAGGGCGGACCTTACAGAAGAAAAGAGGTTGTCTTTAAAGCTATAAATTTCAATGAACAGTTTAACCAAGCAATAAATGGGATGACAGAGAGTGCCATGTATGAAGACCCTTTAAACGAGGGTGCGTTTGGCAAAAAAGTAAATCCTGCTATAATGAGCGTTATTGTCGATAAGATTTCACGCGACGACAGAGAGCCTAAGATGAAGTTTGACCCCGCACATCCAGATGCAGACGCAAACGGTTATGTGGCATATCCAAATATTAATCCTGTTATCGAAATGGCCGATTTAGTAGAAGCGACACGCTCTTATCAGGCAAACGTAGCGGCTTTTGAGAGTTCAAAAAATATAGCTAACAGCGCAATTTCGCTGTTACAGTAAAAGAGGTAAATTATGAATAGTATTAACGGTATTTCAGGTGTTTCATCCGCCTAATTATTAACACAAAAGGGCGGCGTTGAGGGTGCAAGCGGGGAAGGTTTTGCCGAGCACTTGAAATCTGCTCTAAACGAGGTAAATGAGTTTCAAGAGAAGGGTGACAAGGCTTTGGGTGAGATGGCAACAGGTCAAGTTAAAGATCTTCATCAAGCTGCACTTGCTATCGGAAAAGCTGAAACAAGTATGAAACTTATGCTTGAGATAAGAAACAAAGCGCTTAATGCATATAAAGAATTGGGAAGAACTCAGATATAACTAATAACTTCATAAACTTAAAATGCTATAATCCTTGTAAAAAAACCAAGACAATTAAAATATGAATAACCAAAATAAAAGCAAAAAAATATTTCTTCTCTATTCACTTCTTGTGGCTGGTTTTTTACTATTTTTAGGCGTAATGCTTCTTACAACTCTAAAATCTCGTGACCTTCCGTCGCTTTATACGCAAAATAGTTCTAAAGCGGTAAGAGGCTCTATAATTAGTGCTGACGGTTTTCACATAGCAACTACAATAAAGCTCTACAAAGCAGTTGTAAATACCTACTATATTGACCCAAAAAAAAGAGAACTTTTTATAAAACTCTTTAGTATCTACTCCGAAATTGATGCGAAAGAAGTTGAACAAAGACTAAATAAACAAAAAGGTTTAGCCGTACTAAGCTATAACATACCGCAAAAGCAGGCGCAATATCTCAAGCAGCTTGCATATGAGCTAAGACGTCTTAAGGTTTTTGTTGAGAGAAAAAATTCTATAACCGGCAAAACTTCACTTCACGGACTTAGCATCATCGAAAGCGGTGAGAGCAGAGAGTATGAGTATGACAGGTTATTGACGCCTATAATCGGCTATCCGCATAAGGTTGAAGAGGACGGATACACTTATGTAAAAGGTGTCAAGGGTTTAGAAAAAAAGTTTGAAAATGAGCTTCAGCCAAAACAGGACGAGCTAAGTCAAGGGTTAAGGGATGTGAACAGCTATATAATCTTAAATAAAAACAGTTTCACAAAACAAGAAATCAACGGTTTAGACGTAAAGCTTAATATTCCTATCTCTTTTCAGATACGAGTTGAAAAAATGCTTGATGCGATGAAAGAGGATTTGCAAGCCAAAGAGATTATCGCAACGGTCATGAGTTCAGCCAACGGCAAGGTTCTTGGCATGGCCAGCTCAAATAGATTTTTACCTAAATCTATAGAAAAAGAGGATTATCAATCCCTAAACAGCTCCATGATAGAGTATAGTTTTGAACCGGGAAGCGTTATTAAAACTGTTATCTTTTCAATTCTTCTAGACAAGGGACTCGTTAATCCTTACGATATGGTAAATGGGCATAACGGACGCTATACAATTGGGAAAAAAACAATAACGGACGAGCATAAATTTGATAGGCTAAGCGCTGAAGATGTCATAGTATACTCATCAAATGTAGGTATAGCTCAATTAGCCCAAAAGCTCACGGGAACTGAATTTAGCCAAGGTCTGATAGATTTTGGTTTTTCCAAAGCCTCGACGCCTGATCTCGTATATGAAAAAGTCGGTTCTGTTCCAAGCGTCATGCAGCTAAACAATGAGATATACAAAGCGACATGCTCTTATGGCTACGGTATGCGCGCAAATCTTATGCAGATTTTGAGAGCATATAGCGCTTTTAACAATAACGGTAGAATGGTTACTCCTAAAATAATCGATTGTTTTATAGATGGCCAGAGAAAAGAGATTACAATTCCCGACGAAGAGCAGATTCAAGTTATAAAAACTACAACTGCGGATAGAATAAAATCAATCCTTATAAAAACAGTAAATGAAGGAACTGGGGTAAAAGCAAAAACTGATGGGTTGGAAGTCGGCGGCAAAACAGGAACGGCACATATTGTCGAAGAGGGAAAATATGTTGATGAGTACAACACCGCATTTGTCGGTTTTGCAAACGACAAAGAGAACAAATATACTATCGGCGTTATTGTCGTCAAACCTAAAAGAAGCCATTTTGCCGCTCAAACAGCCGTACCTGTCTTTAAAAAAACAATCGATATTTTAGTTGAAGACGGCTACTTAAAACCGACTATTGTTGAGGATAACTCCTCAAAGCCAAATGTTATCTAGCAGTCTGGTGTCACCGACTCTTACCTCAACTAAAATAATCGTATTTCCTATCTCTACATGCGAGAGTTGATTAAAATTGCGGTCTAGAATCTCTACATAAAAAATATGCAGCGGTGCAAGGATTTCTCTCATACTTGATGTTATCTCTTTAGAGTCAAGAACCCCTCTCATTACCATTGCAGTGGCACTGCGCAGTGAAGTAGCTATCTTGAGGGCTTCTTCTCTCTCCTCTTTGCTCAAGTATACGTTCCTGCTGCTAAGAGCCAGTCCGTCTTTTTCACGAACCGTATCAACTGCAACTATTTCTACACTCATGAAGAACTGTTTTACCATCAAAGATATAAGGTTTAACTGCTGCGCATCTTTTTTGCCAAAATATGCTCTTGTAGGATTTACTATGTTTAAAAGCTTCATTACCACGGTTAGAACACCGTTAAAATGGCCAGGTCTGCTCTCTCCCTCTAAAACAAATCCTCTTACCTTTGGAGCCAGCACTGAGCACTCATCTTGGGTGTAAATATAATCTACATGCGGGAAAAACAGAACATCTACGCCGCTTAACTGACACAACTTTGTATCAGCCACTTCTTTCTTAGGATATTTGTCTAAATCCTCGCCTTTTAAAAACTGTGTAGGGTTTAAAAATATTGAAACTACGACTAAATCATTTTGCTCTTTCGCTTTTTTTATAAGTGATATATGCCCTTCATGCAAAGCGCCCATTGTCGGCACAAACCCAATACTTTTATTCTCTTGGAAACCAATACTCTTATTTGCATGTAAATACTCTTTTAATTCAAACGGATTGGAGATAATCTTCATAAATTATACCTTGGTGTGTTATAATCGCAATTATACAATAATGGAACAAATTTTATGGACAACTACGAATACACGGAACTTTTAAAGAATCTTTCAAAAAAAATGAGCAATATTACGGATGTTGTCGAACCGGATAAACTTCAAGCAAGACTTCAAGAGATAGACGGACTTGAAAATTCGCAAGATTTTTGGAACGATGCAGCTAATGCCGCGCTAATCCAAAAAGAGAAAACCCAGTGCGAGCGCAAGCTTAAAAAATATAAACTTGCCAAAAATGCCATTGATGAGGCAAAAGAGCTCTACGATATGGCAAAAGATGAAAATGATGAGGATTTGATTGCCGAGTGCTTTAGCGGCGCAGATAAAATTGAGCAGCTCATACGCACAATGGAGATTGAAGTTCTTCTGAGCGAGGAGACCGATGCCAACAATGCAATACTCTCTATTCACCCGGGAGCCGGCGGAACGGAGTCTCAAGATTGGGCTTCCATGCTTCTTAGAATGTATAAAAGATTTGCAGAGAGACGCGGATGGAGTGTCGAAGTACTTGACTATCAAGCAGGTGACGAAGCAGGCATAAAAGACGTTTCTCTTCTTATTTCAGGCGAAAATGCCTATGGATATCTAAAAGTTGAGAATGGAATTCATAGACTTGTTCGAATCTCTCCTTTTGATTCTAATGCAAAAAGACATACATCATTTAGCTCTGTTATGGTCTCTCCTGAAGTTGACGATAACATAAACATAGAGATAGAAGACAAAGATATCCGCGTTGATACCTACCGCTCAAGCGGCGCGGGCGGGCAACATGTCAACAAAACAGAATCGGCAATCCGCATAACCCATATAAAGACAAATGTGGTTGTACAGTGCCAAAACGACAGAAGTCAGCATAAAAACAGAGCTACTGCTATGAAGATGCTAAAATCTCGTCTTTATGAGCTAGAGCTAGAGGCTCAAAAAGCGCAAATAGCCGGTATAGCAAAGAGCGAAATCGGATGGGGTCACCAAATCCGCTCATATGTAATGCAGCCATACCAGCAGATAAAAGACACGAGAAGCAACGCGGCGTACTCAAATATAAGCGCGATTTTAGACGGAGACATAGACAATATGATTGAGGATGTGCTTATTTCTCAGAATCGCTCTTAGCTTTAGGGATAAAACTGTATATTAACAGCATAGCTCCAAAGAGCATGCTTAATATCACTAACTGTTTCTCCTGTTTTTTTTGATTATTTTCAAGCTCCTCAACAAACGTTGAACCGTCTGGCTTTGGTACCTGTTCTGAATTACTGTTTCCACTGCGGACTTTAGCCTCCATTCTGGCTACGTTTGCCGCAGCAATCTCATTCTCGCTTAAAACAACCATTTTTGGTTCACTCCAAAACAGCATCACAAGCCCGACAAGAAACATGATTGCACCCGCTGTTCTAAAAATAATTATTTTATTTTTTATAAATATCTCTTTCATTTATATACCTTTTATAAAGAAAATTATGTCAAACTTCCGGTATGAATATACTTAAAGAATTTAGAGTTAATGATAAATGTTCATATTTGGCAGATAGAAATCAGACGACACACTACAAGGTAATAGAAGAGTGTTCTGCAGCTCATTGCCAAGAGTTGATTGAGCGTGGATACAGAAGATTTGGCAAGATGTTTTTCAGACCTATCTGCTCCTCTTGCGACGAGTGCAAAAGTATAAAAATTGATATAAAAAATTTTAAATTTTCTTCCTCGCAGAGGAGAGTTATAAAAAAAGCAGCTAAAATAAAAAGCTACATCCAAAGACCTTCCATTAGCAAGCTCCATCTTGAACTATTTGAAAAATATCATCTTTTTATGAAAGATAAAAAGGGATGGGATTACACGCCTTCAACACCGCAAGGTTATTATAGCTCTTTTGTGGATGGACATAATGATTTTGGATACGAAGTTTTGTACTATCTTGATGAGAAGCTTATCGGGGTAGATTTAATTGATATATTAGATGATGGAGTCTCTTCTATCTATTTTTATTATGATCCTGATTATGAGCAATTCTCACTTGGCAGACTCTCCCTCTATAATCAGATAATGTTTGCAGAAAAAAGCCATAAAAAATGGATTTACCTTGGATATTATGTTAAAGACTGCCCATCTCTTTCATACAAATCACACTATAAACCGTATATTACCCTAGAGGGAAAACCTGGCATATATGAAGAGCCAAAATGGCTTTAAAACAACTAAATTACAAAAATATATAGCTATAATTACGCCATGATAAAAAAAATAAAAATTGAACTCATTTACTTTTGCGTTATATTGCTGATTTTAGCGGTATTGCAGCACTCTGATTTACTGCACTCTCCCCTGCAAAGAGCTAATTTAATGATGGAAAAAGAGAACTATTTTCATCCATTGCTTTGGACTTCTGTGGTGTATGTTGTTGTAGGATTTTTTAGACTGGTTGTTATACTTTTTAGAAAGATAAGAGGGTAATAATACTTCCAAGAGGAAGTATTATTAAGTTGGTTTAACCGTTTCTCTTTTTAATGATCTCTTCAGATACATTTTTTGGAACTTCTTCATAGTGATCGAATTCCATAGAGTATGTCGCACGTCCTTGGGTAGCAGAACGAAGGTCAGTTGAGTAACCGAACATCTCTGCAAGTGGAACAAATGCGTCAACAATTTTGTTACCTGAACGGTCACTCATGTTGCTGACTTGTCCACGGCGACGGTTAAGATCACCTATTACATCGCCCATATAGTCTTCTGGAACTTCAACTTCAACTTTCATAATCGGCTCTAAAATAGCCGGTCTAGCTTTTCTACATCCCTCTTTGAAACCCATTGAAGCAGCAAGTTTAAATGCCATCTCATTTGAATCCACATCATGGTATGAACCGTCATATAGAGTAATATCCATATCTTCCATTGGATAGCCGGCAAGTACACCATTGCTCATTGTCTCAGCACAACCTTTTTCAACAGCTGGAATATACTCTTTTGGAATTGCTCCACCTTTGATTTCATTGTGGAAAACAAAACCTGTTCCCGATTCACCCGGCTTGATTGTTAAGTAAACATGTCCGAATGCACCACGGCCACCTGACTGCTTAGCATACTTGTACTCTTGATTAACTGTATCTTTGATAGTCTCACGGTAAGAAACCTGTGGCGCACCAACTTCAGCTTCTACTTTAAACTCTCTTCTCATACGGTCAACAATAATTTCAAGGTGTAACTCACCCATTCCTGAAATAATAGTCTGGCCTGTCTCTTCATCTGTACGAACTCTAAAAGATGGATCTTCAGCAGCAAGTTTACCTAGTGCAAGACCCATTTTTTCTTGATCAGCTTTAGTTTTTGGCTCAACTGCAACAGAGATAACCGGCTCAGGGAAAACCATACGCTCTAAAACAACAGTGTCATCCGGGTCACAAAGAGTATCGCCGGTAGTTGTATATTTAAGACCAACTACGGCTGCGATTTCACCGGCATAAACCTCTTTAACCTCTTCACGCTTGATAGCATGCATCTTTACGATACGGCCTATGCGCTCTTTTTTGTCTTTTGTAGAGTTGTGAACAAATGAACCTGCCTCTAGTGAACCGCGGTAAACACGAATAAAAGTCAGTGTCCCAACAAATGGGTCAGTCATAATTTTAAATGCTAAAGATGCA
>DAIDMU010000012.1 GCA_027448805.1 Sulfurimonas sp. | reverse complement strand
TGGAAGATATGGAGTTTGTTCAGTTTCATCCGTCAGGACTCTCAGGAAACGGTGTATTAATCTCTGAAGCTGCTCGCGGAGAAGGCGGACGTCTTTTAAACTCTTTGGGCGAAAGATTTATGGAAAAATACGCTCCAAATGCAATGGAGCTGGCTTCTAGGGACGTTGTTAGCCGCGCTATATTAAATGAGATTAGAGAAGGACGCGGTGTCGGACCTAGAAAAGATGCTGTTTACATCGACGTAACTCATTTAGGACGTGATTTAATTATGGAAAGACTTCCTGAGCTTCGTGATTTGGCTATTACTTTCCTGGGGCTTGACATGATTAAAGAGCCTATTCTTATCTCTGCAACCGCTCACTACTCTATGGGCGGTATTCCTGTTAATATTGCAGGAAATGTTCGTAAAAACAACAGCGAATATGTTGAAGGTTTTTATGCTGCGGGCGAGTGTTCATGCGTATCAGTCCACGGTGCAAATCGCCTGGGTGCAAACTCTGTGCTTGAAGCTCTTCTTTTTGGCCGTTTTGTTGGAAAAACAATGGTAAAAGAGGTTGACAATATCACTCTTCGCCCTGCAACGGAAGAAGATGCTACAAGAGCTATAAGTGAAATGAATTTCATTTTAAATAACAACGGCACAGAAACTGTTCCAAACTTAAGAGAAGAGCTGCAACAGTGTATGACTGCAAATGCGGGAGCATTTAGAACAAAAGAGACTCTAGAGATTGCAGTTGCTAAAGTTAAAGAGCTAAGAGAGAGATTTAAAAATATTCGTATAAAAGATAAATCAAAACTGTTCAATACTGAGCTGCAAGAAGCTATAGAGTTTGGTCATATGGTTGACTACTCTGCCTTCATCGTAGAGAGCGCTATTGCAAGAAATGAGAGCCGTGGTGCACACTACAGAGAAGATTTTACGGCTCGCGATGATGAGAACTTCCTAAAGCATACTATGGCATATATGGATAAAAATGGAAACATATCGCTTGACTACATGCCTGTCGCACTTGGCAAGCATGAACTTAAAGCAAGAAATTACTAAGGAGCACTTATGAGTAAAAATGCAATTAATACACAAAAAGTAAACTTCAAAGTATTCCGTTTTAATGCTGATGAAGATTACCTTCCGTACTATGAAAACTACACGATGGACATCACTTCGGAAGAAGTTGTTTTAGATGTTTTAAACAGAATAAAATGGGACCATGACGGTAGTTTTTCTTACAGAAGAAGCTGTCGCCACGGTATCTGTGGAGCATGTGCTATAAAAGTAAACGGCCGCTCTACTCTTGCATGTAAAGAGAGTATGACCACAATGATAGAGTACTTCGGAAACGACATAACTCTTGAGCCGCTAAGCACAAAAAGAGCTATCAAAGATATGATTATCGATAAGGCTGACTTCTGGGAAAAACATGCTGCGGTTACTCCGTATCTTGTTGCTGACATTGATGAGTGCCCAACTTGTGAAAATCTTGTATCCCCTCATGATGCAGAAGAGCTAAACGAAGCAGACTTATGTATCCAGTGTGGTGCGTGTCACTATGCTTGTCCTGTTGTTGAGATAAACAGCGACTTCTTCGGTCCTGCTGCATTTGCTGCGGCTTACCGCTTTGAAGCTGACGTACGTGACAGTGATGGACAAAGACTTGCAACTGTAAATGAAGAGAAGCAAGGCGTTTGGGATTGTGTCAAATGTTTTGAGTGTGCGGAAGTTTGTCCAAAAGAGATTAACCCGATTGAGAAGATTACAAAACTGCACCAAATGGCATTTAAAAAAGGTGTTGCAAAAAACAATGTCGCAACACGTCATGCGGTTGGTTTCCTACACTCTATCAAAAAACACGGTCTGCTTGATGAGGGCGGCTTAGTGCTCTACTCTGAGGGTCCATCTATTGTAAAACACATTCCGGTCGCACTTCAAATGTTTAGAAAAGGCAAAATAGTAATGCCTTGGAATATGCCAAAATCAGACAACCTTGATGAGATTCAAAAGCTTATAAAATCATCATCAACTGTTAAGTTCTAGGAGTAATTATATGAAAAAATTAAAATATGCACTTTTTACGGGATGTACTGCAAAGCAGAGTACTCCGGAGCAGATGATGTCAACGCTGGCGGTTGCTAGAAAATTAGATATAGAACTTATAGAACTTACAGAGGCTTCTTGTTGTGGAGCTTCTCACTTGCAAGATTATGATGACTTTTTATCGCTTGTTTTAAATGCCAGAAATATAGCTTATGCCGAAAAGCACGGGCTGACAATGGTTACTATTTGCAATACATGTCAATTAAATACGGCTATGACAAAACATAGACTGGACAAAAATGCAGAGTTAAAAGCAAAAGTAAACGAGAAGCTTGCAGAGGTTGGTTTGGAGTACAAAGGTACTTC
>DAIDMU010000011.1 GCA_027448805.1 Sulfurimonas sp. | reverse complement strand
TTTGAGGAGAGCGGCTGGGAGTTGTCTGCATTGTGTCCGCTTCCAAGCACATGTATATATTTTATCTTATGTTTATAATCATATTTTTGATGCTGATTTTCTAGTGATTCTACTAAAGTGTTTGAAAACGGCTCATACGAGAAGAGCAGTAAAAACAGAAACGACACGCTTAAGAACAGTTTTGCAAAGCCCTTTTTATTAACAAATAAAAAATAAATCCCGATAGCAAAAAGCAGCAGCACCAAGCCGAGCGGCTCAATAAAAAAAGTGACAAACTTCTTTAAAAAAAATCCAAATTCCAATGTTTTCTCCCGAGTTGTGAATTATAGTATAATTGCAATAAATATTAGAGGATTTAATTTGCAGGCATTTGGAAAATTTTCAACAAGTTTAGATATAGAGTACGTAGTGGAGCAGTATATTTATATACAAGAGAGCAATGAAGTCATAAACATAGAACAGCTCCAAGAGATGCTGGAAAAAAGACGAAAAACCGTTATAGGAACTATATTTTTATACAACCCAGCTATTGCACCGATTGGATACAATACAAACACAAAACTTGCAGCTCAGGGTTACGAATTTGACGGAAATTTCTGTGAAATAAATTTTGACAATAACTGCACCCTTTTTGCTTCTGCAATAAAAAATGAAAACTACAGAGGCAAACTTATAGAGATAAAATACCTATTTAACCTAAACAGACCAAACATAGAGCCGACAGCTGTTTTGGAGGAGTTTGATGCTGATTTGGACAAATACGCAAGTAATCAATTAACAAGATATGACAAACAGCTCAACTATCAGGATTACTTAAATATCCGTCTGAGCGGCAAGTTTGTATTTTTCGGCTCAGGAAATAAGTTTGACAGACACCACAAAAGCATTATAGCTTATGCCAGAAATATCTCCGCGCAGGTAGCAAAACTAGGCAAGACGATAGCATTTATGCATGACAACAACTATGATGCCAAAGAGAGTCAGGAGCTGGCATATTTTCTGCCGCCGATTGCAACCGGAAAACTTAAAGATGTAAGAGCAAATGCGTTTAAAAAAGCATTTTCAACATTTCCTCCCTCAATTATAAAGGCATCATAAGCAAAAAAGATAATTTGAGGTATCATTTAAAAAAGGAAAAAATTGAATGATTTTAGAGACGCGTTTTTAAAAGAGAGATTTCTTTTAACAATATTTTCTATTGTTGCATCCATTGTGGTGGTGTTGCATGTAAAATTCCCTTTTATTCCTACCGATACTCTTTTGCTTATTTTACTGCTTTTAAACTCCATCTATCTGCTTGGAACACTCCTTAATTTCCAAAGTGCTGGCAGCACAGCTCTTTACATCTCAACTTTAGTCGGAGCGGCTGCACTTGCCTCTATTATTAACAGCACCACAAAAATGGAGTTTGTTTGGGATGCAGATAAACTATATGCCATTGCTCTTCTTGTTTTTGGGGAGTTCATAGCATACTCACTATCAAACGGCGCTCATAGTCTCTTGTACATTAGGTCAAAAGATGAAAGTTTGCAACATCATCTTCCAATAGTGCCGTTTGCACTTAAAAAAACTTTTTTTCTCTCTATCGTTGCTATTTTAATTTTCATTCCGATTCTTATTGCCAGACTCTTCTTAATGGACGAGGCGTTAAAATCATACTGGCTGCTGCCGCTGTTTCTGCCCTTTATCATCCACTTAACTGCACTTCTTATCAGCTTTTCATTCAAAGACGAAGAAGCTGTAAAAATAAATAAAGGTGCATTCCAAGAGAGCGACAGGCGCGGTGTGCTCTCTCAGATATGCAGCAAACTCTCAAATAAAGAGTCAAAATATTGCAGAAAAACAAACACCATGCAGTACCAGACTATTTTGCATTACCTAAATAGCGGACAAAATCCCAACGAAATCATAGACAACAGATATACGATGCTTCTTCCAAGCGCTTGCTGCGGCGACTACAAACTCGCCAAACTGCTCGTTGAAAACGGGAGTGACATAAATTTTAAAAGTCCTCTTGGAACTTGCGCACTGCATCTGGCTGCTAAACACGGCTTTTATGAAATAGTAAAACTGCTTATTGATAATGGGGCGGATAGAGATATTAAAGATTTTGACGGAAAAACAGCGCTTATGCTAGCCAATGAAAACGGACATAGAGAAGTTGTGCTGCTTCTAAATGACCAAGATGAGCAAAAACAGAGTTTAAAATATTGACTAAATTTCAGTCTAAATGTCTGATTTTAGCTCTCTTTAAAAATCATATAGTAAAATAGGTTTTATTAAGTAAAAGCCAAACTTATCGTGAGGTAAGGACGGAAAGTTACGAATCTTACGGCTGTAAGATGGTCGAATTGCAACTATTTAACTACTGCACCAAGATTGTACCTCCGCTCATGGCCTATTTACATTGTTAGGAAAATAATGCTACATGTATTTAAAAATTTAAAATTATATAGGTCACTATTATAAAATGCTATTGCAAAAATTAAAAATTCATTTAAAAACAATTATCGAAACTCCATCTATAGATTTTAAATGGACTCCCGAGCACAATCAAAACCTTTTCTCATATCTAAATGAACACTTTGAAGAGCTCTCTCTTTTAGACACTGAAACTCAGGAAAAAATAAAGCAGGCTTTTAAAGAGCACTTTGAGCACGTTGGCTATATTTTATTCAAAATGTCTCAAACTCAAATTCACATTAAAATTTTTCCATATAAAATAGAGCCAAAAGATAGCGTAAATTTAGATGCAATTATTGATATTATAGATGAGAATGAAGAGTTTATCCAGTATGACTACAATGGCAAAGAGGATTTAATATGTTTACAAAGAGAGTTGACTCTCCAGCTTAGCCATTTTGTAAATAAAATAACAAATGAAGAGATAAACAAAAAAGAGCTTTTAAAATATGCTATAAGAGAGGCTTTTGAACTTCATAAAAGCGACATAGTCATCATAAAAAATAATCAAATATTTATAAAACTGTTTGACAACAACAATATACGCGAGGTCTCAGAAGAAGAGAAAGAGACTATAGCAAACAGGTATAGTGGGCTTGACGAAGAGGAACTTAAATCATTTTATAACGATTTTTTCCTAAAAGATGAGAACAAAAACTTTTTCTATTTTGTTGCAGAACAGTTTGTAGACACATATATGCTTGACAAAAAAATCAACAATATAACTTACGAGAAGTACGCATTTGCATTTATTCAGTCTATTATTACCGAACAACTAAAAAACACTTTTGATGAAAATGATGATTTTTTTAAGGGATTTTCAGGATATGTATTTAGAATTCATTTTAAAGAGGTGTTTGGACATATCGCAAACTTGATACTCTCAGAAATGAGCGCATCAAACAAATATATAATAGATTTTTTAAAATATTACTCCTTAAATATTGTAGTTTTAAATGGGCAAAAATATAGAGTTCCGGAAATAGAAGCGCCAAATGGTCTGAAGTGGAATGTTGCTTCAATGATGTCGATAGTTAAAATTTATATAAAAACAGAAGTCTCACTCGAAGAGATAAGAGATAAGATAGATGTACTGGAGGAAAATATTAGTGACTACTACGTTAATGGTCTCTCGCCGGTCGAATACAACAATGATATCAGTCAAAAAATAGAGAAAATATTTCATAGTTTGACTTATGCGACAAAAAGATTGAATATATATTCAGACACATTGGACTCATCAAAGCAAGATTCGGAAAAAGAAGTTTTGAGAGCGGATATTCAAAAAATCAAGCATGATATCCAGCTCCAAAAAGATGAAAAAACTAGACTAACCTCTAAAATGCTCAATAAAGGTCAACTTATTAAATACAATAACTTAAAAAGAGAGATAGACTCTCTAAAAAGACAGGAGAAGAGAGATGAGAAAATTTTGGCTCAAAACAGGGCCTCATACCACTCAATCAAAAATTCTCTCATCAAAGCACTTACATCTAAAAAAGTGCTCATAGAAGAGGCTAATTAGATACTTATCTCTTTAATATCTGCGATTTTCAAAATGCTTTTATAGATAGAAGATATAAGTGCTTTTCTGTTGTTTTTTACGGCTTCATCATCTGTGTTTACCATTACGTCATCAAAGAACTTATCGAGCTCTGGCTTAAGATTGAAAAGTGCGTCAAGCTCCTCTTCGTAGGAGTCATATTTAACCATGCAAACTTCATTGTACCTACTAAATAGAGCCTCTTCAGCTCTCTCTTGAAATAACTTGGCATCAACACTAAACTCATTTGACATATCGATATCTTTGGTAATGTTTGCAACCCTTTTAAATGTTGAGAATGATTCGCCAAAACCTTCGCTGCTTGCCATTGCCTCCAAAGCCTCTATCTTTTTGGAAATTTTAAGAAGCTCTCTCTCGCCGGAAGCCAGAACAGCCTCAACAATAGAAGGATTTACTTTGAAATACTGCCTTAATCTCTCCAAAAAGAACGCTTCAAGTTTTGACATCTCAAAAGCCTCATAATCTCTGCTTAGAAGCGTTAGAGTTTTTACTACGTCAAACTCCAAGTTATGCTCTTTTGTGATTCTTATAAGCCCGTTTACGGCACGGCGCAGCGCAAAAGGGTCGCGAGAACCCGTTGGAATCTGGTTTATGCTAAATAACCCCAAAAGAGTGTCTAGTTTTAAACTCATAGCAACAATTGCGCTCATAGGCGTTGATGGAAGTGCACTATCCTCACCATCCGGCAGATACTGCTCTTTTATAGCCTCTGCAACTTCATCGCTCTCTCCCAGTGCTTTTGCATAATAGCATCCCATAAGGCCCTGAAGCTCGGTAAACTCATAAACCATCTCGCTCATTAAGTCGGCTTTTGCAAGAGTTACGGCACGATTTAAGAGCTCTTTGTTTGAGTCTTTTGGATTGTACATGTCAAAAAGAGTATTTGCTATTTTTCTCTCACGCTCTATCTTATCGGCAACACTCCCAAGCCCCTTCATAAAGACGACTTTTTCAAGTCCTGCAGTGCTTAGTCCCTTTTTGAGGTCATTGTTGTAGAAAAAGAGCGCATCAGCCAAACGAGGGCGAAGAACTCTCTCATTTCCCTCGATAACTTTTGAAAAATCATCCGTTAGCGCATTTGAGACAACAACAAATCTGTTTATCAGCCTGCCCTCTTTAAAAACAGGAAAATATCTCTGATGCTCTTTCATAGAAGTGATGATTACCTCGGGAGGAAGTTTTAAAAACTCTTCGTCAAATGAGCCCATAATCGCAGTCGGATGTTCCGTAATAGCAACAACTTCATCCAGCAGATCCGCATCAATCTCTATATTTACTCCGTATTCTTTTTCCAAAGATGTAAAGTTGTTTAAAATACTCTCGCGTCTAAACTCAGGAAACAGCGTCACACCGCCATCTTTTAGAGCCTCAAAATACTCTTTTGCTCCGTTGATATCTAAAGCCTCAAAGTTGCTGATACGATGCACAAAAGTTTTCTTCGCAGATTTTACGCCAAATAGCTCAAGCTCAACTAACTCATCGCCAAAAAGCACGTTTACCCAGCGTATTGGACGTATAAAACTCTCACTTAAACTACCCCATCTCATAGATTTTCCAAACTCTAAGGATTTTATCCACTCATCTATGATTGACGGCAGAAGCAGAACCGACTCCCTGCCCTTTAAATCCTTTTTATAATAGAGAACCTCTTTGCCCTCTTTCATAGTTTTTGAAATTTCATCAATGCCTACACCGCATTTCTTTGCAAAACCGTGAGCTGCGGCAGTAGGCTCGCCATCTTTATAAGCAACGCTGATTGGAGCTCCAAAGAACTCCTCTGCACTGTCATCTTGCATAGACTTAAACTCTCTATGCCAAATTACGAGACGGCGTGGAGTGTAGTAAAATTCAAACTCGCCTAAAAGAGAGTTTTTCTCCAAAATATCGGCATACTTTTTTTCAATGTTTTTTAACTCTTTTAAAAGCGGAACCGCCGGAAGCTCCTCTACGCCTATCTCAATTAGTAGTGGTTTTAGCATATTTGACTCTTTTATATTAAGATTTACAGATAAATAT
>DAIDMU010000010.1 GCA_027448805.1 Sulfurimonas sp. | reverse complement strand
TTGCCCTACCTTTTGTAACCAGAGAGCCGCCGTAGAGCATATTTTGTCTCTCTCCGATGGGCTCATCTGCATTGGCTGATATATAAGCAGAATTTTTACCCACCTCGAGTGATTCTCCGGTAAGAAGAGACTCGTTTACCTGAAGCTCATTTGTCTCGATAAGACGTATATCTGATGGAACTTTAACACCTGATTCAAAAAAAACAATATCTCCAAGGGTAATATCTTCACTGGGTATCTCAACCCGATGGCCATCTCTTAGAACCTGAACAAATGTCTTTATTACTCTCTTTAGAGCATCGGCTCTCTCGCCTGCAATGTACTCCTGATACGTCCCTACCACAGCATTTAAAAGAAGTGCCACCATTATAAATCCGGCATCACCGTACTCTTTAATGATTAGTGAAATAACGGCAGCGATAAGCAAAACATAGATAACAGGGCTTTTAAACTGCTCAACAAATATATTTAGCATGGTACGTTTCTTCGCCTCAGCCAAAACATTTTTGCCGTATTTATCTATGCGCAAAGAAGCCTCTTTGCTGCTGAGTCCCTCGGCACTGCTATTCAAATCCTGCAGGGTATCCTCTACGCTTTTAGTATGAAACATAAGTGACTCCTGAGCGCTATATAGGTATTATGATAGTTTTAACTAGCTTAATTTAAGCATATCCCGCCCAAATAATTATATAAAGTATGATAAAATTTCGTCCATGAAACTAAACGTACTGCTCTCGATACTCTTTGCAATTGTTACAAGCTTTGCCGCCATCCATGAGGTTAAGCACATTGTTCACGATGACAGTACAACATGTTTGGTGTGTACGGTCAATCACAATCTTGTCTCCGCCGACGCCGTTACTCATGCAGCGGATGTTGAGATCTCTCATCTTGAAAAAATTTCACAAAACAACCCAATCTCATATCTACATGTAAAAATAAATTCAAACCAGAACCGCGCACCTCCAAAAATATCCTAAATCAATTAAAAAATCATTATAAAAATAAAAAATATTTAGGATTGAACCATGAAGAAACAGTTATGTTTATCATTGGTTGCGTCTTCATTTCTTTTTGCCCAGACAGATATAGAGCAGTTAAGATTAGAGATGAACAAACAGCAGCTAATAATAGAAAAATTACAAGAAAAACTTGAGAAACTTGAAAATGCAAATAGAGAGCCGATAAAAACAGAAAAATTTGAAGCTCCGCAAAGTGAGGCTTTTGATCAGTCAAAATTTATGCCTGATATATCGCTTATCCTTGATGCCTCGTATGTAAGCAGAAGTAAAAAAGATGACGAAGTTGCCCATCTTGAGGTGCCAAGCGTTGTTCACGGACTTTTAGGTTCCCACTCTGATGGCGATGTTACACACTCTACCTACAATGCAAACAATGGGTTTAATCTAAACTACGCGGAACTGGCTCTCTCTAGCTCCGTTGACCCATATTTTACGATGGATGCCATATTTCACCTCAGTGAACACGGGTTTGAGATAGAAGAGGCGTTTGTTACCTCCACTGCTTTGGGTCACGGGTTAAGAGCAAAAGGAGGAAAATTTCTCTCAAATTTCGGTTATTTAAATGAAAAACATCACCACACATGGAGTTTTAGCGACATGCCTCTGGTTTATGAAAGCTTTTTAGGCCTGCATGCTATCAATGAAATAGGCGCACAGCTCCAATGGACGGCTCCTACATCGACATACCTGATGTTTGGCGCAGAGGTGTTGCAGGGAAAAAATGAACAGATGTTCGGCAACAACACAATCGGTGATGTGGAAGCTCCCGTAGCCAAAGGCTCTAGTGCACCGTCGCTATTTGTTGCATATGTAAAATCATCAATCGATATAGACGACACCACTATCTTAGGCGGGATATCCTACGCAAACGGAAGCTCGAGAGTAGATCACTCCCAAGAGGAGGTTCCAAGCGCATTTAGCGGAGACAGCTCTCTTTACGGTGTAGATTTGACGGTAAAACACTATTTTGACTCCTACAGCTTTCTCTCGTGGCAGAGCGAATGGCTTATGAGGGATATGGACGGCATAGAGTATGCTCTCGACCCAGCCGATATAAGCGTTATAACCGCCACAACAAATCTGAGAAAAAAACAGGCGGGAATCTACACCCAACTGGAGTATGGAATAAACAAAAACTGGTCTGCCGCGCTAAGATATGACACAATCTATAAAAATGATGTCGCAGAGGATGGCGTAAACCTAAATGAACCGGACTCTTTAAACGGCTACTCTGCAATGGCAGAGTACAAAACAAGCGAATTTGCGAAATTCAGGCTTCAGTATAACCGCAATGAGGCGCTTTACAACGAAGATGGTCTGAAACAAAAGATTGATACGATTATTTTTCAGACAAATATCGCTATCGGCGCTCACGGCGCCCACTCATTTTAGGAGATAACTATGAGATTTTTACTACTGCTTTTACCGCTAACTCTTTTTGCAAACCTCAACATAGCCGTTAGCTACCCTTATATAGGCGCTCTGACAAAGAGCATCGGCGGCGAAAATGTGGAGACGGTCGTACTGGCAAACGGAAATTGGGACCCTCACTTTATAGTTCCCAAACCATCCCTTATATCAAAGGTAAGAAATGCCGACGGGCTTATTATGAACGGCGGACAGCTTGAGATTGGCTGGCTGCCTCCTCTTGTAAAAAGAGCCGGCAATCCAAAAACAAATGTAAATGCCGCTACATTTCTAAACCTCTCTAATCATATCGCTATGATAGACAAGCCCCAAAGCCTCAGCCGCTCCGGCGGAGATCTGCATCCCGATGGAAATCCTCACTTCCATCTTGACCCAAACAATATTCTTATTTTGGCAAATGTTATCAAAGAGTATCTATCCTCAATTGATTCAAAAAATTCACAAATTTATGAGAAAAACTATACGGTTTTTTCCGACATGTGGAAAAAGAAGATTGAGCTCTGGAACAATAAGATGCTAAGTAAAAAAGGGGCTAAAGTTGTACAGTTTCACAATATACTTGCGTACTTTAACAAGGCATACGGAGTGCAAAACATAGCCACCATTGAGCCTCTTCCAGGGATTCCGCCATCTTCAAAACATACACTCGAAACAGTAGAGCTTATACAAAAAGAGAAGCCTTGCTGTATCTTGCATGATGTTTACCACTCCACAAAAACGGCTGAATTTATATCTGAGAAAACCGGTATAAAAATAGTTTTAGTGCCTCATGATGTCGGAGCATTAGACTCTGTTGAAAATTTAACCTCACTTTTTGACTACTTAACAAGTGCGATAAAATGATAGATATTCTGCTAGTACCAATTTCTCTGGTGGCTGTTCTTGTGATGCTTCATGCATACTTTGGCATGGAGATACTAAAGCGCGGCATCATCTTTACAGACCTCTCTATCGCGCAGTTTGCGGCTCTGGGCTCATCTGTAAGCCTTGGTTATTTTCATGAAGAGCATTTCTACTTCTTAACTCTTGGTTTTGCACTTCTTAGCGCTTTTCTTATAGCTTTTGCCTCAACAAGAAAACTTCATCTAGAGGCGTTTATAGGGATACTCTATGTTTTGGGTGCCAGCGGTATTATGATGGTGCTCTCCCACTCCGCGGAGGGGATGGAGCACTTCAAGTCGCTTCTAGCCAGCGATATACTCTTCACGCCTCCTAGCGAGGTTCTAAAAAGCGGAGTTATCTACTCATTTATTGCTGCTGCTCTTTACTTTGTATATCCCAAGTTAAACGGATTTTTAAAAGAGCTTCTCTTCTTCTCGCTTCTTGCCGTAACTGTCACCTCTTCGGTCTCGCTTGCAGGAGTTTTTGTGGTCTTTGTGCTTCTTATTGCACCGCCGTTTGTGGCGCTCTCTCTAAACTTTAAAAAACCTTTGCTGGGCAGTTTCTTTTTTGGATGGTTTTTTAGTATAAGCGCAATTACACTATCATACCATTACGACTTGCCTACCGGCTACGCCATTGTATTTTTAGGCGCCGCCCTAATCGCAGTTTCGGTTTTGGCAACATCAAAAAAGGCATCAAAGAGCTGATATGAACTATCCGAACGAGTGGACGCAAAAAGAGTTTTTACAGAACAAAAAAAAGCTTGAAGCAGAGGGGGTGAAGGTAGTGCTGATTGACACCATTCTCTCGCCGATTGAAGGTGCCGATACGATAGTTTACAACCCTTATGAGCTGAAAAATGAGCCCGAAGGAAGCGTTTTTGTATTTTACTGCGACACCGGAAAAGCAACACTAAACAGACTTGAAGAGTATAAAAAGAAGTTCCCAAACCATCACTGCATCTCCCTAAGGGGCGGCAGAGGCTACTGGCGGACAAATATGAGTATCTTAGATGAGTAAACACGAAAAACAGCTAGACCTCTTTATAAAAAATATCCAAAGCGGAAATTTTTATGATGCGCACGAAGACTTGGAAGTTCTCTGGTATGAGAGAAGATTTGAAGAGAGTGATGAAGTAAAACTTCTCAAAGGGCTTATAAACGCCTCTGTTAGTTTTGAACTCCGCAAAAAAGGGAAGATTGAAGCTTCACAAAAAGTTTGGAATAACTACCTGAAATATAGAAATTTAGTCAACAAAATAGACTCCCCGCATGTAGAAAAATATCATTTGATTATAAAAGAGATAGATAAAATATATAAATAGAGAACCCCTTTAATTGCAATTTTGCTATAATTCAAAAAAATAAAGGATGTGACAAAATGGATATTTCTAAATACACCGACTTGGCTATTGTTTATGGCGGCGAATATGGTTTAAAAATTGTTGCAGCCTTGGCTATATTTTTTATCGGCAAATGGGGAGTGAAAAAATTTACTTCTCTTGTCAAAAAACTAATGCTAAAAGCCGAATTGGATTTGACACTGGTTGAATTTTTAGAAAATGTTATCTATTTTGCACTCTTAATAGTTATTGTTTTGGCTTCATTAAATGCGCTTGGCATCAATACAACATCATTTTTGGCTGTATTTGGTGCTGCATCTTTGGCCGTTGGTTTGGCACTTAAAGACTCTTTGTCAAACATTGGCGCAGCACTGCTCATTATCATCTTTAGACCTTTTAGGGTTGGAGATTTTATAGACAGTGCAAGCGCTTCGGGAACTGTTCAAGAGATAAATCTTTTTTCAACAATAATGATAACCGGCGATAACAAAACCATTATTGTTCCAAACTCTTCAATTATCAGCGGCAATATAGTCAACTACTCAAACAAACCTACCCGCAGAATTGATCTTATATTTAAAATAAGTTATGAAAATGACTTAAAATTGGCAAAAGATACGCTTATGCAGATTATGCAAAACGACAGCAGGGTTCTAGCGGAGCCTGCACCGTTTATAGCAGTTGATGAGCTTGGCGAACGCACTGTTAATCTGGTTTTGCGCGCATGGGTAAAAACTGAAATGTATTGGGATGTTCGCTTCGATATGCTAGAAAAAGCAAAATTTGCATTTGATGAAAAAGGTATATTGATATCTTCGCCACAAATATATCTACAGACAAAAAAGGATTAAAATGTATAAAACAGCAATCACTCTGTTTCTTATTGCTTCTTGCGCTATGGCAGCAAACAAAGAGGATATCAAAGATGAGATAAGAGATGTAAAGACAAAAATCAAAACATTAAATGAAAATTTAAAGTATCTTCAAGACAGTTTGCCGGAGGAGGAGTATCTGTTTAATGCCCGCGCGGAGGTTGGGTATATTGTAAACTCCGGAAATACCGACACGGAAGCTTTTAATGCCGATGCAAAAATCACAAATAGCTGGGACCTTCATTCACTAGAGATATCTATGCTTATGCAATACGGCACGCAAAATGACATAGAAAATAAAAATAGGTTTATTACTGAACTTTTATATGATTATAAATTAGATAACAGGTTTTCACTTAACTATCTAGTCGGATATAAAGATGATAAATTCTCCGGTTTTAACTATCAGTTCTACACCGGTCCCGGTGCCAAATATATAGCAATAAAAAAAGATTTTCAAGATTTGACGGTTGATGGAAATCTTCTATACTCAAAAGATGAGATAGAAGATACATACACATATAACGGCAGCGTTGTCAAATATCCATATCCTGATGGAAGCATAAGCCAAAATAACGGGTATGTCAGAAACTACGCAGCGTACAGACTAAAAGGCGTTTACAATATGCAGCTGTTGGAAAATCTGAAATTTCATCAGACTCTAAGTTACAGATCGGAATTTTCTGACATAGAGAACTATTTTGCTTACTCAAAAACGGCTCTCTCAACCAAATTATCAGATATATTCTCTGCCAACGTAACCTATCATATAGATTATATTAACAAACCTGCTTCCGCCGAAAGAACTTCAACGGATAAAATTTTTATATTTAACCTAGTTGCTGACTACTAGATGTGATGCACTAAAACAGACGCGTTCGTTTTAGTGGCAGGGACAGATGTCCCTTGCAACCCCCTAAAGCTACGAAAAAACAAGTTTTTCGAGAGCTACAAGCTAGTTTTTTTTAAACTTTTTCCCCAAATATATAAAAACCAAGTTGCAATAAGTGCGATAAATGTCGCGCTTAAAAATAGGTAACTTGGGTAGAGCTCATACACATACCCCGCTATTAGCGCTCCCAAAAACGCTCCAAATCCATAGGTTATTCCTGAAAAAAACTGCTGTGCTAAAGATTTATGCTTGTATAGATAGAAGAGATAGCTGATGGCAGCCGAGTGAAATAGCGCAAAACTCAGGGCATGAAGAGCTTGTGAGAAAAATAAAATAGTTATATTATCTGGAAATAAAAAGAGCAAAAACCAGCGAAATGCCGTTATAAAAGTTGTAGCCTGAAGTATCAGAAGCAAATTTCTGCGAAGGAGTGAGCCTTGAAAGTAGAGCATAAAAATCTCAACAATAACCCCAAAACTCCAAAGATAGATTGTAATATCCAAACTGACCCCGTGGTCGGTCGTGTAGATGGTAAAAAAATTATAAAAAGGGCCAAAACTAACCTGCATAAGAGTGAGTCCAAGCCACAATCGCCAATCTTTTAAAATATTTATGTCATTTGTAGCGTCTTCGCTCTTATCCATAAATGCATCTGCTTTTTTTGCAATTACAAAACCTATTGCTGATGTGACAAATGTTAAAACAAGAAGATACATAAGCGCGACATCTGCCGAACTTAAAAATTTTACTAAAACAAGAGCCACTAAAATAAAACCTACCGAGCCAAATAGCCTTATTTTCCCATACCTCTCTTTGCCGAGATACTTGAGAGAAATTAGTTCAACATACGGGAGCACGATGCTTAGTCCTATGCCCAAGCTGATATTTGAAAAAAGGAGCTTGTAAAAGCTATCTAGTGAAAAGTAAAAATATAGAGCGCTCAAACACATTATCAAAAGAGATATATTGAAACTGCGTACATTGATTTTAAGCCCTTTTATAAACGCAAAAGGTACTAAAAAACGCACTAGAGGAGCTGCCGCAAATATAATGCCTATATCACTGGCTGCGTACCCTGCCATAGATAAAACTTTTGGCAGAAATATTATATAAACACCAATAATTGAGAAGTAAAAAAAGTAAAAAATTGCTAATAAAATTGACATGCAGGATTATATCTTAAAGAGACAAAAGATGTGATATACTTTTATTGAAACTTAAATTTATATATAATTTTTTTAGTAAAGACATTTTAAAGACAATTTTTATATATAAAACTTAAACACCAGAAAAAGGGAGTTAAGATGTTGAAAATAATGAGTGATGAAGATTTTATAGTATCAAAAACTGATCTAAAAGGTCGCATAACCTACTGCAATCAAATTTTTATGGATATGGCTGAATATAGAGAAGATGAACTTCTCGGAAAACCTCACAGTATCATAAGACACCCAGATATGCCAAAAGCTGTTTTTAGATTTTTATGGGAAACAATTCCTACAAAGCAGGAAGTTTTTGCCTACGTAATAAACAAAACAAAAAACAATAATGACTACTGGGTATATGCAAATATCACTGCTTCCGTCGATGTAAACGGAAAAATTATCGACTACTACTCTGTGAGAAGAAAACCAAATCCAAAAGCAATCGATGTAATAGCACCTCTGTACAAAAAAATGGTTGAAGTAGAAAAAAGCAGCGGGGTTGATGCTTCATTTAATGTTTTGACAAATATACTAGCGGAAAAAGGAGTGGGCTACAATGAGCTTATTATCTCTCTTCAAAATTAATAAAAATAGAACTAAGCATCTGCAAATGCAAGATTTAATGATAAAAGTATTAAAAGACGCAGCAGGTGGAAAATTAGGCGGAAGAGTAACGGATATACCTAATGACAACTCCAAAGAAGCGGCGTTTGCATGGACAATAAACAATGTGCTTGACCAATTCGAAGCATTTATGAGAGATGTTGAGACCTCCATAGAGAGTGCTTCATTAGGCAAAACATATAGGATAACAAATCCGACAGGCCTGCACGGAATATTTCGCACCACATCAGAGAAGTTAAATTTAGCAATATCGTGTATAGCGAGCGATTATGAAACCAAAATAAAGGGCAACCTATCCACAAAACTTAGCGAACTTGGCGGAGGAATCGGAGCTGGACTTGAGGTTATACAAAAAGATATTAACGACTCCCAGAATGATTCAACAGAAATAGCGGAAGTTTCTCAAAAAACTGCCGTCTCATCTGGAAAAAGCCTGCAAAGCGTAATTGAAATCGGCAAGAAACTAAATGTTCTTGTTGACTCAATAGCATCATCCCACGGTGCCATAATTAACCTTGAACAAAGGTCTAGAGAGATATCTCATGTGGTAGGCCTTATAAAAGACATTGCGGACCAGACAAACCTTCTTGCTCTTAATGCCGCTATCGAAGCGGCGCGGGCAGGTGAGCACGGAAGAGGATTTGCCGTTGTTGCAGATGAGGTTAGAAAACTTGCCGAGAGAAC
>DAIDMU010000009.1 GCA_027448805.1 Sulfurimonas sp. | reverse complement strand
TTGAAAAATCGTATGTATTTCATAAGGCTGCCTTTTAGCTGAAAATTGCCTATATCTTAGCATAAATTGATAATTTTTCTACATGTTAGAATTTGATTAAAAGCAAAATTTAGATAGAATATAGCTATTTATAAAATATAAACATTAAACAATTATAGGATTTAAACTAAATGAAAATAGCAATAGCGGGAACAGGATATGTCGGACTTAGCAACGGCATACTTCTATCTCAGCATAACGAAGTGGTAGCACTCGACATTATCCCAGAGAAAGTGGAGATGCTGAACAAAAAAATCTCTCCTATCGAAGACAAAGAGATAGAAGAGTTTCTTTTAAGAGATGACCTCAATTTTCGTGCAACGCTGGATAAGGCAGAGGCTTACATGGGGGCTGATTATATCATCATTGCCACTCCGACTGATTATGACTCGCAGACAAACTATTTCAATACAAAAAGCATAGAGTACGTCATAGCCGATGTTTTAAGTATAAACCCAAATGCCGTGATGGTTATAAAATCAACCATTCCTGTTGGCTATGTAAATAGCTTAAAAGAGAAGTTTAAAACTGATAACATCATCTTCTCCCCTGAGTTTTTAAGAGAGGGTTTAGCACTTCATGACAATCTCTACCCAAGCAGAATAATCGTAGGAGAGAGAAGCAAAAGAGCAGAAATATTTGCAAATCTTTTAGCAGAGGGCGCTATCAAAAAAGATATACCCATCCTTTTTACCGACTCTACCGAAGCAGAGGCTATAAAACTTTTTGCAAATACCTATCTTGCCATGAGAGTCGCATATTTTAACGAACTTGACTCTTACGCGCAGACACACGGACTTGATACAAAGCAGATTATAGAGGGTGTCGGACTCGATCCGCGCATAGGCTCGCACTATAACAATCCATCGTTCGGATACGGCGGATACTGCTTGCCAAAAGATACAAAACAGCTTCTTGCAAACTATGCTCAAGTACCGTCAAATTTGATAGAAGCGATTGTAAAGTCAAACGCAACTAGAAAAGATTTTATAGCAGACAGTATTTTGGCGAAAAAACCAAAAATAGTCGGAATATACAGACTTGTTATGAAAACTGGCTCTGATAATTTTAGAAGCAGTGCTATTCAGGGGATTATGAAGCGTATAAAAGCAAAGGGAATAGAGGTTGTTATCTATGAACCAGCGTGCCAAGAGGAGAATTTTTTCAACTCAAGAGTCATAAAAGATTTGGATGAGTTCAAAAAGATAAGCGATGTAATTGTCGCAAACAGATTAAGCCAAAGCATTATGGATGTAAAAGATAAAGTTTATACCAGAGATATTTTTAATAGCGATAGCTAGGAGAAAGTTAATGGGTATTATAAAATTTGATGATTTAGAAAATAAATTGATTCAATATAAAAATCAGCTAGTATTGGTAGACAGTGATGTTGCACAGCTATATGGCGTAGAGACTAGAGAGGTAAATCAAGCTGTATTAAATAATCTCGATAAGTTTCCTGATGGATATATTATTGAACTCACAAAAGAAGAGAAAAATGAACTGGTCAAAAATTTTGATCGGTTCAATAAGCTTAAGCATTCGACAGTAAGTCCAAAGGTTTTTACTGAAAAAGGTTTGTATATGCTAGCTACAATTATCAAAAGTAAAGTGGCTACGCAAACTACGCTGAAAATAATAGAAACATTTGCAAAAGTAAAAGAGCTATCTCGAAATATAAATAGCATAATGAAAACAGACAATAAAGAGATACAAAAAGAGTTGGCAGTCAAATCAAATAAAATTCTTGAAGAAATTATAGAGATAGAGCCTGATATTTTAGCAGATGATGAAGATGGTGAGATAATTGAAACTACAACAAAGTTTGAGTTTAATCTTGGATTTGCTAAAGTAAGTCGAAGTGTTAAAAAGATTAAAAAATAGTGATAATTAAGAGGGTTTGATTTGAAGATATTAGTTACAGGCACAGCCGGCTTTATCGGCTACCATTTGGCAAAAAAATTGTTAGAGCGCGGTGATGAGGTGGTAGGATTAGACAATATTAACGACTACTATGATGTAAATCTAAAGTATGCAAGACTTGCTGAGCTTGGGATAAATGAAGATCTGTTAATAAAAACAATACCTGTCGTTAGCAGTAAGTATCCAAAACATAAATTTGTCAAAATAAATTTAGAAGATACACAATCCATAAACAACCTTTTTGAAACTGAAAAATTCGACGCAGTTTGCAACCTTGCCGCTCAGGCGGGCGTACGATACTCCATAGAAAATCCGCATGCGTACATCCAAAGCAATGTTGTTGGATTTTTAAATATTTTGGAGGCTTGCAGAAACTTTGGTGTAAAAAACCTTTCATATGCAAGCAGTTCAAGTGTTTACGGACTTAACAAATCACAGCCTTTTAAGACAAGCGACCATACGGACCACCCGATAAGCCTCTACGCAGCTACTAAAAAATCAAACGAGATGATGGCGCACTCTTACTCTCATCTTTACGGTATCCAAGCAACAGGACTGAGATTTTTTACCGTTTACGGCGAGTGGGGCAGACCGGATATGGCACCTATGCTTTTTGCCGATGCGATTTTAAACGACAGAACTATAAAAGTGTTTAACCATGGCAATATGAGCAGGGATTTTACCTACATAGACGATATAGTAGACGGCATTATAAAAGTTATAGACAATCCCGCACAACCTTGGGGGGAGGCATCACTGCAAAACCTTTCAGCTGACCGCTCAAGCGCGCCTTACAGAATCTATAACATTGGAAACAACGCCCCTGTTCAGCTTTTAGACTTCATAAAAACACTTGAAAAAACACTAGGCATTGAGGCAAAGAAAAACTTTATGGATATGCAAGATGGCGATGTTGTCTCTACTTATGCAGATGTGAGCGGCTTGATGGATGATTTTGGTTACAAACCTGACACTTCTTTAGATGTCGGAGTAGAGAAGTTTGTGAAGTGGTACAAAGAGTTTTTTGGCTTGTCTAAAGTTTGAACTGTGTATAATTCACATTTTGAATAGAGCATAAAATTTATTAGGATTAAACATTGACAAACGAAGAGCTAGAACTTTCTATTTTGCGAAGCTTGGAAAGAGTAACTACGCAAAAAACTTTGGCGGATGAGCTTGGTTATAGCGTGGGCAAAATCAACTACGTCATAAAAGCACTCTGTGTAAAAGGGCTTCTTAAAGTAGAGAATTTTTACAACAATCAAAATAAAAAACAGTATAGATATCTTCTCACTCAAAAAGGGTTGGAGGAAAAAATCATACTTACACAAAAGTTTATAAAAAGAAAAAAAGAAGAGTACGAAGTTTTGCAGAATGAGTTAGAGACGATGAAAAGCCACCATATAGCTATTTTGGAAAAGCTAAGATGAAAAAAGTATTGTTGGTATTTGGTACAAGACCAGAAGCAATCAAGATGGCTCCCCTTGTAAAAGAGTTTCAGAAATATTCAAAAGATTTTGATACAAAAGTTTGTGTAACAGCCCAACACAGGGAAATGTTAGACCAAGTTCTTGAGATGTTCGAGATAAAGCCGGATTATGATTTAAACATTATGAAGCCGGGCCAAGATTTGTTTGATGTGACAGCTAATGTCCTTTTGGGATTAAAAAATGTGTTAAGGGATTTTAAGCCGGATATTGTCCTTGTGCATGGAGACACTACAACTACGAGTGCAAGCGCTCTGGCAACATTTTATGAGAAAATAAAAGTTGGACATGTGGAAGCGGGTCTTCGAACAGGGGATATCTACAGTCCTTGGCCAGAAGAGGCAAATAGACTTCTTACTGGAGTGCTCGCAAATTATCACTTTGCTCCGACACAAACAAGCAAAGCAAATCTTATAAAAGAAAACAAAGATGAAAAAACTATAGTAGTAACAGGAAATACCGTTATTGATGGGTTGTTCTTGGCATTAGATAAAATAGAAAACAATCAAAAACTTAAAAATAAAATCTTAGAAAACATAAATGGGCAATATAAACTGAATGAGAATAGAAAAATTATTTTAGTTACCGGTCATCGCAGAGAAAACTTTGGAGAAGGTTTTATAAATATTTGTGAAGCCTTAAAAACAGTCGCAAATCAAAATTTAAATATTGACATTGTTTATCCGGTACACTTAAACCCAAATGTTCAAAAAACTGTACGTGAGTTACTATCAAATGTATCAAATGTATATCTGCTAGAACCGCTTCAATATGAAAGTTTTATATACATGATGAGCAGATCATATTTTATCATTACTGACAGTGGCGGCGTGCAAGAAGAAGCACCATCTTTAGGTAAGCCTGTGCTAGTTATGAGAGACACAACAGAAAGACCTGAAGCTGTAG
>DAIDMU010000008.1 GCA_027448805.1 Sulfurimonas sp. | reverse complement strand
AATTATTTCCAAAGTGGTCTACACATATAATGATGTAAAAAAGAGAGAGTACACATTTGCAAAACAAGAGGCCAAAGTTCTACACGACTATGTAGCTGCAAACAGGGCTTATCATAGAAAACTCTTTATCGACAATACCTTAACGTTAGAT
The DNA here is from genome assembly GCA_027448805.1 of Sulfurimonas sp. Taxonomy (GTDB): domain Bacteria; phylum Campylobacterota; class Campylobacteria; order Campylobacterales; family Sulfurimonadaceae; genus Sulfurimonas. Next base: position 3,373 of record DAIDMU010000008.1, on the reverse strand, counting down.
TCAAATACACTCAAAGTACTTCCGGCATTTAGCTCAAACCTGATATCAAAAGATTTTTCAGAGAAAAATTCACTAAACATTACTGTTAAAACTGTTTCCGATAACGCTAGAAACTCTTTAAACAAGGCCAATAAAGATGAACTAAAAGCTATAAAGTATTTTAATGAAAACAAAAATGAGACAGAGTATTTCAGCAACGAAAACAGCGAATATTACCAATTTGCAAATGTCTTAAAAGTTGATGAAAGTTGTCTAAAATGCCACGGGGATATAAATGATGCTCCAAAAGTTATAAAAGAGAACTACAGCGATGCATACAACTACAATATAGGTGAAGTAAGAGGGATTATAAGCATAAATATTCCCACAAAAAATTTAAGAAAATATTTCCTGGAGATTTTCTTCTACTCTATAATATATGATGTTATTTTACTTATATTTCTATTCTTGGGAATAAGCTACCTCATCAACAAATCTAAAAAGTTAAATACGGTACTTGAAGCTAAAGTAAAAGAGAAAACTGAGGAGCTTAAAAACTCTCTTCTTCTTGAGAGACTAACCCACCTGCCAAACAGATTAAAGCTTATAGACGACATAGCTCTCAACGCAAATTCAGAATCTTTGCACTTGGCACTTATAAATATAGACAGATTCAAAGATATTAACGATTTGTATGGATATGAAGTCGGCGATAAAATTTTAAAACAAGTTGCACTTGCGGCGCAAAATATATGCGAAAACAAAAACTCAGTTTATAAACTTCCATCAGACGAGTATGCTCTTCTTACGACTGCAAACGTGCCTCAAAAAGAGTTTATAAAAACAGTTAAAAAACTTATTGCAAAAATTCAAGAATCAGAGTTTGAGGTTAGCGGCAACTCTATTTTTATCACGCTTAGCTGCGGAATAGCATCCAACCAAGACTCTTTATTGACCAAAGCGAATGTAGCTCTGCAGATAGCAAAAAACAACTCAAAAAGCATCGTAGTTTATGACAATTCACTCGATACAAAAGAGAGAATAACTCAAAATATAGAGGGAGTACTGCTGCTTAAAAATGCAATTAAAGAGGATAGGATTATTCCATATTTTCAGCCTATATACAATACCGATACAAGGAAGATTGAGAAGTACGAATCGCTTGCCAGAATAGTTTTAGAGGATGGTAAAGTTATACCGCCAATCAGATTTTTAGATATTGCAATAAAATCAAAACTATACCCCGAGATAACAAAATCAATAGTTAGAAAATCATTCGAGTTTTTTAAAGAAAAAGATTATGAATTTTCAGTAAATATCTCTATCCACGATATAGAAAACAGGAAAACAGTGCAGTTTATACTGGACAAAATAGAAAAATTCCCAAATCCGAAAAATATTACTTTTGAAATATTAGAGAGCGACAGGGTTGAGAACTATGGGAAACTGAACAAATTTATAAAAGAGGTGAAAGCGCATGGGTGTAAAATCGCAATTGATGATTTTGGAAGCGGTTACTCTAACTTTTCACATATTCTGGAGCTAAATGTAAACTATCTAAAAATCGACTCTTCGCTTGTTAAATTCATAACAAAAGATGAAAACTCAAAAGCGATTGTAAAAACCATTATAAACTTTGCTTCAAATCTTAATCTAAAAACAATTGCAGAGTTTGTAGAAGACAAAGATTCTATGGAACTTCTTGAGAAAATGGGAGTTGATTTTATTCAGGGTTACTACATCGGAAAACCGGAGAGCGGCTTAAATACGGATTTTGAAAAAGTTATATTACCGTTCTCTTAATTTCCGGTTTTAGCGAAGTTAAAACTTCATAGCTTATAGTTTTTGCGTATGAGGCTGCATCTCTTGCGTCATCGAAAATTAAAAGCTCGTCTTCGCTGCCCACAAACGTGCTGTTATCCATAGAGACTCTGCCGACAAGCTCTACCCCGCCAGGAGTCTTGTAGCCGCACGCACTTGCTCTTAAAAAACCGTCGCCATAACCAAAATCATAATTGCTAACAACACAATCTTTTAAAATTTCTCCGTCACCTCCGTAACCTACTCTCTCGCCTGCTCTTAACTCTCTTGATGAAATTTTAGAAGCCCAGAGCGACAAGACAGGCTTTAAATTTTCTACATTAAGCGCGGAGGGAAGTTTCATGCACCCGTAAGCGGCTATACCGACTCTTGCCATATTCTCGTCAAAATCTACATGTCGAAAAAGCGAGGCGGAGTTTGAGGAGTGAAACCTAAGGGTGCCAAAACCAAACTTCTGCGCCAACTCTTTTGCTCTCTCTTTTACTTTTTTAAAGTTGTCATTTTGCCAGAACCACTCGCTTGTAAGCTCATCTGCACTTCTATGATGGGTAAAAACTGCTTCCAAAACAAGACCAGATTCTTTAATTTTTGAAAAAGCGGCATCAAGCTCTCTCGTGGCGATGCCGTTGCGGTGCATGCCGCTGTCAACTTTTAGCTCCACCTTTGTACCTTGCGGAAACTTCTCTATGCTTTTTATATCGTTTATCGTATACCTTATTTTCTCACTCTTTGAAGCAGGTATCTCGCCTAAAACTAAAATATAGTCAAAAAAATTCTCTACCATATTTGCCTCTTGGCATGTGCGAACCACTGCTCTTTTAATGCCGTACTCTTTTGCCATATGAGCTATCTCTAAAAGTCCATGTCCATAAGCATTATCTTTTAAAACAAGAGCTATTTTATCTCTTCCTTTGGTACTTTTAGCGATAATGTCGAGATTATTAAAAAAATTGTTTTTATTTAAAATTATATAAGCCATGAAGGAATTATACCAAATGAGACGACTAATTGCAGAGTTTGAAGAACAGAGTTTTACGCAAATTATATTTCCGCATGAAAAGAGTGACTGGGCTCTTTATTTAGAAGAAGCGCAAGAGACATTTATCAATATCATTAACGCGATTACGAAGTATCAAGAGTGTTTGGTTGTTTGCGACAATGTAGAGAGCGTAAAGAGCAGATTCGGCCAAAATGAGAATCTCTACTTTGTTGAGTATGAAACAAACGATACCTGGGCAAGGGATTGTTCCGCTCTGTGCATCCAAGAGAGCAACACCGTAAAACTGCTTGATTTTACGTTTACAGGCTGGGGCGGAAAATTTGAAGCTTCAAAAGACAATGAGATGAGCAGTGCAATAAAAAGATGCTACGACAAAGAGCTTAAAAAAGTAGACCTCATCTTGGAGGGCGGCGCCATTGAGAGTAACGGCGTAGATACAATCCTCACAACTTCCGAGTGCATGTTAAACAAAAATAGAAATGCCTCTCTTAACAAAGAACAGATGAGTAAAAAACTTCAAAGCGAGTTTGGAATGAGCAGGATTTTATATCTAAACCACGGTTATCTTGCTGG
>DAIDMU010000007.1 GCA_027448805.1 Sulfurimonas sp. | reverse complement strand
GTTGGTTCCTGAAATCTTCTGAACCTCAAGCATAACACCCTCTACGCCGTTGTATGAGGCATAACTTTTTGCATCGCTTAGAGAGTCTTCTACTGCTGCTATATCTCTTAGCCTTATGTTGTCTTTTATCTTTATATTTTTCAGCTCTTCAATGCTCAGCGCATCGGCTTTTGTCTTAAGAGTAAGCTCTTTGGTTTTGGTTATAAGCTTTCCGCCGCCGATTTTTACATTTTCTTGCGCAACCGCCGAATTTAGCTCTGCAATAGTGATTTCATACTTATTTAACTCATTTGCATTTGGATATATCTTTATCTCTCTATCTTTGTAGCCCACGATGTTAATAGCCCCGACATCGTTTATCTTCTGGATTGTCGGCTTCACCTTCTCGTCTGCAAAAAGCATAAGGTTTTTTAAACTATCCCCTTTTGCCGTTAAAAATATATTTATAATCGGCGCGCCGCCGATATCAAGTTTGCTTACAAGCGGAGCCTGTGCATCATTTGGAAGCCTTATCGCCGAAACCTTATCCCTTACATCGTTTGTCGCCTCATCAATGTCACGCTCTAAAAAAAACTTAACGGTTACTACGCTCACACCGTCGCTGCTGCTTGAGATTATGCTGTCAATTCCGCCGATTCTAGATATCGCCTCTTCTACCTTGTCGGTGATCTGCGACTCTATCGTACCGGCTTCCGCACCCGCATAACTTGTCTGTATTGTAACTATGGGAAAATCAACATTTGGGAATAGTGCCGAGGGCATAGCTTTATAACTCATATAGCCGAATATTACGAGCGTTAAAACATACATCAAAGTAGTAATCGGTCTTTTGATTGATAATTTATACATGCCGGTTACTTTTTAGAACTTGTATCTATATAGCCGCCGCCAAAGAGCCCGACTACAAAATCTTTTACCTGCACCTCTGCTTTTAATTTTCTGCTCTCTAGCTTAGAATGCGGATAAACTTTTGTGAGAGTACCCTTATGCTCTTTTTCATCCCCGTCAATTTTATACTTAAATGTTTGTCCTGCTTTGACTTTTTGCCAATATTTTTGGTCAAACTCCAAAACGAGTTTTCTCTCGCTTGCACTTTGAAGCTTTAGGATTGTTTTTGGCGACATCTCTGTCACGACATCCCCCACCTCTACATTTTTTTCATATATTATGCCGTCAAACGGAGCATAAAGTACGGTTTTGTCATAAAGGGTTTGTTTATAAGAGAGATTTGCCCTAGCATGATCAAGTGCCGTTTTTGCTTTCTCGTAAGCAAGAGCGTAAACATCAAATCGTGCCTCATCAACAAGATGCTTAACCTTCTCCTGCCTCTCATAATCTTTTTGTGCATATTTAAAAACAACTTCTGCATTTGCCACGTCTGATTTTGCAATATCAAGAGAAGCTTTTATCTCCTCATTCGCAAGCTCAACAAGCTTCTCGCCTTTTTTTACCGTGCTTGAAACATCTACATGTACTTTTTTTACAATGCCGCCTGCATCAAAAGCCAAATTCGCACTTTTTGAAGCTTCTACAAAAAAATTGGCATAAACATCCTCTGCATTTAGAGTGATGATTGAAAAAATCAATCCTAAAAATATTTTTCTCATTTTATAAAATCCTCTAATTTTTTTCCGCCGTAGTAATAGAACATAGCATAAGCAACTTCCAAATCATTTAGCGACTTCTCATAAAGCGCGGACGCATCTGTTTTGGCACTGAGCGCATCGAGATAGATTACATAATCAACAATTCCGGCGTTATACTTCTCATTTACAGTTTCAAATGCGCTTGAAGCCGCCTTTAGAGAACTATTTGCGCTTCTGATTTTTTGTTTTGAGCTCTTTACTCTTGCTTTTGCAATCTCATGCTGCATCTTCTGCTCTTTTGACATGTACTTTACCTCTTCATTTAATGCTTTGGAGTTTAAAATAAGTGCCTGTTTTGACTCGTTTGTGCTGCCGTAGTCAAAAATTCTCATATTCATACTAAGCATCAATACATTTTGTCTATCTATTTTTGCAGGATGACTTGGTGCGATATCATCATAGCCGTAGAGAGTATAAGTATCTTCAAGTTTCACGTTTGGATAGTATGCCCCCTCAAGCGCCTCGGCACTGTTTTTTATGGCACGCTCTTTAAAGGCAAGAGATTTTATATCGTCATTTTCTTCAAAATCAGAGAATTCACTCTCTTTAAAACTCGATTCATCAAAGCTCTCTATCTCTTTGCCGACCTTTAACTCCAGTGATTTTTTAGCGCTTAACATCTCAAAATTAAGAGACTCTATCTCATAACTGTTTCTGTCATAAGAGGCTTGAAGTCTGTCTATATCATCCTGCGTGGCAAGTTTTGCATCATAAAACTGTTTAATTCTCTCAAGCTGCTCCTCTAGAGATTTTCTTGCGTCCTCTTTTGCTCTTAGGCTTGATTCTAAACTTTTGATGGTGTAAAAATCTTGAACTATTTGCAAAGAGAGGCTCTTTTTCATCTGAGCCTCATCATGAGAGCTTGCTCTAAACTCATCTTTTGCTCTCTCAAGCTGTGATGATTTAACACCGCCGTCATAAACATCTAGCTCTACTCTACCGTATCCGGCGTAAATATCCCTGATTTGAAACAGTGTAATGTCGCTTGTATTTTTATATGATGCGCCGATATCTATGGTCGGGAAATAGTCGCTCTTTTTTGATTCAATCTCTCTCTCTTTTGCCTCTTTTGCAAACTTGGAAGAGAGTACGAGATTGTTGTTTTGATGCGCAGAGTCCAAAATTGACTTTAAACTCTCTGCAAACATCAGCACCGGCAGCAAGAAAAGGAAAAAAAATCTCATTTTATTAAAGCTATGGCATCAATCTCCACTAACGCATTTTTAGGCAATGTCTTTACCGCCACCGTTGAGCGGGCAGGTTTATGAGAACCAAAAGCTTCCGCATATATCTCATTTACCGCCGTAAAATCATCCATAGAAGCCAAAAAAATTGTAGTTTTCACCACTCCGCCCATTGAGCTTCCGGCTTCTTCTAGTACAGCTTGAAGATTTTGTAAAACCTGTTTGGTCTGAATGACAACATCGCCCTCAAGCATAACGCCCTCAGGCGTAAGAGCAATCTGCCCAGATGTAAAAACCATACCGTTTGCAACTACTGCCTGTGAATATGGACCTATTGCCGATGGCGCTTTGTTTGTTTGAACGAATTTCATCATTTTTTTTTCCTTAATTTTTTTTCGCTTCTTTTACTTCATCCAAAAGTTCATAAAAACCTTTGACGCTTCTGTAACCGATTGTCGTATATATTATTTCGCCGTTACTTGTTAAAAAGTAGTGTCTTGGAACTGGTTTTGTCTCAAATTTCTGGGGAATATCGTCTATATCTCTTGAAAGATAGATAAGTACATAATCTTTTTTTAGCCTTTTTATCACTTCGTCTTTTGAAAAAACTTCAGCTTCAAGCTTGTCACAATATTTGCAATACTCTGAACCTATAAAAAGATAGATATCTTTTTTCTCTTTTTTAGCCTGTGCCAATGCTTTTTCGTAATCACTTGGCCAATCAGTTCCGGCACTAAGCAGCGATATAAAAGCCATAATCAGTATAAAAAATCTCACAACCCTCTCCTATTTCCATATCTTAATTAAATTTTTAAACACTTCATAAAGTTTTTCAACTTCTTCTATTGATGTTCTCTCATTTATTGAGTGAATTGTATCGTTTTTTACTCCAAATTCGATAACAGGTATCCCAAGAGGCGCCACAAACCTTGCATCGGAAGTTCCGCCCGCAGTTGAGTGTTTTGGTCTGATTCCCGTCACCTTTTCGATGGAGGCATCGATATTTCTGACAAGCTTTGTATCTGTGTTTGTTCTAAAGGGGTATGAGCTCTGAGTCAGGCGA
>DAIDMU010000006.1 GCA_027448805.1 Sulfurimonas sp. | reverse complement strand
GTTTTAAAAATCTCAGAGGGCCGTCCAAATATTGAAGACAGTATGAAAAATGATGCAATAGGGTATCCAGTCGCCTTGGAAGCCAGAGCAGATGAGCGAGAAACACGAGGGTTCATCTCGATAACTATCATTCTTCCAGTGCGCGGGTCAATTGAGAACTGAACATTGCTTCCGCCGGTATCAACACCGACTTCTCTTAAGATATCAAAAGAGGCGTTGCGCATACGCTGATACTCTTTGTCTGTTAATGTCAGAGCCGGAGCAACGGTTATTGAGTCGCCCGTATGAACACCCATCGGGTCAAAGTTTTCGATAGAACAGACGATAATGCAGTTATCCGCTTTGTCACGGATAACTTCCATCTCATACTCTTTCCAGCCAAGAAGAGACTCTTCTATTAAAATTTCGCTAACAGGAGATTCGTCAAGTCCGCGTTGAGCAAGCTTTTTAAATTCGTCCATATTGTAAGCAACGCCACTTCCACCGCCGGCAAGTGTAAATGAGGCACGGATAATTATAGGAAAACCTATTGTCTCGGCAGCTTTTAGTGCGTCATCCATATTGTATGCGTACATCGAGAATGGCAGGTCCATTCCTATTTTTATCATAGCATCTTTAAAAGCTGAACGGTCTTCGCCTTTGTGAATAGCTTCGGGCGATGCGCCTAAAAATTCAACACCTTCCAACATACCTTTTTCATACATTTTAGTAGCCACATTAAGAGCAGTTTGTCCGCCCATCGTAGGAAGAATAGCATCTACTTTTTCATCTCTGATAATTTTTGAAATTACATCTTCTCTTATAGGCTCGATATATGTTCTGTCGGCAAATTCAGGGTCTGTCATAATGGTAGCTGGATTAGAGTTGATGAGAACTACGCGGTATCCGAGCTCTTTTAGTGTTTTAACGGCTTGGGTTCCTGAGTAGTCAAATTCACAAGCTTGACCGATGATGATTGGACCTGAACCAATAAGTAATATAGTATGAATGTCGGTGCGTTTTGGCATTTTTTACCTTTAATATGTTCATAAAAAAATTTGCTTATTATAGGTAAAAAGCACTTAAGATTTGATGAGTTATCTGACTTTTTTTATCATATGAAAATAGTTTGGATCTTTGGCTTTGTAGAATGGCTCAATAACTGCGGTTTGATAACCTTGCGATTTTGTAACGGAGACAACGGTTCCGACTTTTAACCCTTTAAAAAAGATCTCATCTAAACCTGAAGTTACGACTTCGTCTCCTGCTTCTATTAAAAACCAAGCCGGAATAAATTTTACAAGCAGATGTTTTGAATTGTTACCATGAACAATTCCGGGTGCACTCTCTTTGCCCACATATACAGCATATGAACTTTTTGTATCACTGTTTAACAGCCCAAGCGGTCTGCCGTTGTGTGAGACAACAATGCCCGCAACAAGCTCATTATACGTCAGTCCGTAGACGCGTGAAGAGTTGTAGTCGTCAATCTCCAGCCATATCCTGTTTTGGTCACCAAATTTTTGATATGAAATTGTTCTTACAAGTTCTACATTTGGATCTGTTTTAAAACTTGAGCGATTTTGCACAAAGATGTCATTTATCTCAGAAGCCAACTGCTGCATAACTAAATGGTTGTTCTCGTATTTTTGAAGTTTTTTTTCTAGCTCTTCGATATGTCTGGCTTGAAAAAAATATTTGTTTATTTGTTTGTCGATAAATTCTGTTGTGGCATGGTAGTTTGATTTTATACCGTTTAAAACGGAGATAAAAGGGGATTGAATAATATCGGTATAATATAATGCACCCACTAAGAGTGCAATAAATATTGAAAAAAAGCTAAATAGCCCCTTATTCATTTTCAAATAGTTCTTGTAGCAAATCTATCTCTTCTAACGCACGGCCGGTTCCGCGAGCAACTGCAAGAAGCGGCTCATCTGCAACGTAAACAGATATTTTAATAATATCTGAGAGATATTTGTCAAGTTGGCGGATAAGTGCTCCACCACCTGTTAATATAATACCGTGGTTTACAATGTCGCCGGCCAAATCTGGGGGCATCTGCTCCAGTACATCGCGAAGTGCTTCCGCAATCTCTTTAAGAGGTTCTCTCATAGCCTCTCTTGCATCTTCGCTTGTCAGTTCAACAGAGCTTAAAAGTCCCTCAACCTGGTCTCTGCCCGTAATAACCATTCTTAGCTCTTCATCAAGAGTTACGGCAGTTCCTATATTTATCTTAATCTCTTCGGCAACTCTCTCACCTATTAGAAGATTGTATTTTTTTCTAATGTAGTTGACAATCGCTTGGTCTATCTTATCTCCGGCTGTACGGATTGATTTTGAAAGTACAAGTCCGCCGAGTGAAACAACACCTATCTCAGTCGTACCGCCGCCGATGTCTACTACCAGATTTCCTTGAGGCTCACGAATGTCAATACCTGCTCCGATTGCCGCTGCCATCGGCTCTTCAATAAGAAAAACCTCTCTTGCTCCAGCGCTAAGAGCCGATTCGCGAACCGCTTTTCTCTCAACCTGTGTTAAGCCGTAAGGAACACAGATGATAATTCTTGGGCTTATGAGAGAGCTTCTCCCGTGAGCTTTTTCGATGAATTTTCTAATCATCTTCTCAGTCATGTCAAAGTCGGCTATGACACCGTCGCGCATTGGGCGGATTGCTTTAATGTTGCCTGGAGTTTTACCTACCATCTCTTTTGCTTCATGTCCGACCGCCAGAACTCTCTGATGACCAAATTTGCCTGTTTTAACGGCGACAACAGAGGGCTCATTTATGATGATACCTCTGCCTTTTGCTATTACGATTGTGTTTGCTGTTCCTAAATCTATAGATAAATCATTTGAAAAAAGCCCGATTAGTTTGTTAAATATCATTATGCTGCCTTATGCTATTTGTTTTGAGTGTTTTTTGATATAGACCGGAGCTTCTCCGTCATCTATTACCGCTTTTGTTATTAAAACTTCATACCCGCTGTATTCCGGAAGTTCATACATAATATCTATCATATTCTCTTCTAAAATTGCGCGAAGTCCGCGAGCGCCAGTCTTTCTTTTTATTGATTTGGCTGCGATTGCTCTTAGCGCATCCTCTTCAAAGTTAAGTTCAACATTGTCGATTGAAAATAGTTTTTTATACTGTTTGATTATTGAATTTTTCGGTTCTGTTAAAATGCGAACCATGTCATCTTCCGTAATCTCATTGAGTGAAGCAATTATCGGAAGACGGCCGACAAGCTCAGGAATAAGACCATAGCCGACCAAATCATCCGGTTCAACCATGTCGTAGCTCATTTTCTGCTCTTTTTTGCTCTTTTTGTCATGACCAAAGCCCAAAACATTCTCGCCCTGCTTTTTCTTCAGTATCTCATCAAGACCGTCAAATGCACCGCCGCAGATAAATAAAATCCCCGTCGTGTCAATTGCAATAAACTCTTGATTCGGATGCTTTCTGCCGCCCTTTGGCGGAATATTTACAACGGCTCCCTCTATAATCTTGAGCAGTGCCTGCTGAACGCCTTCACCGGAGACATCACGAGTGATAGAGCGATTTTCGCTCATACGAGAAATTTTATCTATCTCATCTATAAAAACTATTCCTCTCTCGGCTTTTTGCACATCTCCGTCTGCCGCTTGAAGAAGTTTTGTTAAAATGTTTTCAACATCCTCTCCGACATATCCAGCCTCAGTAAGACTTGTAGCATCTGCAATAGCAATAGGAACATTCAATACTCTGGCAATAGTTTGAGCCATAAGCGTTTTTCCGCTTCCCGTTGGACCTATTAGAAGAACGTTTGATTTTGCAATTTCCGTCTCATCATCTTTTACATTGTGAGTTTTAAAAATTCTTTTATAATGGTTATATACGGCTACACTTAAGAGTCTTCTGGCGCGCTCCTGACCAATGATGTAATCTGCTAAAAAACCATTCAGCTCTTTAGGTGTCATCAGTTTTGTTACCGCATCGACCAACTCACTATTTTTTGATGTGTCAGAAACTTTATCATCCCCAAACATTATCTTATAGGCAGAAATAACACAATTTTTACATATATACACACCGTTTCCGGCAATTAGCGGATTTGCGTCACTCTCGTGAGCATCGCAAAAGCTGCAAGTTCTAAAAATCATAAATTTTTCCTCTTACTAATTATTACGGTGCCGGAAGTAATTCCGTTACCTACGTTAACGCTTGGTTCTCTTCGGCAGAGAGCCCAAAGCACTTGTGCTTTTTTAGCCATCAGTTTTCTTTCTTTCATAAGGGATTCCGCGTTTGGTTTTAAGAACAAAATTGCAAAGTGACTGAACACGCAAACTTGCAGTTTTTTCTAAAAGTTCGTTCGCAACATCTTTAAGCGGTTTTCCGGCTTCAAAAAGTTCTTTGTAAGCCGACTTTATCTCGTCTATCTCTTCGCGTTTTATGTTTCTTCTAAGTCCGGTTAGGTTTAATCCTCTGAGTGTTGCGCGATTTCCCTCTGCCATACAAAACGGAGGAACATCCTGAGCTAAGGCAGATGCGCCCGCAATCATCGCATACTCGCCTATATGAACAAATTGATGAATAGGTGTCATTCCGCCGATTACTGCATAGTCTCCCATCTCGACATGTCCTGCAAGTGTTGCGGCATTTGCCAAAATACAGTGGTTGCCGATTATTACATCATGCCCGATATGCACATAGCCCATAAAAAGGTTGTGCGAACCGATGATTGTTTTTCCGCCGCCGCCTTTTGTACCGGGATTAAAAAGAGTAAACTCTCTAATCTTGTTGTTATCGCCTATTATCAGCTCTACATCTTCGCCCGCAAACTTCAAATCTTGCGGAGCCGAACCGATTACGGCATGTGAGAATATATGGTTCTTTTTGCCTATGGTTGTTTTTCCGTAAATACAACTGTTTTGTTCTATTTTGGTTCCATCACCGATAGTAGCCTCCGCGGAGATAAAGCAGTATGCGCCAATCTCAACATTTTTGCCTATAACTGCGCCATCTTCGATAATTGCTAAAGGAGAAATTTTGCTCATTATTTGTCTACAATCATTGCTTTTAGTTCAGCTTCTGAGACTA
>DAIDMU010000005.1 GCA_027448805.1 Sulfurimonas sp. | reverse complement strand
AAGAATCTCAAAATAGATAATATCAGTCTATTTGAAATTGATATTTCAGATTCGAAAGAAGACTTTTTAAGCTCTATTAATCAAATAAGAGAAGTTGTCGTTTCAGAGCTAAAGATCAATATAAGTAATTTGCCACTTATTTTTTCAACAAGATTATTGAATCCTTTAGATTTATCAATTATTTTAAACAAAGAGAATAATGGTTTTGTAAAAATTGTTAATGCTATTAGAGGTAATAATAGTGATCTTGGAGATAAGTCAACAGATGTGAAACAAGAAGACAACGATTTGAAACCAAATATAAAAAGAATTGGTAACAAAAAACTTGATGATGCAGAGAAAGTCAATGTAGCTATTACAAATTTCAAGGTTGAAAATAGTTATTGGAAAGATTCTGTAATAGAAAAACCAAATAAAACATTAAAAAGATTTCAACAATTAGAAGAAATTGTGAATGAAGCAGTAAAAAAAAGACCAGATTATCTTGTATTACCAGAACTAGCAATTCCTCAAGAATGGGCTTGGTTAATATCTAAAAAATTATTGATAAATAATATATCCTTAATTACAGGGGTTGAATATATTCATGATATAGATAAAACTAAACAAAAAATTGTTTACAATGCAGTAATGATGTTTTTGATTTCTGATGATTTAGGTTATAAATATTTAAAATTTTATAGACAAGATAAAACTGTAGCTGCTTATCAAGAAGGAATTGATTTATATGATATTGCCAAAATAAAACTTATTGCAGATTCTGATAAAAAATATGATATGAAAGATGTGTATCAGCACGGAAATTTTTTCTTTTCAACTTTAGTATGCAATGAATTAACAGATATTCAAAATAGAGCAAGGTTAAGAGGTGAAATAGATAGTTTATTTGTCATTGAATGGAATAAAGATGTAAACTCTTTTAACTCTTATGTTGAATCTGCTGCATTGGATATTCATTCATATGTAGTGCAGGTCAATAATCGAAAATATGGCGATAGTAGAATAAGAGCTCCATATAAAGAGTCTTTTTTTAGAGATATTGTACAAGTTAAAGGTGGTAAGCATGACTATCTAATTGTTGGAGAAATAGATATTAAAAGCCTTAGAGAATTTCAATCACACAATGTTTCGCCTAAACAGCCATTTAAACCTACACCAACAGGCTTTCAAATGTCAAAAAGTAGGGAAAAATGGGTGAATGATTTTGAATTTGAAAACGAAGATATAGAGGAATAAAATAAAAATGATGAATATCATAGAAGTAGCATACGCACAAACGGGCGAGAGTAAAAAAACGAACAATTTTGGTATGAGAGATATGCAAGCAAAAGCGTATGAAGCTAGAAATGAACAATACTTGCTGCTCAAAGCTCCACCTGCTTCTGGAAAGTCAAGAGCTTTGATGTTTGTGGCACTTGACAAGCTCTATCATCAAGGTATTTCAAAAGTGATAGTTGCCGTTCCAGAGCGATCAATCGGCGGATCGTTTGGTGTGACTGATTTAGCATCAAACGGTTTTTTTGCTTCATGGGAACCAAACCCACTTTACAATCTTTGTACTCCAGGTGGGGAGAAAAGCAAAGTAGAAGCCTTTAAAAAGTTTATGGCAAGTGATGAAAAAATTCTCATCTGTACTCATGCCACACTAAGATTTGCCTTTAAAGAGCTTGATGATGCAAAGTTTAACAACACTCTATTGGCTATCGATGAGTTTCACCATGTTTCAGCCGATGGAGAAAATCAGCTAGGAGAGTTAATCAGATCTGTTATGGAAAACTCTACAGTGCAGATTGTGGCTATGACTGGCTCATACTTTAGAGGCGACAGTGTACCTGTACTTTTGCCTGAAGATGAAGCGAAGTTTTCAAAAGTGACTTACAACTACTATGAGCAGTTAAATGGTTACGAACATCTAAAATCTTTAGGTATAGGCTATCACTTCTATCAAGGTCGATACACAAGCGCCATAGGCGAGATACTTGATACAGACAAAAAAACGATTTTGCACATCCCGAATGTAAACTCCGGCGAATCTACAAAAGACAAGCATAAAGAGGTAGATACTATTCTAGACAGCATAGGAACAGTTGAGCAAATAACAGAAGATGGCATTATAATCGTAAAAAGAGCAAGTGATGAGAAGCTTTTAAAAGTGGCAGATTTGGTCAATGACGACCAAAAAGTGAGAGAAAAGGTCGTAAACTATCTGCGAAATATAAATAGCGTGGACGATATGGACTTAATCATTGCTCTAGGTATGGCAAAAGAGGGATTTGATTGGCCTTATTGTGAACATGCTTTAACTGTTGGATATAGAAGTTCACTTACAGAAATCATCCAAATCATCGGACGAGCTACAAGAGACAGCGACAATAAAACCCATGCACAGTTTACAAACCTCATAGCTCAGCCAGATGCTCAAGATTTGGAAGTGAAACTCAGTGTAAATAATATGCTCAAAGCCATCACAGCATCACTTTTGATGGAGCAAGTTTTGGCACCAAATTTTAAGTTTAAACCGAGATTTGAAAATGATACTGAACCAAACAAAAAAGGAGAACTCAAAATCAGAGGTTTTAAACCACCTACGAGCAAAAGAGTTGAAGATATAATCGAATCAGACCTAAACGACTTAAAAGCCGCCATATTACAAGATGATGTGATGATAAAAGCGATCCCAGGAAATCTTGACGCGGAAGTTATAAACAGAGTCTTAATACCAAAAATTATCAAAATTAAATACCCAGATTTGAATGAGACAGAAGTAGAAGAGCTAAGACAACATGTAGTAGTCGATAGTGTTGTTAAGAATGGGCATATCATAGAAAGCGGCGATAAAAAATTCATCAAAATGGCGGATAAATTTGTAAATATTGATGAGCTTCATATTGACTTGATTGACCAGATAAATCCATTTCAGAGGGCCTTTGAGATCTTGTCTAAATCGGTTACGACTCAAACACTCAAACTCATACAAGAGAGCATCGAAGCAACAAGAATAGAGATGACACCAGAAGAGGCAGTAATCCTTTATAAAAAAATTCCCGCATTCAAAAGCGAACACGGAAGAATGCCGGATATAAATAGTCGAGAGTTTACGGAAAAGAGGATGGCAGAAGCACTTATTTATTTAAATAAGCTAAGACGAGAGAGAGCAAATGGTTGAGTACTCGCTAGATGAGATTTTAGCAGATGATCCGCTTGGTCTTTTAAATGAGCCAAAATCAAGAGCAAAAGCTCTAAATGAAGATGACAGATTGATGTCCAGTTTTGAAGAAATTAACACTTTTATAGATAAAAATGGAAGCGAACCTAAAAAATCAACAAATATGCAGGAGAGAACTTTGCATGCAAGGCTTGAAGGTATTCGCCAAAATCCTGAGAAAATCGAGTATCTAAAGCCTTACGATAGATTTAACATCTTGCAAGAGGTGGAGATAAACTCCATAGATGATATTTTAAATGATGATGTTTTTGGATTGCTTGGAAGTGATGATAGTGATGATATTTTTACTTTAAAAAACATTCCCAAAGAGCGTGAGCAGACTGATTTTGTGGCTCAAAGAAAACATTGTAAAGAGTTTGATAAATATGAGCAGCTTTTTGAAGATGTACAAAATGATCTAAATAGTGGAAATAGAAAACTCGTAAAGTTTAATGAAAGATTTTTTGAAGAGGGTAATTTTTTTGTTCTTAAGGGTATTTTGGCATATTTGGAAAAAATATTCAAACCTCAAAAAGATAAATTTAATAAGCTGGACGCCAGAACAAAGATAATATTTGAAAACGGCACCGAATCAAATATGCTTCTTCGCTCATTCGGAAAAGGGCTTTATGAAGACGGTTATTTTGTCAGTGAACATGAAGAGAGGGTTTTGAATAAACTTTCTCAAATAACGGATGAAGACAATAAAAGCGGATATGTCTATATACTGGAATCTTTAAGTCAAGATGATAAAATCTCTTCCATTAAAAATTTATACAAAATCGGCTACTCAACAACAGATGTAAAAGATAGAATAAAAAATGCCATCAATGAACCGACATATTTGATGGCACCTGTTAGAATTATAAGTGTTTATGAAACTTATAATATGAACACGCAAAAGTTTGAACAACTAATCCATAGGTTTTTTGGAAAAGTTTGCCTCAATGTGGATATTTTTGGAGATGATGGAAAGAGATTTACACCTAGAGAGTGGTTTATTTTACCCCTTGAAATTATTGAGCAGGTAATTGAACTTATTATAACCGGTGAAATAGTAAATTATAGATATGATGAAAAAAATGAAGAACTGATTTTGATATAAAGTTTTCAACCTATCTTTATAGTTATATTTTGGGTGTTCACTTGGGTGTTCACTTTAGAGACAGAGATAAGCAGAGATAGATAGAAATAGACATTAAAAGATAATTTGCTCACGATGAAAAATGGCTTGAAAATATGGTTTAATATAGATGATAAAATAGAATCTTTTGCTATTAATGGAGTTTTGAAAAGTTTTAAAAGTACCTTGCAGAGGGCGATAAACCACTTTTAAATTTATTAAACATTCCTTTTAATATTCACTTTTCTTATACATTTAGTTTTAACTCAGCTTATTATGGTCCTACGCTCATAACGGAGCGGTCGAGTGTTCGAGTCACTCAGAACCCACCACTGCAAAACTTCTCAAACAATAAACTTTCAAAAAAATCAAAAAAAGCTATAAATCAAGTAGTGTATGTCACTAATAATTAAGACAACTTTAGTTTAAATAAATTACTGCTTACATAACTCACTTTTCCATTCAGTATTAAATCTAACATGTTAGAATTGCGTTTATGATTATAGAAAAACTAATAGATATCGTTTTAGAGTGTAGAGAACTTTTTTTACAAGGCTATCGCGCGGATAAAAATGTGCAGTATAAGGGCACGGTTGACCTTGTTACAGAGTATGACGTGGCTATTGAGAAGCATTTGAGCAAAAGTCTGCAAGAGGCATTTCCTGATTTTGAGATAATCGGGGAAGAGAGCACAAAAGATATTACGCATCCTAAAAAAGCGATATACATTGACCCGATTGACGGCACTACAAACTTCATTCACGGATTGCCGTTTTGTGCCATTTCGGTCGGCATCTGGGAAGATGGCAAACCTATCGCAGGCGTGGTTTACAATCCTGTTTTGGATGAGTGTTTTAGTGCAGAGCGGGGCAGGGGCGCATTTTTAAACGGCAAGCAGATTTTTGTCTCAAAACAGCGTGATTTTCAGCAGTCTCTAATTGCTACCGGATTTCCTTACACTAAAGTTACAAAGGGAGAGGATTATGAGTGGGTTCTTCGCACTATGGCAAATCTTCTCCCAGTAACTAGAGACATCCGCAGAACAGGCTCCGCGGCAATTGATTTGTGCTATGTTGCATGCGGAAAGTTTGAAGCATACTATGAGTGCAATCTTAAGCCTTGGGATGTTGCGGCAGGGATATTGATAGTAGAAGAAGCTCTTGGAGCGATATCAAATGAGAAGGGCGAAGAGTACACGCTTGATAATCATATCATAGCAAGCAGCAATGCTTTCGTGCATAGCGATCTGCTATCTCATATAGGGTAGGCGGTTATAGCTTTACAATCTACTTTTCAAAATTTGGCACTATCCTGTAACCGATTCCGTAAATACTCTCAATACAGTTATCAGGCAGTTTTTTTCTCAGTTTTGAAACAAGCTTTCTTATATTGACGATATCTAAACATTCACTAAGCGAGCTGTAATAAGCGGTAATGTCTTCATTTGAGTATATTTTACCGACGTTATCGCTAAGAAGCTGTAAAAACAGTATCTCATATTTCGTCAAAGTGACCATTGAACCGTTAACCTGCAGTATGTTTGTCTCTTTATTGAATGTGGATGAACCGTTTAGTTTTACTAATGTTGAGCTGTTGTTACTGTTGTTCTCAGTGCCTAGTTGTGTCACTTTTTTTGCTGCTCTTAGAAGTACCTTTAGTAAATCTTGGTAATCAATAGGTTTTTTTATAAATTGTTCAATTCCTAAATTAATCAGTGGGAGTAAATACTTCGTGTCATCGTGTGCAGAGAGAATTATAACAATCTGCTCAGGGTTTATATTGTAAATATTTTCTACCATTTCAACCCCGTTAAGACGGGGCATCTGTATATCTGAGAGAATAATGTCATAATACTTAGACTCTTTTGCGTAAAACTCTTTATATTTTCTGATTGCCTCTTCGCCATTGTTTGCGCTATCAACCTGATTGAAAAAAGTTTTCAGTATCTCTCTTGTATTTTCCCTGAGATCATCATGATCTTCAACAAAAAGAATGGATAACTTTTTAGTGTGAATTAACAACTCTTTGGAATTCAACATATTTACTACCCTTTGTGATTATTTTATCAAATGATTATATCTATTATTGATTATATATTCAAGAAAATAAGATATTATTACAATAAAAGAGAATAAATGAAACTTATAATTAATGGTGAAACAAAAGAGTTTAATGAAAATATTACTCTAGAAAATATAAAGAGTTTTACGCAAAAGAGTCTAAGTATTATGACATTATTCTCTCAGATATACAGATGCCCCGTCTTAACGGGGTT
>DAIDMU010000004.1 GCA_027448805.1 Sulfurimonas sp. | reverse complement strand
GAATTTTTCTATAGCGATGTAGGTTATACAAGTACAATTGGATTATGGCTTAGAATGTGGTGGATAGATTAAAAAAGATTCAATACAAAGCGAATTTATACGCCTTGCATTGAGAAGAAGAAGTTAGTCTTTGATTTTAACTTCGTATGCTTTATGAGATAAAGGCACCCAAGGGCGTTTAATATGCTCTGGACGACGAAGTGTAGAGTTTTCATCTAAACCACGCGTAAGCTTATCTCTCCATCCTTGATAAACTTTAAAGTTGTTATCATAATTTACGTGAATATCACCTATTTTATCACCGGCTTGTGCTGGCTCTAAAATAACTTTATGATGCCAGCAGTGCATACCTGAGATTGGATCTGGATGTGGTGCCGCAACAGCATTTTGCCATGAACCGCTAAGTCCATCCCACCAGATGTTTCCGCTGTCTCTGTTGTAGTCAGCAAATCTCTCTGCTTTGAATGGCTTGATGCCCTCTATATATTTGAGTTTGCCCTCTTTGCCATCCATTTGAACTTCAGCTGTTGGAACACCAAAACTATTGACTCCGGCTTTTCCGCTATAATCTTCAATTTTAATCTGTGCTCCATCTTTACCGACATTTTCAACCGGATGAGCCACAAATTTAGGATCGTTAATATTTCTTGCTATTGGTTTTGGATCAACCTTGCCGTCACTCACTCCATTTGGAATAGTAACAGAGTTAGTCAATTTCCATCTTCCGCCATGGTGTGAACAAGCAAGTGTACCCGGAAGAACTCCCTCTGTCGGCACTGCCATAGCAACAAAATGACCTGACACTATGCCGGTTAAGCTGTCTACGATTTTTACGCGGATAGCATCTCCTCGTTTAAACCCTTGACGAGCAGCATCTCCGGTTGAAATCCAGATTGGGTCATGGTTTTGTGAAATCTCCATCAAGTGCTTAGAGTTAGCTGAACGCGTATGGATATTATACGGCAGACGGAAAACCGTATTTAATGCATATGAATTTTCCTCCGTCATAAAAGAGTGATTTACTTGAGACACAAGATGAACCATCTCCTCTTTCTCTTTATCAGTTCTTGGATAGAACGGAATAGCATACTCAGGCCATTTCCAATCATCTGCCAACCACTCACAGAAGAAGTCAAGCTTCTTGTCAAGCGTAGCAAAACCTTCCATTTTTTTACCGTCAATTTCAATACCGATAGGTTGTGTTTGTCCGTGTGACTCTGCAGTCATTACACCTGTTCTCTTGTTTATATGAACATGCTTTTTATCATATTTATGACCATGAGAGATGTAGTTTTCTCCGTCATCTTTGATTTCACGCTCTTGCGCAGAGTAGATGTTATTCTCTTCCATCCAAGCACCGTAATCTCTCAGATACTCATATACAGGGTATTCTGAATTCTTGTATCTCTCATCTGTTGTTGCAGTTGCTTTTAGATTTGGCAAGTTGTCGCCAAACGCCGCATCATACCACTCTGCAATAGTAACCGGTTTACCTGGGTTCTTTTTAGATTCCCACATTTTTTTAATACCAAGTTTTCCTGTCGGATCAATATAGTTGACACACATTTCAAACCAGAACTCATTATCTTCCCAAACTTCACCAAGACCTGCTTTTATATGAGCTTCAAGTGTAGCACGAGCAGGGTTTTTAGGTTTCCATCCAGCTTTTTCTAGAGCAACTCTTAAAACAGGCTGACGGAAAGATGTCCAACGAGCAGGCATTGTAGCCTCAGAGTGCTGGTCATGTCTCTCACCTGCAAGTCCAACCGGTAAAACATAGTCCATATACCAGTTTGTCTCAGACCATACCGGAGATAGATTCATAGTAAGTTCCATCTTAGACTCATCTTTTAGAGTCTCTATCCATCTAAATCCATCTGGATTAATCCAAACCGGATTATACATACGAGGGATATATACAGAGAGCTTGTTTGGAATTTTAAACCCTTTTGCTGTCCACTTATTTTGCCACTCTGTATCTGTTAGAAGATGCGGCAGAAGGTATGACATCTCATAAGATGATAGAGGCCATTCCGGCGGATATGTCAGCTCATTATAAACATCGACCTTTGGAATATTTTCGCCGCGCATTCCCTGACCGACAGTTGAACTTCCACCTTTGCCTGATACAGAAATTACATGCCAGTGGTGGAAAAATGTTCCACCCTCCGGTCCAATTGCACCACGAAGTGCAAGGGCGAAGTAACCAGTGCGTCCACCCATCCAGCCACCACGATTTCCTGCAGCAGATGCTCTCCAGAAATATGAAGATATGGCATCACCAGCCCATATAAATATATCATAAAGCGCTTCAAGTTTGTACGCCGGTACATGCGTCTCTTTCACAGTGTAATCTAATGTGTAAGGAGAGTAGAGCTCTTTTAGAACAGCCAAGAAAGTATCAAAATCATCTCCACTCGGAACTTTAGAGATATACCCCTTGCTAACCATAAACTCTAAATATTTTTTATTATCTAAAAATACTTCCCAGTTAATCCATTTTTTAACAAAATCTTTATCTACTTTGTTTTCATTTAGAATTCTTTGTGTTAAGTAAAGGTAGATAGCCGGCTCAGTACCTGGCCATGCAGCAATCCAAAGATCAGCCATACCAGCAGAGTTTGAGAGACGAGGGTCCATTACGACCATCTTAGCACCCTTGGCTCTAGCATCTGCGATAAATGCTGCTGATTGAGCAAAATAGTGACCAGCATCTGCCGCATGTGATGAATTTAAGAAAATCAACTTGGCATTTGCCCAGTCTGGTGAAGTTCTATCATCATTTGCAAATTGAATTGTAGGCGTACGACCATTTGCAGAACAGATGTTTGTATGTGAGTTATAAGCATCCATACCTAATGTGTGCCAGATAGCCGGAACGAAACCGTTCTCATTTGGACGGCCAATGTGGAACATTACTGATTTTTTTGAGATTTCATCACCCTTCTCAATAGTCTCAGCCATTTTGTTACCAATGGTAGTCATAGCTTCGTCCCAGGTAGTACGAATCCATTTACCCTCTCCACGAGCAGAGCCTGGAGCACGCTTAAGTGGGAATGCTATACGATCCGGATCATACATTTGGGATTGAACGGCATAACCTTTTGCACAGTTACGGCCACGACTTCCCGGATGGAAAGGATTACCCATATATTTTTTTACCGTAAATGATTTTTTATCAACCCATGCAGTTAAGCCACAAGAAGCTTCACAGTTTGAACATGCCGTCGGGATTATCATAAAATCATTAACTTCTATACCGTCAGGATTTGATTCACTTCTAACGCCGTGACGATCAATACCGCCTCTTTTCCAATCATCTCCATCTAACTCTTTAAAGTCATTCCACTCACTCATCGGAGGATAAAATGATAGTGAATTAGGAGTATTTGTAAACTTGCTCTCGCTAACAGATTCAGCGATAGCATCAGTTGTAAATACGCCTCTTGCAATAGCAGCACCTGCAACAGTAAATGCAGCGCCTTTTAAAAATGTTCTTCTACTTTGTAAATACATTAAAATATTCTCCCTAGCTCATTGGTAATAATTGTGGAATCATTAGCCATACATGTTTAACTATTGCTAAACCAACTAATGCTAAAATCGCTGCAAGTTTTAAAATACTCTCAGATTTACTAACTCTACTCAATACTATAAACAACATCGGTAAAAGGTAAGCCATCCATTGACCTAGCCAAAACATTACAGTATATTGTCCATGACCCTTAATATAATCAAGAGTTGCAGCAACTTCTTCTGCTTTCATCGGTCCGAATATATATTCTGACATGTAGATAATAAATGACATCAACGCACTTAAACCAAGAATAACAGCTAAAGTATTTTTTGCTTCGCCGCTAAGTTTGTTTCCGCCCATCAAAATCATAAAAGCAGAACCCGAAAGCAGTGCCGCTAGAATCATTTGTGCAGATTCTGTCGGCATTTGCCATAGTTCACGAGCTGTACACTGAGCCATTAAACTGGCAGTATAAAGCGTTACCGGAATTGCTAAAATCGTTGTCCAAAGCAATATTTTGTCAAAAGTAGCATAATCTTTTTTATAAGCTAGGTATCCTAAGAAAGTCAAAAGACCCAAAAATGTCGATGCCATAAAAGAACCGATTGCTATTGCAGACGTCCAGTTTGAATAAACAAATATATGCCACATTCTAAACGGTTGATGTAAATCAGCCAATGTGAAAAGCAAGAAAATGTTAATAAAAACAAAAGCTACTATTGCAGTCGGAAATCTTAGATTTTTAGCTGATTCCGGATGCATTCTAAGAAGTATGAAAAGCATAAATATAACACCCGTACCAATACTTTTTGCCCACATATTAACCGTAACTAGCCATGGCCAAACTATACCTGGAAGAGCTACATCTAAAGTTACTACAGCGTTTGTTGCTGCCAATATTTCATGTGCCATTAGTGGTGTCCTCCAACAGGAAGTGTTGTTATGTTATTAAACAGATTATGACCCTGCATTCTCTGAGAAGCAAGAGGATTAAGGGTAACATTTCCGCCGCCTACATAGTAGTGGTGAGGATTCGTCCCTTTTTCAGGTTTACGCACTTGAACTCCACCTTGATTAACTTGAATATATTTAGAAATATTTGAAGTTGGATCTTCAAGGTCACCAAAAATATTTGCTTGAACAGGACATGCAACAACACAAGCAGGCATCATACTTGAAGCCACACGGTGAGCACAATATGTACATTTGTCTGCAGTTTGTGTTTGAGGATCTATATAAATAGCTCCGTAAGGACAAGCCATGACACAGCCGGCACAGCCGATACAACGCTCTTTATCTATATTTACAATACCGTTATCCAGATAGTGAAGCGCACTAACCGGACAGATTCTTTCACACGGTGCGTTTTCACAGTGATTACATCTTAAAGGCGTAAATGTTCTTCTTGTTTCAGGAAAAGTTCCAACATCAACATATTTAACACGAAGTCTCCATGTGCTAAGCGGAACTTCATTTTCCACTTTACATGCGATTTCACACCCCTTACATCCCATACACAGATGTAAGTCAACTAGGAAGCCTAATTGCATATATTCTCCTTATAGTCTTTTAATAGACGAATGTTCAGATTTATTACTATGGTTAATCTTTTAAAAAAGAAGTCCTCATTCTAAAAAAACATAGAAATTCTCATTAGAAGAATACTACCTATATAAAGCTTAAATTAGTTATAAAAATGTGATAATTTTATAATAATTTTTATTTATGTGAATATTTTAAAGTTATTTTTTACTCATTCTCATCATCTTCAAACAGAGCTTTTTCTTCAAGACATGCTTTTCCTTCAGAGTATCCGGTCACATGAGCACCGTGCTTGTAGGTGACCTCTCCGCCCATTTTTCCTTGATAGAGTACACCGGCACTAACTGCAGCAACTAGAATAATTGATAAAAGTTCTACTTTATAAATCCTTTTAAAATATCCAAAGAGATTAACGACTGCCGCCAAACCCATAGCTATTGCCAAATATTTTCCAAGTTTTGCGTGCTCTCCAAGGGCTGATTTTCCGTCGCTTGAGAGAAATTCAAAAACCTCTCCGGCATCCTCTTTGCCTGTTAAAAATGCAATCCCGACAAAAATTGCGGCAAACAGTATGAAACCCGTAGATAATTTTTGAAGTGTCTCACTCGGCTTAAGAAGATAAACCAAACCTATGATTAGAGCTATTAAAGGTAGAACTACCGCGAAGTGTACTGAAGCAGGATGTAACATGATAACGCCTTTATATTAAAATATAAGGGCATTTTACATATAAATTTTTATCGTTTCTTATAAAGCAAAAACTAGTTTTATTTTTTAAGTCTTACTCTGACCGACTGTTCGTGTGCGGTGAGCCCCTCTATGTTTGCTATAAGTGCACACTCTTCGCCTATCTCGTTTATAGCCTTTTGGCTGAAAGAGATAATTGATGTCTTTTTCATAAAATTTTCAACCCCAAGAGGAGAGTAAAATTTGGCAGTTCCGCCTGTCGGAAGCGTATGGTTAGGGCCTGCCACATAATCGCCGATTGCCTCGGGCGTATTATGTCCTAGAAAAATTGCTCCGGCATGTTTGATAAGCGGAAGGAGCTCAAAAGGAGAGATAGTCGCGACTTCCAAGTGCTCAGGCGCTATTTGGTTCATCAGTGTAATCGCTTCTTCCATATCTGCGGTTACTATAATTGCTCCGCGTTCCTCGATGGATCTTCTCGCTATCTCTTCTCTTGGAAGCTTTTTTAACCATTTTTCAATCTCAATTTTAACCTCATCAGCCAACTTCTGTGATGGAGTGATTAGAATGGAGCTTGCCATCTCATCGTGCTCTGCTTGAGACAACATGTCGATTGCCATATGTGAAGGATTTGCGCTATCGTCGGCTAAAATGCCAATTTCGCTCGGTCCTGCTATCATATCTATATTTACATCGCCAAAAACCATCTTTTTTGCAGTTGCCACAAAGATATTTCCCGGTCCTGTAATAACGTCAACCTTTGGAACAGTCTGTGTCCCATAAGCCATAGCCGCGATTGCGCTGGCTCCGCCGACTTTGTAAACTTCGTCCACTCCGCATAGGTGACAAGCCGCAAGAAGAAGCTCGTTTGGTTCATTATTTGGTGTCGGCGTACATACAACTATCTTTTTAACTCCTGCAACCTGAGCAGGAATGACATTCATTAGCAGCGATGACGGATAAGCGGCCTTGCCTCCAGGAATATAGAGCCCTGCACTATCAACAGGCGTAACTCTCTGCCCTAGTATTATCCCGTTTGGCTCATCGTCAAACCAAGACCTGGGCTTTTGCTTCTCATGGTAAACTTTAATTCTGTCATACGCCAGATGCAGAGCGAATTTAAGTTTTTCATCAAGATTGGCATAAGCTCTGCTCATTGATTCAGTTGAGATTTTAAGCTCATCATCATTTTTTGGAGTCCAGTTGTCAAACTTTGCTATATGCTCTTTTAAAGCTTGATTTTTATTACTTCTTATTTCGCCTATAATATTTCCGACAATAGCACTTACATGAGCCATGTCCATTTTGCCTCGTCCTAGAAGCTCATCAAACTGGACTTTAAAATCAGTGCTTTTTGAATTTGTAAAAATCATTATCTACTTTTTCCCTTTGCTAAACTCTTCTTTTACAATGGCAAGCGCCTTTAAAAAATTCTCGGCATCCATTGCGCCCATAAGCGGATTAAACATAGGTTCCCCGTTTGGTTTTAAAAACCAGATAGCAGGGGTGCCGGGCTGCCATAACTCTTGCGGTACAAAATCATTTTCATCGCTATATGAGATTATTGAAACGAAATTTTTATTCAGCTCCTCAGTCACTCTGGCATCTTTAAGTGTAGTACTGTCTAATATTACACAATATTTACATTTATGGCTAGACGAGATAAACAAAACCGGCTTTACCACTTTTCTTGCGTTCTTAATTCCCTCATGATAATCCTTTTCCCACTTTATTTCAGCGGCAGAGAGATTAATCATAACACCAAGTATCAAATATATAAATAATTTACGCATCTGTTTTTACCTTTAATAGAAGTTCTTTTGCACACTCAAGCGCGCTTTTGTCGGTTACATCAATTATAATATCCGCAACGGCCGTATATTGTGGCAATCGCTCTTTGTAGAGCTCTTTTGCCTTTTTCAGATCATTTAGCAGCGGTCTTTTTTTAAGTTTTTTTGCTGCATTTGGATGACTTTTTATTCGCTTGAGTATTTTATCAAAAGGTGAGTTTAAAAAAACAACAACCCCGATATCCTTTAAGTTTTTCTGCTTATAAAATCCGCCGCCTGTTGATATGAGAGTATTCGTTACACTGTTTTGCAGCCATAAAGAGACTTTTTTCTCTAAATTTCTAAAGTACTCTTCTCCGCTCTCTTCAAATATTTTTTTAACAGTTCTGTTCTCCATGCTCTCTATAAGATCGTCCGTGTCTATCGACATGTAGTCGGATATCTTGATAATTTCACGAGCCACACTGCCCTTGCCTACGCCCATAAATCCGACTAAAATAATATTTTTCACTTCTAATTTTCTACTTTCATTGTAAACATACTCATGTCAAAATCTGGTTTAGCTTTGATAATTTTTGCATAAATCAAAACTGGAATAACGATATTGTACTCTAATATTATCATGCTTGCTATAAATGTAATCGCAAAAATCGGTAAAAGATAAGGGATAAAAAATGAAGTTATAAATCCTAAAAGAGAAGTTATAAATAGTATAAACTGAGCTTTAGCCAATCTTTTGTCAATCATATCATTCATTGTCGGGATGCTCATATATCCCTTGGCATTGAGGTGAAACCAGACCAAAAACGGAACTATTTTATATAACATTCCCGACATAATCGAGAAGATAAATCCGCCGCCGATTAGTATGGAGACGACTACGATATATTTGGCGTCGTAAAAATCATTTATCGCCCATGTAAATGCACCGAATGTCATAAAAATTGCCGCACTTCTCCAGTACCAGACAGTTACGTCACTGATTGGGCGGCGGCGGGCATTTAGTTTTAAATAGACTGTTGTTGCAAATGCCCAGAAGAAGATAGCAACCCATATTTTCGCCACTACACTGTAAGATTCAAAATATAAGTTTAAAACTAGCCATAAAAAGAGTCCTGTACTTATAAGCCAAACAACCTTTTGTTTACAAAACTTTTTAAATCTCGGCGCTACATAAAACATAGGCAGTATATGAAAAGCAACACCTATGATTAAAATACCGGCAAAGCCAAAAATGGCCCAAACGCTATGAATATTTGCAAGCATTACATGCAACTCTGAAAATTTGCCCGTGCCGTGTGACGCCAACAAGTGCATTCCAAGTAAAACTATGATGAGCGCAAAGAGCAAACTCGTAATCATCGCCTTTACGCTTGGAGTTATATTTGTAACTGTTTTAAGCCCCGATAGCATCGAAATTATAATTGCCAAAAACCCAATGCCTAAAAAGAGTGATGCGCTTAAGATAAGTTTTGAGAAATCATTTTGCAAGCCAAAAATCATAAAAAGAGTGCCAAAAAGTAAAAAAAAGTGTGATATCTTGGCAACCATATCCACTTTGGCAATTTTTACCCCGGCTAAAACCGGCAGCATCTGGGTAAGCGCTCCGAGCATTACAAAGCTTAAAAAACCGATGGTGACTGCATGCGTAATTGCTATCGAATCTGGAGAAAAGCGGCTAGAGAGTGTCTGCGCATCGCTTAAAAGGATTAAAACTCCGGCCAAAACAGCAAAAAGAGGCGCTGTTAAAAAAAATCTAAGCGGCGCTGATATGGGCGGCGCTTGGTCAACCGAAAGTCCGTCGAAATCCATATCTGCCTTTCCCTCTACTGAACAATCATCGACTGCATCATATCCACAATACGGTCAGATTCTGCACTTAGATGCTGTTGAGCCATAGTGTAGAGCATCTGCTCCTCTTTCATGTTGTGCTGCTGCATTAAAATCATAAGCGTTTCGCTGTTGCCGAAAAATTTATCTTTGTCCTTAGCCTCTATTGCCTTGCCCATCTCGGCTATTAAGTTTCTCATCTGAACATGCTCATGTCTCATCATTGCTGTTGGACCCTGCGTCATCCCTGTTTTTTGCTCAAACTCTAAAAACATAACACGCTCTTCCATTTGGAAATGTCTCTCAGTCGACTTTGCAAACTCCTCATATGCCTCTTTTGCACTCTCTATTGATTTTGCCACCGCATCTTCCATATTTGCAAAAAGCTCATCGCAACGGCTATGATCTGCAGTTAAATACCCTTTTATAGTACTCATAATTTATACCCTGATTTTTAAAATTTTCGTATTATATTAAAATAATTTAAATAAAAACTACCACGAATCAATAATCAATTCGAATTGCCATTTAAACAGCTTTTTACTATTTTTTACTATAATAGCCTTTTTAATTCAGATAGGATAAATAATGAAAAACAAAAAGTTAATTACTCTTGGATTTGCTTCTGTAGCAGTTGCCATTGCTTTGCTGTTTTCTACAAATCTATTTGCCTCCGTTGCGGATAAGGCAGAGAAGAAAGAGAATAAGGAGGCATCAAGGCTTGAAGCTCTGGCAAAATTTACAAAAGTCATCAGTATTGTTGAGCAGTACAATGTTGATAATGTAACAATTGAAGAGCTTATGGATAAAGCGCTTGAGGGTATGATGAGCAACTTAGACGCTCACTCAAACTATTTAACACAAAAAGATTATAAAAATTTAAAAGTTCAGACAAACGGTGAGTTTGGCGGGCTTGGAATCACTGTCGGAGTAAAAGACGGCGCTCTTACCGTAATTGCTCCTATTGAGGGCACTCCGGCGGATAAGGCTGGCATAAAAGCGGGCGATATTATTCTAAAAATAGATGAAAAATCTACTTTAAGCATGACTATTGACGAGGCTGTTTCAATTATGAGAGGCAAAGTCGGTACAAAAATTGAGTTGACTATTGTTAGAGAGGGTGAAACGAAACCTCTTCCTATCAGTATAACAAGAGGAGTAATCACAATAGAGTCTGTTTACGCAAAATCTATCGGAAATGATATTCAATATATCCGCGTAACAAGCTTTGACAAAAAAGTTACAGCCGATGTTGCAAAAGCTATCAAACAAAGAAAAGCAACTACAAAGGGGATTGTTCTTGATTTAAGAAATAATCCAGGCGGACTGCTTGACCAAGCTGTTGGACTTGTAGATCTGTTTGTTGACAAAGGCGACATCGTTTCTCAAAAAGGCAGAAACAAAGCCGACGACGAGGTCTACTCCGCAAAACCTGAAAACACTATAACCGGAGTGCCTTTGGTTGTATTGGTTAACGGCGGAAGTGCGAGTGCCAGCGAGATTGTAAGCGGCTCGCTTCAAGATCATAAAAGAGCGATTATCGTAGGTCAAAATACGTTCGGGAAAGGGAGCGTTCAGGTTGTTCTTCCTATAACCGAAGAGGAAGCAATTAAACTGACTATCGCAAGATACTACCTTCCAAGCGGCCGAACTATCCAAGCTGTCGGCGTAAAGCCTGATATTGAAGTTTTCCCTGGTGAAGTTAAAACAAATAAAAATGAGTACGCGCTAAAAGAGGCTGATTTAAAGAAACATTTGACAGAAGAGCTAGAGAAAGTTGACGGCACTCAAGAAGTAGAGGAAGAGAGCAAAAAAGATTCAAAACATATCATATCTGATGAGATGATGAATAAAGATATTCAGCTCAAAGTCGGTACCGATATCATAAAAGCATTAATTATCACAAAAGGACTGTAAAAGATGGAAAAAAGAGAATTACTCTACGAAGGAAAAGCAAAAAAGCTCTTCTCAACCGATGATGACAATTTGCTTATCTCAGAGTTTAAGGATGACTTGACTGCATTTAATGGAGCAAAGAAATCTAGCGAGGCGGGAAAAGGCGCTCTTAACAACAAAATTTCAACAGAGCTTTTTAAACTTTTAGAAGCAAACGGCATCCAGACGCATTTTGTTAAGATGCTAGATGACAATAACATGTTGCATAAAAGAACCAAAGTTATATTGATTGAAGTAATTGTACGCAATATTGCAACCGGAAGCCTGAGCAAAAATCTTGGCATAAAAGATGGAACGGTTTTACCGTTTACTCTTGTTGAGTTTGATTATAAAAACGACGCTTTGGGTGACCCGAAACTAAACGACCAGCATGCTCTTATTTTGGGACTTGTTGATTTTCAAGATGAGCTTGACAAACTTCGCCGCATGGCAAGACAGATTAATGATATCCTAAAACCATATTTTGCAGACAAAGGTCTTAATCTGGTTGACTTCAAACTTGAATTCGGAAAAGACAGCAGCGGAAATATTATCCTAATAGATGAGATTAGCCCAGACAATTGCCGTTTTTGGGACATGGCAAGCGGAGAAAAAATGGATAAAGACAGATTTCGCCAAGGTTTAGGCGGTTTGACAGTGGCTTACGAGCAAGTTTTAAATAGAATTTTAGGGAAGTAATGATGAAAGCAGTAGTAAATGTATTTTTAAAAGCCGGTGTTTTAGACTCTCAAGGCAAGGCGGTGCATCATGCACTTGAGTCTTTACACTTTAGTAATGTCAGCAATGTCCGCGTCGGAAAACAGATAATATTTTCTCTTGATGAAAAAGATGAAAAAAAAGCAATGGCTGACGTTACAAAAATGTGTGAGGAGCTTCTTGCAAATACGGTAATCGAAGATTATACGATTGAGCTGGTAAAATGAAAGTAACAATCTTACAGTTCCCTGGTACCAACTGCGAATATGATACACAAAATGCTTTTAAATCTTTAGGTGCCGAAACTGAAATATTATGGCATAAATCAGAGAGTGTTCCTTCCGACACTGACCTGCTTGTTGTAGCAGGCGGTTTTAGCTACGGAGATTACCTAAGAAGCGGTGCTATCGCAAAATTCAGCCCTGTTATGAAAGCGGTGACAAAATATGCAAACAACGGCGGAAAAGTTCTAGGGATATGCAACGGTTTTCAGGTATTGACAGAAGCCGGTCTTCTTCCCGGTGCGCTTAAGAGAAACGAGAGCCTGCACTTTCTTTCAAAACATCACAATCTAAAAGTTATAAACAATGACAACATATTTTTAGAAAAACTTAACAACGGCGATGTTGTAAATGTTCCTATCGCTCACCATGACGGAAACTACTACATAGACGAGAAAGGTTTAAAAGAGCTTTATGCCAACAATCAAATCCTCTTAAAATATTGTGACGAGAGCGGCAACGAAAAAAATCCTAACGGCAGCGTTGACGCGATTGCAGGTGTTTGCAACAAAGAGAAGAATGTTTTTGGACTTATGCCTCACCCTGAGAGAGCAATGGAGAAAATTCTTGGAAGCGATGACGGCATAAAAATGCTGCAAGGATTTTTAGAAGCGTGATTAGATTACTATTACTATGGCTGTTTCTTTATAGTGCAATATTTGCAAATATAGATGATACAGGACAGGATGTAAACAACTCTGCCGCTGCGGCAGAAGCGATACCTTATGATGATAGCAGTGCTGGGGAGAAGAGCAGTGCTCTTGAGAAAGTAATATATTTAAGCTACGAAAATATTCCGCAAAGAGTCTTAAAGGGTGAGATATTTAAAGTTACCATAAAAGCAGTCTCTACTGTAAAAGATTTTGTCGATATCACATACGAATTGACAAACTCAGAAGGTTTAAAACTGCTAAGCGATTTTCCATCAAGAAAGATAGATTCAAATAATTATTATGAAACTTTTTACTTTTTAGCTACTTCAGATAGCATCAAACTTCCGGATTTTAAAGCCACTCTTCTTGATTACAATAATAAACGATATGAAAACACAACCCTCATGGGTGAAAATTTAAACGTTATCTCGCTTAACCCTAAAAGTGATTTTTCAAAAATAATAGCAGACTCATTTGAGATAGTCGAGTACAAAACAACAAGCTACGATGCCACATACAACATAGTCGTATTTGTAGCAGCGGCAACAAACTCTAATATTTCCGCTTTAAAATTAAACGGCGTCTTTAAACAGGGCATAGAATCTGTCTCAGACTCCTACCTGAACTCTAAAATTACATACTATGCGATAATAGATAAAGGAGTGGAAACTTTAGAATTCTCATACTTTAATCTGGTAAAGAATAGATTTATACAAGTAGCAATACCTATTGTAGTAAATGATGACAGTGTTACAACGCAGAGTGATCTTAAGCCAAAGGACCAATCTCATGAGATGCTAAAAATGGGTATCGCTTCAATTGTAGCCATTATTGCTTTTTTAATAATTTTGTGGAGAAAAAAATATATCTACCTGACTTTCATAATTGTTCCTCTTATATATGTTCTATATACTGGAACTCCCTCTAAAGAGATATGTATAAAAGAAGGGGCCGGAATATATCTGCTTCCTGTTGCAAACGGAACGATATTTGAGACAACTTCAAGCCAATACAACTTGCAAAAAGAGTATGAAATAAAAGGGTGGGTAAAAGTACAATTAAAAGATAATAAAATAGGCTGGGTAAAAAATGAAAATATTTGCTCAAATTAGTTGGCTCTTTGCAACTATAATAATTGTTACATCTCTCGCCTTTATGATTTTAACTTTTTATCTTTTTCCCAGACCCTACTGCAGAAAATTTTCTGCTTGGCTAATCAGACTTACTATATTTTTCAGAGTTGAAATTAAAGGAAATGAGGACCCAAACGCGCAGATGTTTCTGCTAAATCATCAAAGTGATTTAGATATAGCGATTATGGAGACAATTACAAAGAGGGACCTTGCGTGGGTTGCAAAAAAAGAGCTTTTTGACATGCCTTTTTTTGGCTTGGCTCTTAAGTTGCCGCAAGATATTGCAGTTGAGAGAGAGAGCAAAACATCGCTTATAAAACTTCTAAAAGATGTCAAGCATGTACTTAAAACAAACAGAGTTATAACTATGTTTCCAGAAGGAACCCGCTCTACAAAAAATGTTATGCTCCCTTTTAAATCCGGTGCAAAAATAGTAGCGGATACTAACAAGCTTTGCGTTCAGCCGATAGTGCTTATGCAGACATCAAAATATTACAATATGAAGAATTTCTACTACAAACCTGGTAAAATCACCGTAATTTTTATGGAGTCATTCATTGCAGACAAAAACGATGAGAATTGGCTAAGCGATTTACGAATTAAAATGCAAAAGGTGTATGATGATGAGCTGGCAAACAATCCTAGCCATAGGTAGCGGCGGTTTCATAGGCGCAGTTCTTAGAGCCTATCTAAACGGAGTCATATCCCATAGAATGCCGCATGATTTACCATTTGGAACGCTTGGAGTAAACCTAATCGGCAGTTTTATAATGGGTCTGCTGATAGCATACTTTATGTACACTACACTATTTTCCATGCATCTGAAATCTTTTTTAACTACGGGGATTTTAGGCGGACTTACAACCTACTCCGCATTTGCCATTGAGAGCTTTTTTCTCTTAAACAGCGGACATATAGCTTTGGCTCTTGCAAATATCTCTCTAAACGCTTTTGGCTCTATTTTTATGGCTGGCGGCGGTTTTTACATGGTGAAGTTTCTTCTTAAAGCATAATAATCTCATCCGCGCACCATTTGGCCAAATCCAAATCGTGCGTGATTAGCAGCATCCCCATTCTATCAAGATGTTTTACAAGCATACTCATAACCTCTAGCTGTATAACATTATCAAGTGCAGAGGTCGGCTCGTCAAGCAGAAGCAGGTCTGGTTTCATAAGCATTGCTCTAAGAATTGAAGCGCGCTGAAGCTGTCCGCCTGAGAGTTCATGCGGAAGTTTTAAAAGTAGCTCGTAATCGAGGTTTATATTTTTTAGATAGAGTTCTAACTCGTCAAGCTTTGCAACATCTTTTATCTGATTTAGAAGTGTGTAGCTTGGATGAAAAGAGCTATACGGGTCTTGAAACACCTCAGAGCAAAATGAGCCTTTAATGGTCCCAGACATCGGTTTTAGGTTTCCTAAAATCAGCTCAAAAATGGTACTTTTCCCCGCCCCGCTTGCTCCGACTATCGCTTTTATCTCCCCTTTTTTCAGAGAAAATGAGAGGTTCTCAAAAAGCAGAGAACCTTTTTTGTAACCAAAAGAGAGATTCTTTACCTCTAATACACTGCTCAACTGCTATCTCTTGTTTAGCGCTAGATAGAGTTTTGCGAGCTCTTTATATAGTTCGCTTGGTTTTGCGCTGCTGTTTTCATCCAAAACTCTCTTCATAACAACATTATCCTCTTTGCCGTCCCAAACCTTGATGTAAGAGCCGTCTTTGTAGCCGTGGTCCTGTCTAAACTGGTTTAAAATATTTTTTCCGACGTAAAGTTTATATAGGCTATCCAAGTCAAGTCCGCTCATAACAACCAAATCAAAAAAGTCTGCTATCAGCTTTTCTAAGTTTAGAGCTCCACGTGAAAGCGTATCTATCATAATAGACTCAATCTTTTCTATAATATCATCCTGTGCGGCAAATTGATTGTTTTTTGTGTCTATCTTGGCAAAACTCTCCAGCTCTGATATATTTTGTGCCAAATCATCAACCTGCCCTCTTCTTGTTTGAGTGTAGTTCTCTATTGCCAAACTCATAATAAAATGCCATACATCAACAACTTCTATCTGCAAGTTAGCCCAATCAGCCTCTTTATCTATGTTTTTCCAGTGCTTCCAAGTAAAGCTGTCAATCATCTCTGCGCACTCCATATAGATGCATCGCTTCCAGTTGATAACTCTGTTGTTTTTTGTAATCCCGTCAGTCCACTTCTCCCCGTTTGTCGCCTCATTTAGCTCGGCTTGAAGTTGTAGCATAAGTAATATCTTATCCATCATTTTCCTTTAATTTATTACTTTATTTGATTTGAGCATTGTACCAAATATGCTAAAATACGACACTTAAAACCGAGATTTATATGAAAAGAATTAACTGCAGAAAATGTGAATACTATTTTGTTACATGGGAGGCGCAAAGACCTCACGGCTGTAAGGCGTACGGCTTTAAGTCGCAACAGATTCCCTCAATTGTAGTATTTCAGAGCAGCGGAAGTGATTGTACGATGTTTAAAGAGAAGGTTGCGTCCAAATGATTTTTTTGCCAAACCCCAGAGTATTGTCGGTTAGTTTAAAGTAGTTTATTTTTATCTGCCAAAGCTTTGGGTTCATAGCAAAAGCGTAGGGAAAGCTCTTGAAATAGAGCTTTTTCAAACCCTCATCATCTAAAGGCAAAAACTCGCCTCTAAACTGAACTCCCTCAATTTTACCGACTGTTTTTGTCTCCAAAACGACAGTTCCCGCAACATTTGGATTTTTAGATATGTTTTTTATATGCGTGGTCTCATTGCTGCTTGCTACGACAAAAGAGATTTTTTCTAAGTCAAATGCATAAAAAAGAGTGCAGGCGCTAAGCTCCAAACCATCGGTTGTAGCTAGGCTTAGCACGTGGTGTTTTGCCAAAAATGCGTCTATTTTTTCTAAATTATTTCGCACTGAAGTTCTTATATAGACGCTTTTCCAAATCTTCCAAAGAGTTAATCTCTCTCTTGTTTAACATCAGCAGTGCTGTGTCGTCATTAGCCATCGTCTCATACATCTCTTTTGGCGATGTCATCATGTAGCGGCTTTTTAAAAAATCCAGTAAAACCTCAAAATTGTCATCTTTTTTATCGCTATATTGTTTAAAAAATTTAAACTCATCCCAATTTATCTCAGTCAATTTTAATTCCTATGTTCTTGTAATGCTTTTTGCAATTTTTCTATCACTTGCAACATTTTAGCAGATGACACCGCAAAATTCAACCTCATAAAACCGCTCCCCTCTCTGCCAAAACCAATCCCCGCACTAAGCCCAAGCCCAGCTTCGTGAACAAAAAAATCTCTCAGCTCTTTGTCTCGAAACCCTAAACCCCTGCAGTCAATCCAAGCAAGATAGGTTCCCTCTATCGGAGTCAATTTTATAAGATGCGGAAATTTTTCGCACAACTCTTTTAACATGTAGAAATTTTTTGCGAGGTGTATTTTTAGCTCTTCGAGCCATATTTTGCCCTCTTTGTAAGCCGCTTCAAACGCTACATGCGAAAGCGTGCTTCCGTTGGCGAAGTGGATACGGTTATAAACCTTTAAAAACTTCTCTCGCAGCTCATAGTTTGGTATTGCCACACTGCTTATGGCAAAACCTGCCATATTGAACGTCTTGCCCACCCCTATGGCTGTTACGGTTATATCTCTAGCCTCTCTTGAGAGCGAAGCAAAAGGAGTATGCAGATTTGGCGCATATATCAAATCGGAGTGAATCTCGTCGCTAAAGACGACTATTTTATGCTTTAGACACAGCTCTAAAATCTCCTCTAGTTCCTCTCTTCTCCAAACACGCCCGACGGGGTTATGCGGAGAGCAGAGAAGCAGAAGTTTTGTTTTCTCGTCTATCTTTGATTTTAAATCATCTATGTCAAAAGTGTAGCTTCCGTCCTCTCTCTGCTTGAGAGGATTTTTCAAAAGCTCTCTCTCGTGCTCCATCACACTGTGAAAAAATGGCGGATATACCGGAGTTTGGACTATAACTTTATCTCCCTTAGCAGTAAATGCTTCTATGGCGGTGTTCATACTCGCAACCACCGAGTGAGAATATAACATATCCTCTAAGGCAAACTCCACACTGTGTTCGTTTTTCATCCACTCTATCTGGGCTTTAAACATACTTGACGGCACCTCCTCGTAGCCTATAATTGGATGTTCGAGACGTTTTTTTACAGCATCTAGCACAAAATCAGGAGTGTCGATATCCATATCCGCCACCCAAAGAGGCATAACATCGTTTGTGCCAAAAAGCTTCTCTCTTAGTGCATACTTCTCCGCATTTGTGTTTTCTCTGCTAGCAGAGGTTGAAAAGTCGTAATTCACTGTTTTAATCTCCCTAAAATCTCTAAAGCATTTATCTCAAATTTTGAAAAAGCAAACCATTTATTGCCCAAATCTTTCAAACTTGCTCCGATATGATACACATCTTTATTGTCAATTATCATAAATCTGTCGTGAGCATTTTTAAACTCTTGAAGCTCTATATTTTTATATTGCGCTTGATACTTTTGATAGTCAAGGCGAAGTTGTTTTGAGATGGTTTGAGTATAGATTTTTATTTTTAACTTTGGATATTTGCTAAATAGTGTAAACACAGTGTCGTCTATGTAGTTATCTATAAGCACTATTTCGCTTTTTGCACTGCGAAACAGATCATTTACAAAAATATAAGCATCGTAAATCTGCCCATCATAGAATATTCCCTCATCTTGTTTTTGCAATTTTTCCTCAAGAGCATTTAAAACTTGTTCTATTTTTACATCTGTTTTTATTTCATATGAAATTTGTCGTTTTTCTAAAGCTTCCATTTTGGAAAATAGCAGACTATTTGAGCTTATGATTTTCCTCATTTCTACAAAAGCTCTGATGATTTTTATGTGTATTTCCACTGCAACTTTACTTGATAAAACTGCTGAGAGAGATGAGACACCCTGCTCTGTAAAAACAAATGGGCTTGCACCCCCAAAAGATTTTTTAGATGGTATCACAGATTGTGATACCAAAAAATTCATCTCTTCATCACTCAGTTCAAACATAAAATCATTTGGAAATCTATCAATATTTCTTTTAACTGCTTGTTTTAAAGCCCTAGTTTCCACCCCATAAAGCACCGCCAAGTCTCTATCGAGCATCACGGCAAGCCCTCGGATGATGTAGATTTTGTTTGAGATATTTTCATTGTTCATCGCTACAAGGTTGTTCATAATATTTCCTTGATAATTTTATTATCTTAACATCTCAAAAAGATTTTATAAAAAAGTATGTCAATTTGTCATTGTTTTTTAATTTTTTTAGACTTTTTCCTATCTTCCACAATTAAGCTAGTCAATTTTTTATTGAGTTCAAAGAGGTGGGCTACTCGTTCTGTGTCTGTTTTGAAACCTGTTTTTGAGTAGAGTTTATCAACAGCTTTATCTAATGTTTCGTGGGCTTTTAGGAGTTTTGGCGGCATTGTTAGTGGGTTGTATAGGTCTGCCAAGCTTGCTCCTTCAAACTCGGTTCTTATGGTTAGGATGTTTTGAGCTAATGTTTCGATTTGTTCTTTTTGTTTGTCTGTAACTTCTAAAGGGAAAGGGAAGTTGTTGTAAACAATCCCAACAGAGTATCTGTAATCACTTTTTAATCTTCCTGCAACATATCTCATCCAATCATTGTGCATTTTTGAAGTTAAAATTCCAAAATGAAGAAGTGTAGCGTTTGGTAAAATTTTCATTGCATTACTACAAAAAATATCTGCTGTCATAAATCCTATTGGCAAATAATTTCTATTTTCAGATGATGTTTCTGGAAGTGCTAAGTATGTTGCATCTGGCATATTTTCTACATGAAATCGTGTTGGAGTTGAAGCTAATTTTTGAGTAGGAGCACTCCTACTTGAAAGTCTAAATGTTTTAACTGCTTCAATTCTTTGCATTGCATTTGGCATTGATTTTAAAATATTTGGCGGACAATCACCAAGCCAAAGTACATACCTTTTTTTAGCATTTAAAAATTCAACTGCACCCAAGAAGAGTTTAAAAAATTGTTCTGAAGTTGGCTCTTGTGCTATAAAATTAGCTTTTTCTTCTTCTGTAAATAGGTAGTTACCATCATCAATTGGTTTATTTCCTATGCCCATTGCAGGTAAATTTCCAAGTGGTTTTTGACGATTTACTACAACTAAATCATCGCCATTTACAAGATAAGGGTTGATATTTGCTACCTTCATTTCATGTGGTTCAGATTTGACTGTTTCATATTCAAAAAGTCTTTTTTCTTTGATGTCAAACCCTGCAAAACCTATAATTACACAATACACTTGTGCAACTCCTTTGGCATCATTATTCCATTTAAAAGTTTTGTGTGCAAAGAGGATTTTGATTTTATATTTGTTAAACATCTCTTGCCAGAGAATGCCTACTTGTTCCCCTTGCGTAATAGAGTTGGTGCTTACTAAAGCTACTTTAGTTTGTCTGTTTTGACAATACTGAGCCGATTTTATATACCATGCAGTTACAAAATCTAAAACACCTGCATTTTTCACGCCTTTAAATACGAACTCCATATCTATTTTTTGCTCTTTAGATTGCATCTTTGAACCCAAAAACGGCGGATTTCCGATAATATAATCAATAGATTGCTTCGTGCCTCGCAATGACAGTGTCTCTTCCCAATCCACCCTTAAAGCATTCACATTGAAAATATTTGCACTATCTTTTATGGGGATGTTAAAGTGCGGTTCGCCAAACATTTGAGCAAAAAGCAGGTTCATTTGATGGTCGATAAGAAGCATTGCAGTTTGAGTTATGCGGCTTGGCAACTCTTCTATCTCAAAACCGTAAAACTGGTCTATGTGAACGAGTTGCGTGAGTATTTTGAGAGATTTCAGCACTTCAAACTCTACAAGCTTCAACTCACGGTAGGCGATGACTAAAAAGTTTCCGCTTCCACACGCTGGGTCTAAAAACTTTAGGTTTGAGATTTTTGCATGAAAGATTTGAAGCTGTTTTGGGTTGTTTTTGATGCGTCCAAACTCTTCCCAAAGCTCATCTAAAAAGAGCGGTTTGATGGCTTTGAGGATATTTGTCTCACTTGTAAAGTGCGCACCGAGTTCGCCTCTTTTGCTCACATCCATCGAAGCTTGGAACATAGAACCGAAAATGGATGGACTTATCAAACTCCAGTCAAAGGCACACGCATCCAAAAGCATCTCACGCATGGAGCGATCAAAGTGAGCGGTTTTGAGCTGTTCTGTAAAAATTGAACCGTTGATGTAAGGAAACTGAGTAAAACTCTCATCGAGATTTTTTTGTCTTTTTTCGTTTGGAGTGTCGAAAAGCTCAAAGAGGTAGTTTATCTGCGAGCCTAAATCTCTGCCGCTCTCATCGGTTTGGTTTTCTATAAATTCACGAAATGAGTTTTTAGCAAATATGCCCGTATCTTCAGCAAACATACAAAAAAGAAGTCTTGTCAAAAAGAGTTCGAGTTGATGTCCGCTGTAACCGTTTTCGAGCAGTTTGTCATGGAGTTTGCCCATAAGTTCGGCAGCTTTACGGTTGGTAGGTTCTTCTTCTTTGTAGGTTTTTTTGGTGTAACCTGCGATAAACGAAAATAGTTCTATATTTTTTGGCAAGTCATGAAGTAGAAATTTATAATCTTGGTTCGTGTCCAAATCGTAAAGATAAAAGCTCACAAAATCACAAACCAAAATAAACTTCGGTAAATCTCTCTGCTTGAGGTTTGGAAGGTACTCTAATGCTTGTTCTTTTGCCTTTACTAAATCTTTGCCTTTGCTTTTTTGCTCTATAAGAAGCTGCCCTCTCCAAAAAACATCTATGTAACCTTGAGAACCGTCTATTTTTTTGATGGGGTACTCAAACTGCATACTTCGTGGACTTACATCAAAAATCTTGAAAAAATCTATCCAAAAACTCTGTGCTTCTTGTTTTTCATTGGAAGCACCCTCCCACTCTTTGGCAAACTTTATACTTCGTTCTCGTATCTCTTTTAGACTTATCATTTCTCTTCTTTAGGCAATTGGTTTTTTTATAAATTTTTAAATATTATACAGTTTAAATTATGATAAAAACTAATATATTAAAACAAAACTAGAGACTTCTCTTCCTCCAAACACTAACCTCGGCAACGCTGTGCTGAAACTTCCTGTGCGTCTCTTTTATGACAAACTCCAAATCCTGAAGATGGACAAGCTCAAACTTTTTGCCCAAAATCTCTTTAAGCGTATCGATGGTTTTTACCTCTTTGCCGTTCTCGTCTTTGTATCCGCCGAGCCAGAACTCTTTTTTGGTTGAGCTCTCCTGCCAACTGTACGGCGAGGTTAGTATCAAAACGCCATCGCTGTTTAGTCTCTCATCTACACTCTCTAAAAATAGTCTGGGATTGTATAGCCTGT
Source organism: Sulfurimonas sp. (assembly GCA_027448805.1). GTDB lineage: Bacteria > Campylobacterota > Campylobacteria > Campylobacterales > Sulfurimonadaceae > Sulfurimonas. Next base: position 25,259 of record DAIDMU010000004.1, on the reverse strand, counting down.
CTATGAGATTTGTAGCCATCACCAAATCGTAAGAGTTGAAATTTGGCTTTAGGTTGCATGCGTCACCCTGCCAAAACGAGACTCTCTCTTTTAGATTTTCATAGCCCAGCTCCTCTATGGTCACCTTTTTTTTCTGCACCAAATCGCCCTCTGTTTTTGAGGCAAATGCAATGTATCCGTCACTTTTTAGTTTTACGCCCACGCCTATAAATCTTGCCGAGAAGTCAATCCCCTCTACCTCATCAAAACTGCGAGCCAGCTCAAATGTCGCTCTTCCCGTCGCACATCCCAAATCAAGAGCTTTTGTATGGTTTTTTGCAAATTTTGAGGCTATTTTTACGCACTCTATCGCAAAATTTTTTACGCCGAAGTTCTCATCGCCGTACTGAAATTCACAGTACTGCGATACCAGCTCGTCGCTCTCGTAAACATCATTTTCAATTCTATCATCACTGCTTGAGATAACATATCTAAAACCTGCATTCTGAGGGAAGTGTCTGCGAAATGCGTAGCGGGAGTGTTTCATAATAAGATTTCCGCTGCTTGCCCATGATGAGCCGAGTATCAGCGCATGTCTGTTGTCAAATGTCGGCACGGAAAAATCATCATATGCCGGATGAACTTCAAATCCCTCAAAACCGAATATCGGCGTGCGACTCCACTGCCAGACGTTTCCAACAACATCATATATGCCGTTGAAACCAAACTCGTTTACCGGGCATGAGCTAAAGTAGTGGTAAAAGTTTAGATTTGCTCTGCTCTCATGAAAGTCTGGAATATCCTGCAAACCTGCATATTCATATATCAGCCTATACTCCGCCTCGCTCGGCAATGAGTAGACAACCCCCTCTTTTTTGCTCTTAAAGCGGCAAAATGCCTCAGCTTCGAGTGCATTTACATCCACGGGCCAGTCAAGCGGCATATCTATGAGTTTACAAAGGGTTCTGTATCTATACTTGCCATCTTCTAAAACCCAAAAAGTCGGATGTTTTGCGCCGCTTATTTTTAAAAACTTCTTCCCCTCATCGTCCCAGAGCTCCTCATTTTCATATCCGCCCTCTTTTACAAACTCCATAAATTCGGCGTTGCTTACAAGGTATTTTGAGGCTTGAAACTTATCTACATGTTGATTGAACTCTCCATACTCATTATCCCAGCCGTATAGATTGTGCGACTTCTCTTTTCCCAAAACTACATCGCCGCCCTCTATGTTTATCATCTCGTTTTTTGGAGCCTCTGAAGTGTGCTGGCAGATGTTAAACTCTCTAACCTCTTTGACATCCTTTAATGGCATCTGGCGGTGCAGAACAAGCGAAGTTTCTATATGGATGCGCTCATGCTCTATTCCCATCAAAATTATCCACATAGGCGACTCCTGCATAATTGGCAGAGTTAAAGGCAATGAAGTTATAAGCTCGTCAACAAGGTTTCTCACCTTCATTCTATACGCTCTAACAGCGTCCACTCTTGGCCACTTGTAGTGCGTGCCATTTGTATCATCCCACTCCATCTCATCAACGCCGACGGCAAATATGGACTCAAACGCTGGGTTTATGCGCTCTTTTATTATCTTCATAAGAATTAGTTTGTTTATAAAAAAGGTTGCCGTGTGTCCGAAATAAAATATCATGGGATGGCGTGATGGCTCCGACTTTTGGTAAAAAACCTCATCATCTTTTAAAACTTCAAAAATCTTCTCAAAAATATCGTAAGTGTTGTGAAAATATGCCCTTATCTCTTCTCTTTTTGCCTCTATATCCGACCCCTCTAAAGTAACCGGATACAAACTAAACTTACTCAAAACATCCCCTTTTGGATATAATTTTTCTATGAAATTCTATTATAGTAAAAAATTGACTCTATTTCCAAATCTTCTCCACTCTTTTACCACAAAAGAGAGCGGAAATCTGGCGTTTCACGTAGGCGATGAGAAGCTGGATGTAGAAAAAAATCACGCGCTCTTGGCCAAAGAGCTTGGATACGAAAAAAGCCTGCTCGTGCATATGAAGCAGATTCACTCCGACATCGTACATATAGTTACAGATGAGGATTTTGAAACCCCTCCGACATGCGATGCGCTTATGACAAACAAACTAAACACCCCGCTTATGGTTATGGTTGCAGACTGCTCCCCGATTCTGTTTTATGACGACGAAAAAAAGGTTATTGCAGCGGCTCATGCGGGAAGACAGGGCGCTTTTAAAAACATAGTAAAAAACGTGGTTGAGAAGATGAAGAATGAATTTGGCTCAGAGCCAAAAGATATTCATGTAAGCGTTGGGGCGAGTATCGGTGTCTGCTGTTATGAGGTAGGGGGCGAGATTTACGACGAAGCAAAAGCACTTGCTCTAGAGTATGCTATGCAAAAAAGAGGCGAGAGCTTCTACCTTGATGTCGGCGCAATTTTGCAAAGACAGCTGCTCTCTTGCGGCATAAAAAGAGAAAATATCGAGTTTTGCGATGATTGCACATGCTGCAACACGCAGAGATATTTCTCTTACAGAGCCGAAGCAAAAACAGGCAGATTTGCCGGAGTTTTAATGCTAAAGTAGTGCAGAGATATTACCAATCTCTGCCTCTGCCGTTGTTGCCGTTTCCTCTTTTATCATTTTTATAACTATCTTCTTTTTTGTTTGCCTTATTTCGAATCTCTCGTCTATCTCTGTACTCTTCTCTTTCTCTATCCCTTTTGTAGTTCTCTTCTCTTTTTTTGTAATCTTCCCTGTTTCGTTCTATCTCTTTTTTATTTCTTTGTTCGTCATATTTTTCTACTTTATGTCTTCTCTCACGATGCTCATCTCTGTCATAATAGTAGTGGCTTCCTCTTTGTCTGCGCTCTATAACCTCATCAGGGCTTATTCTATGGTAGTCAGATAAGAAACGTACATTCACCAACTCAAAAATCTCTCTGTCGCTTAATCGATGATTTTTTTTATGGTACCCGTAAGCATTCCCGTACGGAGGACCGTAGTCATTATAAGTATCGACCACATAAATAGTACGCGGATCAAGTCCTAAACGCAAGCTTATATCCCACCAGCTTTTACCGCTAAGTCGTAAATCTGTAATAAACCTTACATCTCTATGCGCTCTATGCGCCAGAAAGTAGGCCACGCTAACATCTTCTCTTGGCATAGTGCGCTCAACTATAACAACCTCCGTTTGGGGAACATTATAATAATCACCTATCGAGAAATAAAATCCGTCAACTCCTCTATCTCCGCCTGAAACTCCGATATCAAAATCAAAAGCATTTGCCGATGTAAAAAGACAGAGCAAAACTGCACTAACAACTCTCTTCATTATTGCCTCACTTTTATTAAACTTTTATGATTATATCAGAGTTATTAACAATTAAATTAACTCTCTAACCTTTTGTGCAAGCTGTTCAGGCAAAAGCGCTAATGACTCCTCTACCTGTTTTGTGTTTCCGTGAGTTATAAATTTATCTTCATATTCAAAACTTACAACTTCTACATGTAGAATTTTTTGGCCGGATAAAAACTCTAAGATAGCACTTCCGACTCCGCCCATTTTTGCGCTGTCGCTAAATACAAACCACTTTTTATGTTTTTTAGACATTTCACGAAGCATCTCTTCATCAAGCGGCTTGACAAAGCGCAAATCCAAAATGTTTACTTCAAAGTCCAAATGTTTTGAAGTCTCATACGCGCGTCCAACGCCGTTTCCATATCCTATAAAGAGAATGTCGCTGCTGTTTGAGCGCAGGAGCTGTGACTTTGAGAGCTCAAACGGCAAAGAGTCCGGCAAGTCCGTCTCGGTAAACGAGCCTCTTGGATATCTAAGCGAACACGGATATGGATACTCTGCAGCAAATGCCATAGCCTGATGAAAACTCTTCTCATCGCGCGGAGCAAAGAGCGTCATATTTGGAACAGCTCTTAAAAAACTTATGTCAAAAACACCTTGATGAGTCTCTCCGTCCTCTCCGACTATTCCAGCTCGATCAAGTGCAAAAACAACAGGAAGGTTCATTAAACATGTATCATGAATAATTTGGTCATATCCGCGTTGCAAAAAGGTAGAGTAGATTGTACAAAATGGCTTAAAACCCTCTTTTGCGAGTGCCGCCATTGACGTAACGGCATGTTGCTCCGCAATTGCCACATCCCAAAATCTATTGGGATAAGCTTCCATAAGTTCGCTTAGTCCTGTTCCGCTTGGCATAGCCGCCGTTACACCGACAATTTTAGGGTTATGTTTTGCAAGATGAAGCAGCGCCTCCGTGTATATTTGAGTTGCACTTTTTTGTGTGCTTTTTTTCGCACTTGCTCCGCTCTCTATATCAAAAGGTCCGACACCGTGCCACTTCTCGTCCTTGCCCTCGGCTATCTCGTAACCTTTGCCTTTGATGGTCTGTGCATGGATAATCACAGGTCTTTTTAGCTCTTTTGCTTTTTCCAATATGTCTATAAGCTGGCTTAAATTATGTCCGTCAACCGGTCCGATATAGTTAATCCCCATCTCTTCAAACATAATTCCCGGAGTTATAAGTTTTAGCGACTCCTCCATTCTTTTTGCAATATAATGAGCACCCTCTCCAAAATTATCCACAAAATTTTCAGTGTGCTTCTTAAAGGTTTGATAAAAAGGCGACGCCATTGCCGAGCTGAGAATTCTGCTTACTGCCCCGATTGGCTTTGATATGCTCATCTCATTATCGTTGAGTATAATTACCATCGGATATTTTTTCTCGCCCAGCTCGTTCAAAGCTTCATAAACCATACCTGCCGTCATGGCTCCATCGCCTATCATAACCACAGGAACCCTTGAGTTTTGCTCACCTTTAAGCGCAATGGCTTTTGCAGCGCCTACGCCAATAGAGATAGATGTAGAACTGTGTCCCGCTACAAAATAGTCATGTTCGCTCTCGCTTGGCTTTGTATATCCGCACAAACCGTTAAATTGTCTTAATGTATCAAACTCTTTCCATCTTCCGGTTAAAAGCTTGTGTGCGTAGGATTGGTGCGAAACATCAAAGATGAAGGGATCTTTTTTTGAGTCAAAAACCTCATGCATCGCTACAATGAGCTCTGTCGCACCGAGAGTTGAGCTTAGGTGTCCACCGTTTTTACTAACTACTCTTAGTATCTCTTCCCTAATCTCTTGGCAAAGATTTTCTAACTCTTTTATTCTGCTTGATTTTATGTTCATATATCTGTTTTACTCACTTAAAGCTGCCCTTTTAACCCGTTCAAATCTTTTTGAAATTTGTGCATCTATGTTGCCTGCATCGCTAATTGCTATGACTCCGCCAAGGCTTACCGCACTGTCTGACATAACTTCAACATGCGCCAAAGAGCCAACGGCCTGCGAAATTATTCCGTGATTTTTTGGATTGACTTTTAGAGTTACTTTAGAGGCACTTTGCAACTCTTTAATCAGCTCCTTTGCCAAAATACTCGCTACTCTGCTTGAGTTCTCGCTGAGCTCAACTTTAATCACCTCTTTTGAGATATCCAAGGCTGCGCTTATTAACTCTTTCTTAATTCCCTCAAGCGCATTTTCAAACTCTTGTGCACTTTTTTCTAGTTTCTCTATTGATGAACTATATTGAGCTACGATAGTTGAAACACTCTTTTCATCATCTTTAATGGCTTTCTCTCTGCCTGCTTCAAGTCCTGCCGCAAAAGACTCTTCTTTGATTTTTTGAATCTCTCTCTTATGCTCATCACTCATGCTCTCTAACTTCATTTGAAGCTTAATAAAGTTTGATGACATCTCGTCAGTTTTATTTAGCAAAGACTCTATCAAAGAGTCTTTAGAGCTTTGAGTCATAGCGCTTGAATCTACTTCTCTGTCCCTTATCTGATGCTGTATCTCAACTTCAGGCTGCTTTCCTGCAAACGATGATTCAACAAACTCATCATCCTCTTCCGAACTATATTCCAGCACCTTGAAGTTATACTTATTGACGTTATGACTTTTAATTCTGTCGCTGGTAATTATACTTGCCAAATTAATCCACCATCTCTTCTGATGAAGATCCTAATTGAAGCACTCCGCTCTCAGCAAGACCGTTAACTACCTCAACGATTCTTCTCTGAGCGCCTTCAACTTCTTTCATTTTTACAGCACCCATAAACTGCATCTCTTCTTCAAATGCCTCTTTAGCTCTCTCACTCATAGCACTAAAGAATTTCTGCTTAAGATCCTCAGGCGCACTCTTTAATCCAAGCATCAAGTCAGGTTTATCAATAGCTTTTAAAATCTCGGTAATTGCATTTTTATCAAGTTTTTGAATATCCTCAAATGTAAACATCATCTCTTTGATTAGATTTGACATCTCTTCATCTCTCTCTTCAATCTTAGCAAGTGTCTCTTTTGACGCTTTTGCTCCAAGACGGTTAAAGATGTCGGCAACAGCACGAGGTCCGCCGACTTCAACTTTATATGAAGCAAGAGATTCAAGTTTTGACTCAAGCACAGCCGAGACTCTTTTAATTACGGATGGAGAGATATCGCCGAGTTTTGCCATTCTCATCGAGACTTCGCTTCTAAGGTCATCAGGAAAGTACTGAAGCGTATCTGCCGCCTCAGTTGCATCCATATGAGCTAAAATAAGGGCAATTGTTTGAGGATGCTCATTAATAATAAAGTCTGATAACTGCTGAGGCTTTATTTTTGAAAGGTATGCAAAATTCTGAGTCTCCTGCATGCTTTTTGAGAGTTTTTCTAAAATCTTTTTTGCCTCTTCGGGACCTAAAGTTCTGTAAAGAAGCTCTCTTGCATACTCCAAACCGCCGGATGTAATAAACTGTCCTGATTGGAAAATGGCATAAAACTCTTCAAGTATCGCTGTTGCAACAGATTTATCTACACTTTTGTTTGTCGCAATATGTTTTGAAACTTCAGTAATCGCGTCAACAGTCATGTTTGAGAATATTGCAGATGTAGCATCTTCGCCTATTTGCATAAGCAAAATCGCAATCTTCTGCCCCATACTCATCTCATCAAATTTAGCTTGCTGTGATGGGGTTAAGTTCATCTTTGTCTCCTACCTTTTACTTAGTAGCATCAGATTCTTCTGATAGTAATGCCTGAAGAACCAAAGCGACTGCTTCGGGAGATTCATCAGCCATAGCTCTAATTTTTTCAAGAAGAACATCATATTTAAGTTCATCTTCACTGAAGCCCTCTCCAACACCAAGCTGTTCTTCGACTTTTCGGCGCATTGTTTGAACTTTTTCTACCAAATCTTCATCTTCATCATTTTCAATTGCTAAATGCGGCTTGCTGAGATCATCCTCTTCTTTAGAAATTTCAAGCATTCTCTGAGCAAACGGAGAGATAACTTTTTTGTAAATAACAAGAAGAAGCAGAAGCACAAATATATATTTAAATAGCTCAGAGAACGGAGCCAAATATGTTTCAGAAAACATAACAGCTTGATTAACTCTCTTTTTTGCCACGTCTGCATCAGGTGCTTTAAACTGGAGGTTTTGGACACTTATCTGGTCTCCTCTCTCCTCACTAATGCCGATAGAACGGCTAACAAGCGCTGAAATAGCTTCCAAATCACTCTCGCTGAGCGCTTCATACTCTAGCTCATCCGTCGGATTTCCATCCGCATCAACTTTTTGCTTATACTTTCCGTCCACAACAACTGCGGCTGTAATTCTTTTTATGCGCGCAAACTCGCTCTTTGTAGTTGAGACGGTTTTTCCCACCTCATAGTTAGTTGTTCCTGTGTTTTTTTCATATTTTTCACTCGTTTGATTGCTTGACAGCCCTTCAACAGGACCGATGTTGCTCACAGTTCCGGGAACACCGCCAACGTCAGGAGGAGCTGCTCCCTCTCTTTTTTCTTCGCTGACCTGCTCGCTTCTGACTACATTTTCCGGGTCAAATACCTCTGAGGTAGAGTTTTGGATGGAAAAATCAAACTCTATTGTAACCTGAGCAACAACTTTTTGCTCTCCGCCGACAAAAGGGGAGACAACTTCTACAATTTTTCTCTGGTTCTTCTTCTCTTCTTTAGTTTTAAATTTCTGCTGGACGGCTGATAGTTCACCCATCTGAGCCATCTCATCTTCATCACCCAAGGTTTCGCCATCATTATCAATAAGCATAACGTTCGTCGGTTTAAGATTTGGTACAGCTGCAGCAACTAGATTTTTGATACCTCTGATCTGTTTTAGAGTGAGACTGCCCCCCTCAACCAACTGAAGCATAACAGACGCAGTCGGCTCCGTCTGTTTCTCAACAAAAAGCGAATCTTTAGGCAGAGCCAAACTAACACTGGCACGCTCAATCGGCGCAAGCGCATCTATTGTACGGGAGAGCTCTCCCTCTAGTGCGCGAAGATATTTTACATTTTGGTCAAAACTTGTTGCGCCAAACTCTTGATTGTCAAAAAGCTCGAAACCGACTCCGCTGTTTTTTGGAATTCCAAGCGAAGCGATAGCAATACGCTCTTTGTAAACAACATTTTTTGGAACTTTTATAACATTTTTGTCTAGTATTTCATAAGGAATATTGTCTTTTTCCAACTGCTCAATAACTTTTGCAGCATCTTCTGAAGTTAAAGAATCAAAAAGCACTTCATATTTGCTAAGTTCATCTTTTTTTGCCGTATAAACTACCAAAAAAATCACAAATGCTACTATGCCGACAACGGCAGAGCCAATTATAATTTTCTGTTGCTTTGTTAGCTTGGCAAATAGAACAACTAATTGTGAAAAAAGTACTTTAAAATCCATCAACTTCCCATTTTAGCATTATAAAAATTGTGTCACTAACTTAAAAAAACGACTATTTTGCTCATCGGTGCCTATCGTAACCCTAATTGCGTTCATATTATAGCTGCTCAAATCCCTGACTATCATCCCTTTTTGCAAAAGCTGAGTCGAGATTTTCGTAGAATTTTGGCTTGAATTTAGACACAATGTAACAAAATTTGTATAGCTGTTTATTATATCTATTTTTTGCTCTTTTGCAAACTCTTCATACCTTTTCATCTGTTCAAAATTTAGAGTTACACTTTTTTTCACAAACTCCTCATCGCCAAGGGCTACGCTTGCGGCCTCAAGAGAGAGAGTGGTTATGTTAAATGGCGGTCTTAGTTTGTAAAGCTCTTTTATTATCTTAGAGTCAGCTAAGCCGTATCCTACCCTCATTCCGCCAAGCCCGTAAGCTTTAGAAAATGTACCTAAATAGATAACATTATCAAACTGCTCAATAAGCGCTTTTGCGTCTATCTTTTTCTTTACGTCTTTAGCAATTGCATATTCAAGATAAGCGGCATCTATAACAACCAAAGTATCACTGTCTATTTTGCCCAAAAAGTCATATATTTTGTCTGCATCCAAAGCATCTCCCGTAGGATTGTTAGGTGTGCATATAAATATAATCTCAGGCTTCTCTTTTTTATAGAGCTCATAAAACTCATCCAGGTTATGCTCTTGCGAGGATGTTCTGATTACCTCTGCGCCGACATGCTTAGCGTATATCTCGTACATTGCAAATGTTATGCTATTCATTAAAATTTTTGAACCGGTATGCGCTTTTGCATGTATTAAAAACTCTATAACCTGATCACTTCCGGAACCGATAATTATGTTTTCATCTTTAACGTCAAATCTTGCACTTAGTGCCTTTTTAAGCTTTATCATAGAGTCATCGGGATAAAGAGCCATTTTTGATACTATTGCGCTAACGGCCTCTATAACTTTCGGCGAGGTTCCGTAAGGGTTTTCATTAGAAGCAAGTTTTACGATATCTTTTGGCTCAATTCCATACTCTCTTACAACCAGTTCTATCGGTTTTCCGGCTTCATATGTTTTAATATTTTCTAAATTTTTATTGAATTTCAATGTTTTGTCCTTTGTAGTTTATGCCATTGCTGGTGTAACTTCCCAACCAAGTTACTTCTCCTTTATGTTTTTGTAATACTTTTTGAAATTTTTCATCATCCACATGTCCGTAGAAGTCTATAAAAAACCAGTAGTCAAATCCGCCTTTGTCTTTGGATGGGCGAGACTCTATTTTTGAAAGATTTATATCTTGCTCGTCAAAATCCTGCAAAAAGTGAACCAACGAACCAGCTTTAACGGAATCTTCCAATCTTACCAATATAGAAGTTTTATCATCCTCACTCTTGGCATTTTTAAAGTCGCTGAGTATTACAAACCTCGTTTGAGACCCTATATCATCTTCGATGTGGTCAAACATTGTCGGAATACCGTAAAGCTTTGCTGCGATATGACTGCAAATTGCAGCAGCATTTGGATCTTTTGCAGCCAAAATAGCAGCTTTTGCAGTTGACTCAACAGGAATCTGTTCAACATTTACAAGATTATGCTCCTGAAGAAACTCTCTGCACTGTCCAAAGCCTTTGTCTCTTGAGTAAACTTTAGTAATTTGTGATAACTTCTTCGCCTTTGTAGCAAACGACATATGAATAGGCATATAGAGCTCTGCTACAATTTTCACACTGCTGTTTGCCAACAGATCAAGTGTTTCGCCGACTATGCCGTCTCTTGAATTCTCAATCGGAACAACACCGAATTTTGCTCTTTTTGCTTCAAGCTCTTTAAAAACAGATGGGATTGATTTCATAGACAGATAGTCACTCATCGCCCCAAATCTGCTCTCTGCAGCTTGGTGCGTAAAGCTGCCCTCTGGTCCAAGATATGCTATGCGCTCAGGGAGTTCTAGGTTTCTTGAGACCGCAAAAATTTCTAAAAATATAGCCTCTATTGCACTTGCGTTCAAAAGACCGTTGGCATCGATACTGTTTTGCGTCAACCTTTGAACAATAGCCTTTTCTCTCTCAGGTCTGTAAATGGCGGTATCGCTGCTCTTTTTTATCTCGCCGACACGCTTGACGATTTTCATCCTTCTATTGAGAAGTTCTAAAATCTCATCATCAATAACGTCAATTGCTTCTCTGCACTCTTCTAAAGTTTTCATCTACTCTCCAACTTGGTATGCTCCAAAATATCCTGCATATCAGCATAGATATAGTCAGGTCTTAATTCTGGATTTAAAAATGGAACTATCTCATCCGCACTTTTATATTTTCCGCTTGTTACAAAAACAGTCTTCATTCCCATCTCTTTTGCGCCGCCCAAGTCACCTTTTACATCATCGCTGATAATAGTTACATCGCTAAATTTTGCATCGGCTTTTTGTTTTTGCAACATCTTAAGAGCCTCTTTATAGAATGAAACACTCGGTTTTCCCACAACATCGTAACTGCAAGACGTGGCAAACTCAAGCATCTTTAAAATCGCTCCAACACCAGGATATCTTTTTGAGTCTTTGGCATAAATTGATGTTTCGTGCATGCCGACCAAAGATGCGCCGCCAAGCAGGAAATCTATTATTTGGGCATACTCGTCTGAAGTAAAATTCTCTTTTATTGATATCAGTACAGTCTTTGGATTTGTATAGTTTAAAACATACCCCATTTTTTTCAAAACATCCAAAAATTCTTCAGCCCCATAGGCCGCAACACCGTCTTTTTCTACGCGTGACTCCAAAAGCATCAAAGGGTCAAGATAAGATGAAAACTCAAAATTAAATCCGATTGATTTTAAAAAATTATAAAACTCATTCGAAGCTTTTTTTGTGCTGTTTGTAATAATCATGTATGGAATTTTATTCTCATTTAACATGTCGATAAATTCAATGCTCCCGCGGATTGGGGATTTGTCGCTGTCGCTGATTAAAGTGCCTTGAACATCAATAAAATACATCTCAGTTTTCCAAAAATTCTTTCTCTAGGGCAATCAAGTCTTCAAACTCTTCGCGTCTGCGGATAAGTTTTACCTCATCGCCTTTAATCGCCACTTCAGCGCTTCTTCCTCTTGTATTGTAGTTGCTTCCCATGCCAAAGCCGTAAGCTCCGGCACTGTGAATCACAAGCAAATCATTATGCTCTAAAATCGGCAGCGGATAATTTTTTGCAAAGAAGTCACCGCTCTCACAGACTGGACCTACTACATCTGCCTCACTCTCTTCTGTTTTGCTCTCTGTTATCGCTTCAATTTTGTGATATGCTTTGTAGAGGCTAGGGCGCAGAAGGTCATTCATTGCGCCATCAACCACAACAAATCTTTTTGCGCCGTTTTGCTTTTCGTATAAAACTTTTGTTAAGAAATATCCGCCATTCGCAGTTAGAAATCTTCCAGGCTCACAAATAACAGTTAAATCCAAACCTTTAAGTGTTCCTAAAATTGCCTGCGCATAATCATAAGGCTTTATCGTAACCTCATCTTTATACCTAACACCTAGCCCGCCGCCGATGTCAAAAAACTTAAGCTCTATTTTTATACTTGCTAAAGAACGAACCAAATCAGCCACAATCTCTGCAGATTCATAAATAGGCTTAAGCTCCGTAAGCTGGGAACCTATATGAAAATGAATCCCTACAGGATCTAAATGCTCGGAGTTATTTGCGCGGATATACATTCTCTTTGCAGCCTCTATCTCAACTCCAAATTTGTTGTCATGAAGTCCAGTTGAGATATAGGGATGAGTAAGAGGGTCAATATTTGGATTTACTCTTACGCTGATTCTGCATTTTGCCTTTAACTCTTTTGCGATAAGCTCTACTCGTCCAAGCTCTGCTTCGCTCTCAACATTAATATACAAAATATCTTTTTCTATCGCTTCTCGTATTTCATCGTCACTCTTTCCAACACCGGAAAAGATAATTTTATAGCTAGGAATTCCGGCTAAAAAAGCACGGCGAACTTCACCTATTGAGACGCAGTCCGCACCGCTTCCAAGATTGGCAAAATGGCTAATAATACTAAGGTTTGAGTTTGATTTTATTGCAAATGCCATAATTGACTTTCTGCCCTTAAAAGCCTCTTTTAGCTCCTCATACTGCTTTGTCATATAGTCTAAATCATATATATAGAGCGGAGTTTTATATGCGGCTGCCAGTTTTTTAAAATTTATCATAAAAGTCCCAAATATTTTTTAGGGAATTTTATCCAAAAAGTACTTATATTTTTGTTATAAAGCCTTAAGTAGCGAGGCGATACTTTCTCCATTGTCTTAACGCAACCAAAAAAAGCACAAACACTGGAACTATGATTCCTAATTCGCTGGGTATCGTTTTATGGCTCGATAGCTCTATTAACGCAAAAAGGAACGCCCAAACCACGAGTGATGAGATAATAGCTCCAAAACTAAACAGCGATATATTTAAGAATCTTACACTGACAGGAACAAAGAAGAAGATAATGACAACAAGGCTGGGAACAAAAAACGGATATACAAACATTTTGTAAATAGCACTCTTTACAATGGCGGTATTGATGTTTTGTGCTTTTAAAAGTATGTATGCGTCTATTGCGTCTTTGATAGTAAAGTTTACTTTGCCCTCATAAACCTGATCAAGCATTTTTGGTCTAAAGCCCTGAAGAATCTCCAAATTTTTCTGTTCTGTTACTTTCATTCCCAAAGAGTCAAAGCTTATGTCATCCGGTTTTGTAATAATATCAGCCTTGTCTATGCGCCAAGCATCGTTTCTATATGCTGCCTTTGTGGCCACTAAAACCTCTCTTAATGTGTTGTCGGCAAAACTAAATACGCGTATATTTTCAGCGCTCTCCTGAAGAGGCAACAATTTTGAAAAATATATGAATTGATCTTTGTATGTAAAAAAGAGGTCTCTTGTAGGACTGAGATATTGCGCATTTTTGCGGATATTTTTAGCCATCTCGTCGGCTCTCGCAAAATTTGGTATTGCGTGCAAAGAGATAAATATGAGAATTATAGTTGTGGAGACGACAACAAAGGGCTTAAGAATATCGACTCTTGAATAACCAAGAGAGTAAAAAGAGACCAGCGCATTTGAGCGGATTAAAAATAATTTTGTGCTTATCATCGCAAATACGAGAGAAAGAGGAAGGAGCATATCGACGGCATAAAATGTTTTATATACCACATATATAAGCAGCAGGTTCGCTGAAATTTCTAACTTTTCCGTGCTGCCCATATAGTCAAATCCAACTAGAAATAGAACGAGAGCCAATAAAATAATCATAAAATATTTCATGTAATGAAAAGAGATATATTTAAAAGCCAACATTTCTATCCTTCTCATATAAACCAAACGAGTCCGGTTAAAATTCAGTCACGAAATCTTCGCCTTTGGGCGAGAAACCTATTTTATATTTTACTGCTATTTTAGCTGAAATTTTTTAATTGTATATTTAGAGCTTGCGTCTTCTAGCGAATTGTCTAGCAAATACTCAACCGCTTCACATGCAAAAGATATCCACGTCTTGAGGTGCTCCTGCTCCTCTTTGCTAAAATTGCTTAACACATAAGATGCTACTTCACCCTTGTGTTCAGGTTTGCCGATACCCATCCTAACTCTGATATACTCTTTTGAAATCTTCTCATCGGCAGATTTAAGGCCGTTATGTCCACCGTCCCCGCCACCTTTTTTAAAACGAAGCGTACCGAACGGCAAATCCAAATCATCATGTATTACAACTACATCATCTATCTTATAAAAACTTTTAACGGCCAATATTGCATTGCCTGATAGATTCATAAATGTAAGCGGTTTTAATAAAAAATGATTTGAAAATTTGTAAAGTTCACCGTTAAACGACGATGAGGAGAGTTTTTGAGCATTTTGTCTTTTAATCAGCTCGTCAATAACCATAAAACCTATGTTATGACGAGTGCGCTCATAACTCGGACCAGGATTTCCCAGACCGACTATTAGCATAATTACTTAGCTTTGATTACGCTTAGTACAGATACGCGATCGGCATCTGTGAATGTAACGTTCTCAACTTTTTCTATATCACGAAGAAGCTTTGAATCACCAACGTCCATTTTAGTAACATCAACAACTATGCTGCTTGGAAGATTTTCAATAGCAGCTTTAACTCTCAAACGAGGCTTTGAGATATGAATAAGACCTTTATTTTTCAATCCTATCGCATCACCTACCGTTACAACAGGAACGTGATAGTGTGTCAAAACACCTGGTTGTGCTACCATTAAATCTACATGTAAAAGTTTAGCTGTCAATGGATGTGCTTCGTATGACTGAACTACAACGTTCATAACTTTTCCACCAACAGAAACAGGAAATGCTAAAGTCTCTTTGTTACGAACAGTACGGATATACTCATTCTCTTTGAATGCAGCGTGAATATTTTCAAGCCCTTTTCCGTAAATGTTCGCAATTAGATAACCATCGCGGCGAAGCGCTTTTGTGCCTTTTTTGCCAATACTCTCTCTAATAATGCCTTCTAACATATTAAATCCTTAATAAAAATGTTTGGAATTATACCTCTTTAAGCTTTAATTGCAGTTAAAAGAGATTATTTCAAATCAAAAACATCCTCATCGGCAGACGGTTTGTATTTATCTTTTTTATCACCGTTATTTGCAAGCTCAGACGGTTTGGAAGTATTTAAACCGCTCATCTTAAGCTCTAAGTCAGCTGCACTTGTAGCATAATCTTTTGCCCTCTCTTTTGTTATTACTCCGCTGTTGTAAATATCCAAAATATGCTGGTCAAAACTTTGCGACTTGTAGTGCTCCCTGCCTTTTTCTATTGCTTCTTTAATCTCATAATCTCGGTTCTCCAAGATTAGCTTCTCGATTGTAGGAGTCTTCACAAGAATCTCCATTGCCGCAACTCGCTTGTCATCTACTGTTGGGATTAGCCTTTGAGAGACAACCCCTTTTAACACTCCGGCAAGATAGAGACGAACACGGTTTTGCTCCTCATTTGGAAATATTGCTATGATACGGTTTATCGTCTCTTTCGCATCTATTGTGTGCAGAGTTGAGAAAACCAAATGCCCGGTGTCTGCTGCGTGAAGCGCAAGTTCAATAGTTTCCCTATCCCTCATCTCACCTACAAGTATAATATCGGGGTCTTCACGAAGAGCCGCTCTTAGAGCTCTGTCAAAAGAGAGCGTGTCTTGCCCCACCGAGCGCTGGTTTATTATGCATCCCTTATCTTTATGAACAAACTCGATAGGATCCTCAATGGTTATAATATGCTTTTTTTGCGTTATGTTAATCTCATGTACCATCGCCGCAAGCGTAGTTGACTTACCGCTACCGGTAGTTCCCGTAACCAGTATAAGCCCGCGTGACTCTTTTGTAAAAGTTCTTATAGTTTCTGGGAAATTCATCTGATCAATAGTCGGAATAGTCATAGGAATAACACGAAATACAAAAGAGGGTCCGTCTGTCTGAAAAAAGATATTTACACGAAAACGGTTTCGCTCATCAAACTGATAAACCAAGTCGACCTCTTTATTCTCTACCAGCTCCGCATATCTGCCTCTTAAAATCTCTTTTGCCAAACTCATTGCATCATCATAAGAGAATATGCTTCCAGAAAAAGGAACTATTGTTCCGTTGATCCTGGCTCTGATTACGCCGTTTGATTTGACATGCAAATCGCTCCCGCCGTTTTCAATAAGTTTTTTTAGATACTCTCTAATCTTTTTTATCTGCTCAAACGTTAACTGACTTATATCCACTTCATTTCTATTTTCACTCATAATGACTCCAATATATCTTTAAATGCGTCTTTAAAAGATTTTAATCCATCAGATATCTGCTTATCCAAAACAGCATTAAAATCTATGCCTAAGCTCTTGATTTTTTCGAAATGTCCTTCTATGGTTTGAGTTGGAATTGGCAAGGCACTCCTTTTTGCTCCATTTAGATGAAAAGCCTTTATGGTATCAACAGGAGCAGTGTTTACGCTGTTATACGCCAAAAGCTTCTCAATATAGTAGTGAGCCGGAAGCGAATCGTCCTTTACGCCCGTACTTGCAAAAAGTGTCCTGCATCCTTTGACACCCATCTTCTCAACTTCGGCATATATGGCTGCACTGTTGTATATTCCGCTGAGTGCCACATCAACGCCTGCTCTTGAGAGCTCCTCATCCAAGGCTCTGTCAACTCTGCTCACAAAAACACTTATAACCGTATCAACCTTTGAGCCGTTTTTTGCCACACCCTCTCTAAATGCCTCTGCACACGAGAGAGCCTGCTCTTGTTTAAATATAAGAGTAGCATTTACTGGGATTCCACACCCTACAAGCTCGCGCATAGCCACATATCCGGCATCTGTTGCCGGAACTTTTATCATAACGTTTTTACGATTAATTTGCGAAAAAAGTCTTTTTCCCTCTTCAATAGTCCCATTGGCGTCATCACAAAGATATGGGTCCACCTCTATACTGACATAGCCGTCATCACCGGCGTCATAAAGCGGCTTTAATATATCAGCCGCTTTTTGTATATCATATATTGCCAAGGCTTCATACTTCTCTTTTGGGGATAAAGAGCCAAGAGTAGAGAGCTGCTCTTTGTACGCACTTGAACTTAGTATTGCATTTTTAAAAATTGCCGGATTCGATGTAGCGCCATTTATTATCCCGCTCTCTATCAGCTCTCTAAACTCATTGTCTAAATAGTTTCTTTCAATAAAATCTGCCCACAAAGAGAACTTCAAATCTTTTAAATACATATATAAACCTTCGTTGTTTTGATAAATTATATCTCAAAAATTCTCAATTTTTTTTAAACCCTCTACAAAAGAGTGTTTTTATTATTTTAGGTAATTATTTTAGGAATTTTTATAATAAAAGTGGCTCCGTTATTAGCATTTATTGCATCAATCTCGCCGCCAAACTGCTTCTCTATAATCATCTTGCTCATATAGAGCCCCAATCCGGTCCCGTTTTTACCCTTTGTACTGAAATACGGTTCAAAGAGATGCGGCAGATTTTCGCTCTTTATTCCGCCTGCATTGTCTTCTATGTATATCAAAACCATGTCTCCGGCCATTTTTGCATTTAATACCACAAACGGTTCCTTTGCTTTTACCTCATTATGGGCGTCTATTGCGTTGTTTAATATATTGAGCACTACTTGCACCAGCTCGTTTATATAAGTGCTTACCTCAATATCAGCCGCTTTGTTAATAGATATCCTTATTCCTCTGTCCTGTATTCTCGATATTGCAAAATTTACAGCTCTTTGCAATAAATCATGTATCTCAATTTTCAGTATCTCTTTATTTGGGTGGAAATATGCCTGAAAATCATCAATTGTGTCGGATAGATAGACTATGGTATCGCTTATATTGCTTAGTGCGCTATCTATATCTTCACTGTTTCTCTCTTGCCCAAGCAGTTTTTTAAACTGCAGATTCGCAATTTGAAGCGTAATGGTAGAGAGCGGCTGTCTCCACTGATGAGCAATCATGCTTATCATCTCACCCATTACCGCCTGTTTTGACTGTGCTTCTAAAATCTGGTCTTTGCTTCTTAGCTCTTCTAGTTTTTGCTTGACTTTAAGCTCTAGCGATTCGTTTAGCTTTATTAGCTCCGTGGTTTTATCTTTTACCTGTTTCTCAAGCTCTTGATTAAAATTGCGAAGCATGTCTTGTCTTTCTAAAATAATTTTTCTTGCTTCATCTATTTTCTTTTGATAAAAATAGATTATTATACTGATTACGACTAAAACAAATGAGATATATGTAACTTGATACATGGAGTATTTTGTGGCTACAAAAGGCTGCAGCGGTGCAAGTATAAGCATAAAAAGTATAAATACAAGCCAGTAAATAGCGCCGCTTGTTTTTTGGAAATAGAGAAGAATAATAGGGTATGTAAATATCCAGAGATGCTTCAAATCGCTTGGCTCTCCGACATAGATAAGAAACAGAAACAAAAATGTGTACTGAAGTGTCATAGTTATAGCAAAAAATTCAAAAAATTGGCGGTAAACTCTCAATGCAAAAAACATTATAAAATTCATACACAAAAGCGTTGACTCAACCGGTATAAAACCTTGAATGTCTCTTATATAGTTTCCGATAATCCCGTAAATAAGGCCGCTGGCAGAGAGCAAAATACCTATATTTACCATCTGATATCTATTTTTCAAATCCTGCTCAGACTCGTCAAACGTCCAACCGCTTGTAAAGAAACCATCTATTTTTTTAAGCATTGGCATATATCCTCATTTATGGTAAGTAAACTTTATCTAAAAGTTCATTATATTCACTTCTGGCATCACTGTCTAACGTTATGCCGCCGCCGCTCTTATAGATATATCCATCTTTGGTTTTTTCAATAAATCTTATAATAACACCGCTGTCCAAAGCTTTGCCGTCGTAAACACCAAAAACTCCGCTGAAGTACCCGCGTTCATACTCTTCGACTTTATTAATTATATCCAATGTACTCTTTTTAGGCGCACCGCTTATGCTTCCTGCCGGAAGAAGTGCGTTTAAAATATCGCCTATTCTCTCATGCCAATTACTTCCGACATCGCCGCTGATATGCGAACTTACATGCAGAAGTTTTTTCTCGCCAGCTTCTATCTCCGTTATATATCTAAACTCTTCGACTTTTACCTCTTTTGCTACGATTGAGAGGTCGTTTCTTAACAAATCAACAACCATAACATGTTCGGCCATCTCTTTTTTGTTGCTCAAGATAATCTCTTTTGCATTTGGAATTGATGCATCAATTGTCCCTTTCATCGGATATGTAGAGATTTTAGAATTTTTTATCTGGATAAATTTTTCAGGAGAGAAGCAGACAAACTCATCTTTATATCTTAGTTTGTAGTGGGCATTTGCACACTCAAAAATCTCTTTTAATGAAAGCGGGGTTTTAACGAGAGTTGGCTGTGTAAGGTTTAAAAGGTAGCTCTCACCCGCTTTTATCTTCTCTATAACAAAGTCAAACTTCTTTTTATATTCGCCAAAAGGAAGCGTTCTTTTCTCTAAAAAATCAGCATGAGTTTTAAGATGATAATCTTCATCTATGCAAAATTCGATATCGTTTGCTTCGAGCTCGCGCAAGGGATAGGCCACTATATTTTGAGCTTTAAAGTCAATTATAAAAAGAAAGGGCTCCTTTTTTTTACCAAGAGCATTTAAATCATCAAATGTCATTAATCAATTTTTTAAGCACTGCCATTCTAACCGCCACACCGTTTGAGACTTGCTCTAAAACTTTGCATCTTTTATCTGCCAAAAGCTCATCACTAATATCTATATTCCTGTGAACAGGTCCAGGATGAAGCAAAACTATATCCCTCTCTCCAACAAGCTCCGCTGTTATGCAAAAATCGCTTGCATAATCTTTGAGTGAGGCGTAAGTTTGAGAGGAGTGTCTCTCTGTTTGGGTTCTTAAACTCATAATAACATCCACTTCGTCAATTATTTCATTTATATAATGTGTCGTTCGAAGAGTCGTTTTTGGCAAAAATTGCGGGGGTGCCACTAAAATAACCTCCATACCGAATCTGCCAAGCAACTCAATGTTTGAGTTTGCAACCCTTGAATTTTTTATATCACCGACTATTGCTATTTTTTTTCCTTTTACGTCCCCAAAATGCTCTTTTAAAGTATACAAATCAAGCAGAGCTTGCGTTGGGTGGGCATGAGCGCCGTCTCCGGCATTTATGATAGAAGCTCTTGTATGATTTGAGAGAATTTTCGGCACGCCTGAGTTTTGATGTCGCACGATTATAGCATGAGGGTTCATTGCATCAAGATTCATAGCAGTATCAACGAGGGTTTCCCCTTTTTTGGTAGAGCTGTTTGCAACATCGAGATGGACAATCTCTGCACCAAGCCTCTTTGCCGCTATCTCAAACGAGCTTCTTGTTCTTGTAGAGTTTTCAAAAAAGAGTGTGATAATTATTTTGTCTTTTAGGATTTTATCAATCCCGTTGCCATTTTTGATTTTTGCGCTAAAGAGCTTCGCATCTTCTAAAATAGCTTCTATCTCTCTTGTTGTAAAGTCATCCGTTCGAATTAAGTGTTTCATGTAGCTCTTTTTATTTGAAATAGAGTTCTTGCAGAACTCACTTGTCACGCTAAATGAGCAAAGCCCCTTTAGCTACGCTTGCCGCATAAAGCGGCAGAAGAACTTCTTACAATGCTGCAAGAAGTTTAATTTATAGATTATACAAGACATCACATATTTTTTCAATATCACGACCGACTTTTAACACCCCAAAGCCTGTTTTTAGAAAATATGGTTCGGATATCTTTGAAAAACTCTCATCACCATTCTTGCAGTTAAATGCCACTGCATATACAATTTTTTTATCCTCCAGAGCTCTCTTGCTTAGAAGTGTATCGTTTATGCAACCAAGCGAGCAGTGTGTAACCAAGAGGGCAACAGCATCAAGTTTTTGTATCAGATCTATCATCATATATTTATCATCTATGGGTACATAAAGCCCGCCTGCCCCCTCGATAATAACAATATCGCAAAAAGCCTCAAGCTCCTCAATCTTTGTTAGCACTGTTTTTAAATCAAACGGAGTGTTGTTAGATGCAACATACGGAGCTGCAACCATTTCGTACATAAATGGGACGACATCTTCGGCTTCTAGATGCCACAGCTTTGGATTGAGCTCCTTTATAAGCTCCAAAAGCTCCTCACCATCCTCTGCATATCCATCAACGACACCTGTTTCTATTGGCTTGATAACACCGACTCTCTGTCCGCGCGAAGCAAACTCTTTTAGAAGAAGTTTTGTGGTATATGTCTTGCCTGTATTTGTGTTTGTGGCGGTAACAAAAATTCGTTTTGTCATAGTTATCTCTATTTTGTTATAATTTTTTTAATTATTAAAGATAATTATTATAGGAAAATTATGGCAACAAATACAGAATTAGAAATTATCGACGAGATATCGCTTAAATATCCTAAAAAATATAAAGTGTTGATTTTAAATGACGACTATACTTCCATGGAGTTTGTCATAGATGTGCTTATGACTATTTTTCACAAAAGCTACCAAGAGGCGGAATCCATAATGCTTGAGGTTCATAAAAAAGATAAAGGTGTATGCGGGGTTTACACCTATGAGATTGCCGAGACCAAGGTAATGCAGGTGCACAAAAAGGCCAGAGACAGCGGCTTCCCGCTAAGAGCCGAAATGGAGGAGGAGTAATGATAAGCCATTCATTAAACGAGGTTTTCCAAAAATCAATTATCTACGCAAAAGAGCTAAAACACGAATATATAACCATTGAACATGTATTTTATCAGCTCTTAAACTCTCCGGATGGTGCAAAAATCATCTTTGCCTGCGGCGGAGATGTCCAAAAAATGAAAGAGCTTATCAAAGATTACATCTACAAAAACACAAGCACGCTCCCACAAAATGTGAATGATGAACCTTTTGAGAGTGTTGCGCTCTCACGGCTGATTGACAGGATGATAAAGCATATCCAAAGCTCACAGCAGCACAGCGCGGATATTGGCGACCTGCTTGTTGCCATCTATGACGAGGTGAACTCTTTTGCCTACATGTTACTAAATGAGTATCATATCTCGAGGCTTGATATTTTAGAGATTATTTCGCACAGCGAGGAAACCGAGACTCCAAAAGAGAGCGAATCTTATCTTCAAAAATACTCAATAAATCTCCTTAAAAAGGCAAAAGAGGGAAAAATCGACCCTGTTATAGGGCGAGATGACGAGATAGAGAGAGTTACACAGATTTTATGCCGCAGAAAGAAAAACAACCCTATTTTAGTCGGCGAAGCAGGAGTCGGAAAAACTGCTATTGCAGAGGGATTGGCACTAAAAATAGCGGCTCACGAAGTTCCAGAGATTATACAAAACAGTGAGCTTTATGCACTTGATTTGGGAGCGATGCTTGCAGGCACAAAATACAGGGGCGATTTTGAGAAACGTTTAAAAGGGATTATGGACGAGCTTAAATCTATTCCAAACGCTATTCTTTTTATTGATGAGATTCACACTCTAATAGGCGCAGGTTCAACAAGCGGAACTATGGACGCGGCTAACCAGCTAAAGCCTGCCCTTGCATCGGGCGAGCTAAAATGTATGGGTGCTACCACGTTTGCAGAGTACAGAAACGGGTTTGAAAAAGATAAGGCGCTAAGCAGAAGATTCTCCAAAGTCGATATAAATGAGCCTTCAGTAAAGACAACCTATAAGATTTTAAAAGGGCTAAAGGGCAAATATGAAGAGCACCATAACGTGGCATTTACGGATATGGCTCTAAAAACTGCTATAGATTTGTCAAAAAGATATATAACCGACAAATTTCTACCGGACAAAGCAATTGACCTAATAGATGAAACCGCCGCTTCATTTCATCTAAAAAACAAGAAAAAAAGAGTAGTAAACTCACACGACATCGAAAATACCATCTCAAAAATACTCGGCATATCTGGCTCAAAAGTGACACAGGACGAAACGCTCTCTCTAGTAAACCTAGAAGAGAGCCTGCGAAAAAAAGTAATCGGACAAGATAAGGCAGTTGCAGAGGTGGCAAAAGCCATAAAAATATCCAAAGCCGGCCTTACCCCGCCAAACAAACCAATCGCTTCATTTCTTTTCTCAGGACCTACGGGTGTTGGAAAAACAGAACTCGCACTCTCTCTTAGCCAAATTTTAGGCATTAATTTTGAGCGATTTGATATGAGCGAATATATGGAAAAACATGCCATAAGCAGGCTTGTCGGAGCGCCTCCTGGCTATGTTGGATATGAACAGGGCGGACTGCTTACAGAGGCTATAAAAAGACACCCTTACACTGTCTTGCTGCTTGATGAGATAGAAAAAGCGCACCCTGATTTGGTAAATATTCTACTCCAAATTATGGATAACGCAACTCTTACCGACAATAACGGCTATAAGGCAAACTTCCAAAATGTCATACTTATTATGACGTCAAACATCGGTGCAACAGCTAGAAATGTTATGGGCTTTAACAAGGACAGCTCACTCTCAAAAAATGAGGAGTTAAAACTCTTTTTTACTCCTGAGTTTAGAAACAGATTAAGCGCTGTAGTAGAGTTTAATCAGCTAAATCTAGATGTTGTCAAGGGAATTGTAAATAAGTTTATAGACGAGCTAAACAGCGACCTTAAAAAGAAAAAAATAACCATTACAATTTCGCCTAAAGCCGCGGAGTACATTGCAGAGAATTCATACTCGGTAGAGATGGGGGCAAGACCTATCAAGAGATATATTGCGGACAATATAACAAACAAATTAAGCGATGAAATACTCTTTGGCAAACTAAAAAACGGCGGCAGTGTAAACGTGTCATTTAACAAAAAGCTGATTTTAAATTTTAAAGAACTTAATTGAATATACCAGAGTTAAAAAAGCATGAGCTAATCTTTCCAAATCCAAACGATGCAAACGAAGATGGCATTGTTGCATGGGGAGGCGACCTAAACCCATCCAGACTTATCCGGGCATATCAAAATGGAATATTTCCTTGGTATGCAAAAAGCGACCCGATAATATGGTGGTCCACAAATCCCAGACTTATTATGGAACTAGATGATTTTAAATTGAGCCGTTCGCTTAAAAAAAGCATGAAAAAATTTCAGTATAAATTCGATAGTAACTTCATAGAGGTTATGAAGCTCTGCAGCAGCGTAAAAAGAGAAAATCAAAACGGAACTTGGATACAAGATGAGATAATAGAGGCCTACAGCGTACTTCACGATATGGATATTGCACATAGCATCGAGAGCTATCAGGATGGAGAACTTGTCGGTGGACTTTATGGAGTGGTTGTAGGAAAAGTTTTTTGCGGAGAGTCTATGTTCTCTCTGGTAAATGATGCCTCAAAATCAGCATATGCAATGCTTGTTAAACATCTCAAATTTTGGGGATATGATTTTATCGACTGTCAAGTGCCTACAGAACATCTGAAAAGCTTAGGTGCAAAAGAGGTTGCAAGAGAGTACTTTTTAGATAGACTAAAAAGAGTAAATGTGGATATTATAAAACATAAGTGGCAGATAGAAAAGTCTATAATTGATTAAATATATAGTTAATTTTTTATAATTAAGTTTTTGATTTTATGATTGGTAGAAGTGCGGTTTGATTGTGATAGTTGTTAAGAAATGATCAACTAGGCAGCGACCTACGTTTCCAACCCTGCAAGGGTCAGTATTATCAGCGATGAGAGGCTTAGCTTCTGGGTTCGGAATGGGGCCAGGCGTTTCCCTCTCTCTATAGCCACCTAGACAATCACATTTAAATACATATTTTATGTACTTAAATATGACTGTATAGTCAGTTGAGTGAGATTTTCATTGTTAAAGTCAACATTTTTTACTAAATAACTACATCAGGACACTTATACTTACACTAAGTAAGGTAGTGAACGCTATGTAAAAAAAGACGAACGTACTATTAGTACTGGTCAGCTAAACAGATTACTCTGCGTACACATCCAGCCTATCAAGCTTG
>DAIDMU010000003.1 GCA_027448805.1 Sulfurimonas sp. | reverse complement strand
AAACCTCACACTAAGGCAAATTTTGTTAAAGTTTTAAAATTATTTTTTAAAATTTATGGTTATGGTTATACATTATGATACGATTATTTATATTTTTATTATTAACAACTTCTCTCTTTGGCGCGCGTGTAGAAACTTTTCGCTGGAGCGACGGAGAGACATATTTATCTTTTTTAGAGAGAAACTAACTGCCTCTAAACCCTCTTTACTACAACCTGGATGAAGATGAACAACAGCTTAGCGAAGAGATTATTGCCGGTGTCCACTATCAAATCTCAAGAAGCGCTGATGGAGAGATTGAGCAAACGTTTATCCCGTTAAACGATGAGTTGCAGATTCATATATACAAACATGACGGGGAGTATATTTTTGAAACTACTCCTATTATCAGTGAAACAAAAACTGAAGCTCTTACAATCAAAATAGAACACTCTCCGTATCTAGATATCATAAGGGAGACCGGCTCAAAGAAGCTTGCAAAAATTTTTGTAGAGAGCTTTAAGCACTCACTTGATTTTAAAAAAGACGTCCAAAAAGGCGATACTCTTGTTATGGTGTATGAGCAAAAATACCGCTTGGGAAAGCCTTTTTCTATGCCGGAGCTAAAAACCGCCATGATAGAGATGAAGGGGAAAAGAAACTATATTTATCTAAACAGCGATGAGAGATTTTATAATGAAAGCGGAAATGAGATTGAATATTTTTTGCTTGCAAACCCGGTTAAAAGCGCTCGCATCTCTTCTGTATTTACAAAAAGAAGATTTCATCCGGTTTTACAAAAATATCGTGCCCATTTAGGTGTTGATTATGCCGCTGGACGCGGTACTCCGATTTCGGCTGCGGGAGCTGGAGTTATCTCTTTTATCGGTTCATCAAGAGGTTATGGAAACTTGATAAAAATACAACATACAGATGGATACTTAACTCTTTATGCTCACCAAAACTCTTTTAGAAAAGGCATAAAAAGAGGTTCTAGTGTTAAGCAAGGTCAAGTCATAGGCTATGTCGGAAGCACGGGCCTCTCAACCGGTCCACATCTTCATTTTGGACTCTACAAAGACAATCAGGCAATCGACCCCCTAAGAGTTGTTCAGGTTACTACCAAGAAGCTGACAGGAAAAGAGAGAAATGCATTCTTTAAGCTAAAGGCAAATTATGATGAGAGTATAAATCTGCATCTTAAAAATGAGACTAAGTTTGTAAGAATCTCTATGCCTGATAATGTTTGTTACTTTTTTGATGGAGAAAGTTGTGTACAAGATAAACTCGATTCAGACTCTTGAAAATCCAAAATTTATAAAACCAATTTTAATTAACTACTCGCTAAAAGGAGTAGAGAGAGCGTGGGAGGCTGTTGTTGCCTACGACAGTGTTGCTGCTCTTCTTTGGCACAGAGAGAAAAATGCTTTCATTATCGTAAAACAGCTCCGCGCTACCGTGCTCAACAAAAACAGAGACGACGGAATGATGTATGAACTTTGCGCAGGAATAGTAGATAAAAATCTAAGCCATCCCCAAATCGCAAAAGAGGAAATCTTAGAAGAGTGCGGCTACGATATACCGGTAGAAAATCTGCAAAAAATCAGCTCTTTTTATACAAGCGTGGGAATCTCAGGAACCCATCAAACACTCTACTACGCCGCTTGCGATGACTCCATGAAGGTAAATAACGGGGGCGGACTTGATGATGAGGATATAGAGGTTATTTATATCCCTCTTGAGAGTGCAAAAAAATTTATGTTTGATGAGAGCTACCAGAAGACTACGGGCGTAATGATGGCGTTTTACTGGTTTTTTGACAATCAACACTCACTCTAAAAAATAAAAAGATTTATGTAAATTCTAGGCGCAAACAAGGAAGCATACTTTAGTATGTGACGCGTGCGGCAACGACAAAGTTATATGAATATTTTTATTTTTACCCAAATTCGATTGGGTCCATGTCTATCTCTGCAAGACCAACTTTGCAGGTGGAGATTGCTTTTATAATATCCGTACTTTTATCTGAACGCAGAAGTATCTCAAACCTGTACTTGTCCGCAACTCTCTCAATGCCACATTTTCCATAGCCGACTATCTCCACGTTTGAGAAATTTAGCAGACACTGCTGCATTTCGTTCATAGCCTCCTGAGCTTTTATGCCGTTTTTATGTGAAAAGAGTATTCGGCAAAGCTTTTTATAGGGCGGATAGAGCTCTTTGCGGTACTCTTTCTCCTCTTCTAAAAAATCCTCATATTTATCGACATAGGCACTGAAAAAACTCTCGTTAAAACTCTGCACCAAAACTTTTGCACTATCTTTTCGCCCGCTTCTGCCTGCTACTTGGATGAGAGTAGATAACGCTTTTTCCCTTGCTCTGTAATCGCTCATGTTTAACATGTTGTCCATTCCCAAAACAACGGCCAAAGTTACTCCGTGATAATCATGTCCTTTGCTTAGCATCTGCGTTCCGACTAAAATATCAATCTCTTTGTCATTAAAACTTTTCAAGGCACGTTTGAGTTTACTTGTCGTAGTTATAACATCTCTGTCAAACTGCTCAACCCTAGCTTCGCCAAACTCCTCTTTTATGTTTTTAACCGCCTCAGCTGTTCCAAGTCTTGAACTTGTAAGATTATGACCGTTGCACTCCGAACAAATCTGCGGAATTGCTTGGGCAAAATTGCAGTAGTGGCACTTGAGAGAGCGTGTTTTTTGATGGATACTCATCCCTACACTGCAAAAAACACACTTATGCGTATGTCCGCAATCCCCACAAATAAGATACTTGAAATTTGCGCGGGTCGGGAGAAAAAGTATTGACTGCTCTTTGGCAAGCAGACTATTTTTTAAACTATCCATTATCAAAGGTGACAGACTCTCCGCACCCCTCTCATAAACAAACTCTTTTTTAGAGCTATAAAACCCGCCTTTTAATCTTACATGCCCAAACTTTACGTAGGTACTCAAACTTGGTGTCGCACTTCCCAAAACAACGGGAATGTCATAAAGTCTGCCCATATATATGGCAATGTCTCTTGCGTTGTAGCGAGGTCTTGAAGATGACTTGTAACTGTCGTCGTGCTCCTCATCTACAACAATAAGACCTAAATCTTTTATAGGCAAAAACAGTGCGGAGCGGGGACCTGCCACTATCATAGCCCCTCCATCATAAATTTTTTCCAGTGCCTCTTTTTTCTGCTTTGGTGTGAGTTTTGAGTGCCACATAACAACTGCGTCGCCGAAATGATTTTGCAGTCTTTGATTCATTTGCGGAGTCAGTGAGATTTCAGGCATAAGAAAAATAGAGCGTTTGTTTTGCGCTATCATCTCACTAAAATAGTACATGTATATTTCTGTTTTTCCGCTGCCTGTATCGCCAAAAAGAAGCGAGGTCTTATGCTTTTTTAAAAACAGCAAAGCCTCTTTTTGT
>DAIDMU010000002.1 GCA_027448805.1 Sulfurimonas sp. | reverse complement strand
TAAGAGGATTGAATATATGTGCTATTTTGAACTGCGCGTGCCAAAAAAGTTTCAAAGTTTTCGGCGTAACCGATACTGCATAGAAGTGTGATAGGCAAAATAAACTTAATCATTTTTTGACTTTCTTAAGAATTGTTCCATCAATTGCATCGAGCTCAATAGTATAGTTTTTGGTATCAATATCATAAAAAAGAGAGTTTCCCTCATGTGTTAATGTATTAGAAATAATCTCTTCGTCCGTTTCATTTTTAACTAATTGTGCCGCCTGCTTTTCATCAATTTTATGTAAAGCGTGCATTTTTCTTTTTTTGTACGCTTTTAAAGTAGTACGACTATTCGTGTTATGAAAAGAGTTATGTTCTTGAGCGGTAATATTTGTTGTTTCTGCCTGTAATACGAGCATTATGCTCCATATTAATAGGATAAATTTCATGCGTAATCCTTTGAATAAATATATAGGTATATAA
Source organism: Sulfurimonas sp. (assembly GCA_027448805.1). Lineage (GTDB taxonomy): Bacteria > Campylobacterota > Campylobacteria > Campylobacterales > Sulfurimonadaceae > Sulfurimonas. Next base: position 13,127 of record DAIDMU010000002.1, on the reverse strand, counting down.
TGTCCCTCATTAGGGAATTAATGGTAATGGTTTAGTGTGTGTGTAAATAAAAAGTTAGGCGGTAATTGGAGGGCGGTAAGATGGTAAAATTGAGCCATTTTGATAATGCTCATTAGGATGAACAGGGGGAAGCAACTGACTATTGTCATATATATTGAGAGTGTTTTTCAGAGGAAGAATAAAGCTCATATGAAACATATAGTGGATATCGCAGAGATCCCCACAATCTACAGGCTCCGAAATCTCCTGAACATATTCATTAACACTGCAATGCTCATTTTGAACTGCCGAGAAGACCGAAGCATGTACTACGAAAAAACTAATCGAGATTAACAATAGCAGTGTCCAAAATTTTCGTATTCGCATAGTTTGAAGTGTAGCTAACAATAGTAAATAAAAAGCACTGACTTATTAGCCATATAAATTTTTACTGATAAAGAAACGGGCGAGTTTATAATCAAGCCAGTCTTGATTTACATTTTTATTCCGAATTTTCCAAGAATTAATATCATCAGGTAATAAGCAGTTATTGTAAGTATTACCGAAATAGCCATACTCGGAAAAAAACTTATTTCTTTTTTTATTAAGATTGGGAACATTATAAACAATGTCATTGAAGGAGGAATCAACCAAATAATTTTGTTTGAAAATTCTACCGCAGCATTGCTGCTGTTTGTATCTAAATACATCCAAGTCATAGCCAGTATCGACACTAAGGGAATAGCTGCCAATAAAGCACCAACTAGACTGCTTCGCTTAGTAATTTCAGATATAAGTACGATTAAAAGTGCCGTAATAATAATTTTTGCAATGTAGTAATACATTATTTCTCCTTAATTATGCCAGCCAAAGAGGCTGACACACTGGCTACTGGCCCGTAAAGTTGGCACCTATCATTTCACCGTATTGATTCACAAAAATATAGAGATTTTGCTGTTTAAGATTTGGCTCTTTTTGATTTTTAAAAGTAACTACCCATTCAAGTACTGATTGGTAAGTTCGCTGTTTTGTGCTCTCAATTGGAACATTATCCCAACTCTTGTCAAGCTTTCCGTCAAGTGTATAGTTTTTAACCTGTCTTATAGCAATTTCTTTGGCTTTTGCCTCATTGATTTTTGTCTTTGAGCTGCTGTGGCTGTGGTCATGCCCTGCACCGGCATACAATGGATTTACTCCAAGTATTAAAATGGCTGCAACAGCAACCTTTGTAATAATTTTTTTCATTTTTGTTTTCCTTGTTATAATGAACCGTGTGTGTATTGTTTTGACTCTTCTGCCTTCATATCAAGATGAATATGCGTGTGAGCGTCTTTGTTAAAGCCGAACTCCTCTTCGTTTTTAGTATGCAAATAGCCATGCAGCTGCATAAGCAACAGCATGAAACCTGCAAACATAAGAGCGTGGTTGGCAACCTTGCTGTGCTGCATAAATGACTCTTTCTTGCGCCAAAGCATTAGAATGAAAAGTATTGGAATCAGGGCGATAATTTGTCCAAATTCAACACCGATATTGAATGAAATAATTCTCAATAACATATCGAGGCTCTCTTCACCAAGAGGAAGCTGTTGCAGGCGAGTGGAGAGTCCAAAACCGTGGATAAGTCCAAAGAGGAATACAACCCACAACAGGTTTGGAGATTTGACATGCAGGTAGTTTTGGAACCCTTTATTGTTGTCAAATGCTTTATAGATAACACTGATTGCTATTACGGCGTCAATCAAATAGTAGTTAGCATTAACTCCCATGAAAGTTGCCAGAATCAATGTAATACTGTGTCCCAATGTAAAGACGGAGACGAATTTAACGATATCTTTGAGTGTGCTTAAAAAAAAGACCACACCAAACAAAAAAAGCAGGTGATCATACCCGCTAAGCATATGGGTAGCACCAAGCCAAATATATTTGAGGTTTCCCCCGTCAAGCATTGCTTGCTTGTCTGCAGCTGAAATACCGTGCGCGAAAGCTATTGTATTGAGCAGAAGCAATGCACTTAAAATTAAAAGTGTTTTCATAGATTTCCTTCTGAAAAATTGTAAAAGTAATAATAGAGTTCTTGCAAAACTTAAAACAGACTCACTAAGGCTTCGCTACGCTGCAGAATTGTTTGCTTAGTTTTAGTTTTGCAATCAAAGAAAAAGCTATACGATAGGAGGGCGAAAGAGTTCTTTAGATATAGAATAATTATATTGTTCAGTAAAGTCAAAATTATTTTCTTGCATATAAGACGATATTTCCACCTGAATACTATCTGCTATATAGAAATCAATTATATTGACTTTATGGTTGTGACTGTGCGTGTGTTCTAAGGTATTGTGGGTGTGTTGGTGTTCATGGAGAGAACAAAAATTATTATGAGAATCATCTTTTAAAAAAAAATCGGTTGTCGCAAATAGGCTAACGCCGAAAATAGAAAGAATAATTAAACCGATAATTGCATGTCGTTTCATTACTCTTCTTTCTTTGTTAAATTGGTGCTGTGATTATATCAGTCCAATGTTAATGTAGCAAATTTATACGCAAAGAGAAGCTAAAAGACAGCTTTTACTTCGCCGTAGAGCTCCTCGCCGCAATAGAGTGAGAGTTTTTCATCCATCGTTACGACCTTGTTCGGGTCAAAGAGCATAGCAGAGGCTCTCTCCCCCACTTTTATGGCTCCCCGTTTCTCTCCTATGGCGTCCGTTGGATTTTTAACGCAAAGCTCCACAAGTTTGCTCATTGAAATCATGCCGCTCTTTACAAGTTTTGTATAGTAGAGGCTCATAGCATTTTTAAGCCCTTCGCAACCGTATGCCGCATCATAAAATGCCACCTCTTTGTTTACCGGCGAACTTGGCTGATGAAGAGTAGTCAAAATATCTATTTGGTTGTTTTTAAGAGCATCTTGTAGCAATTTCATATCATCGCTTGATGCAAGAGGCGGATTTAGTTTTGCAGTGGTGTTGAAGTTTTTACACGCCTCATCGGAGTTTAGAAGATGGTGGATAGAAACCTCGCATCTAACATCAACTCCCTCCTGCTTTGCTTTGTCTATAAGGTAGATTGAACGAGGAGATGCTATAGACTTAAAGAGGATTCTTATCTTAAAGTGTCTTGCTATCTCTATCATGCGAGAGACATGCAAAACTTCGCTCAAATCAGGAATGCCGGCAAGCCCAAGCTTAGAGCTGACGTCTCCCTCGAGCATTACGCCGCTGCTTATTAGAGAGTTGTCTTCTGCTTTACAAAATAGCGTCACTCCGTACATCTGGCAATACTGAGCAATTTTAATGGCTACGTCATTTTTTGCGATTGTGCTCATATATGGAGCTATTGCGCCGCGTTTTAGTAAAATTGCAATATTGCTAAGCGTTGCATCCTCTTTTAGAGTATTTAACATCAAATCTACTTTTGCGCCGCTTATATTGTGAAGTCCGTTTTGAGCAAACTCTAATACTATCTCGTTATCTATTGCAGGTATGCTATCGGCATTTAAGACTATGTGCCCTATCCCGCCATTTAGCGCTTCATTTGAGACAGCTTTTATATTTTTTGCATTTAGAACAGAATCCTCTACTCTTATGTTTGTATCTGCCAAAAGCGGCATAAAGTAGAGACCCTTCGCGTCAATAATTTCACCACCCTGCAAGCCTGAACCAATCTCTGTTACTATGCCCTCTTCTATACGAACATCAACCTCTTTCTCACCGTCTATATCACACACCGTCGCATTTTTTATCAGCATCTCTTCAACCTTTGATATATTGATAAAATTATAATAGATTATGGCTTATAAAAAAGATTTCTTTTTTAAGCTTTTAGTGAATTTTAGTTATACTATTTGCTAAATTATTTGTAACTTGCAAAAAGGCGATTAGTTGAGATACTCCCTAAATACTATCAAAATTTTTATCATTATTCTTTTTGTTTTAATCTACTCCGTTGTATTCATAATTACAACAAACGATAAAAATTCACGTATTGAACTTCTGCTAAACCAACAGGTAAATAATCTTGCACACAACTATAAAGTAGCAACTGACAGATACAGCATTATCTCCGATATCATGAACCATGAGGTTTTTAATAGCAAAGCAGTTTTAGAACTGTTCCACAAAGCAAAACATGCAAAAAATGAAGATGAACGCACGATGTACCGTGCACTGCTCTATGATGAAGTATATCCTCACTATAAGCATCTAAAAGATATTGGTGTAAACTTTCTTCTGTTTGCTTTTGAGGATAACAAAACATTTTTAAGAGTACACAATCCGGAGCTCTTCGGTGATGACTTATCGGCGCTCCGCTACTCATTTACCTATGCAAACAAAAACAAGAAGCAAGTAAGCGGTTTTGAGCAGGGGAAGATAGACCATGGCTTTCGAAATATATTTCCCCTCTTTTACAATAATGAATTTTTAGGAAGCGTGGACATCTCTTTCTCTTCACAAAGCATGCAAGAGAGCATGGTTAAACTGCATGATACGGATACTCATTTTATAGTAAAAAAAGATCTTCTTAACTTAGCCCAGTACAAAAATAAATCTGCTCAAAAGTATATTCAAAGCGTAGAACATGATGATTTTCTCTTCTCAAAAGCTACCAACGGTAACGGAACGTCTATATCTCCGCAAAAAATAAAAATAAACGGTGAGCTAAAAAAAGAGATTGCTAAAAACATTAAACACAGCAACTCGTTTGCTCTCTACCATCACTACGAGGATGATGCATACATCATCTCTTTTTTGCCAATCAGAGATATTCAAAGACAGATACCCACAGCCTATCTTGTCTCTTATGTAAATAACTTATATCTTGAGGGGATGCTGCATGAGTACGTCTGGATAAATCTGATATTTTTAACCGCTCTCTTGCTGCTCAGCATAGCTACGTACTTCAACGTTAAACAGCGCATGAGCTTAAAAGAGACGGTTAAAGAGAGAACAAAAGAGCTTGAGAGAGAAAAAAACAGAGCGCAAAACGCGACAAAGGCAAAATCACAATTTTTGGCAAATATGTCACACGAAATAAGAACACCGATTAACGGCGTCATTGGAATGAGCTATCTTCTTTTACAGACGACATTAAGCGACAAACAGAGAAAATATCTGGAAAAAATTGATGATTCGGCAAAATCTCTGCTAAATATTATTAACGATGTTTTAGATTTTTCTAAAATTGAAGCAGGAAAATTTACTATTGAAAAGATAGAGTTTGACCTTCATGAGAGCATAAAAAAAGTCGTAAATCATCTAGAGTTGCTAGCAAATGAGAAAAATATAAACATTAATATAGAGTACGGCGATGATGTAGGGAGATATTTTCTTGGAGATAGTCTAAGAATCTCTCAGGTGCTGACAAATCTTTTAGGAAATGCAATTAAATTTACACATGACGGCAGCATTAATATCTATGTTACAAAACAGGAGAATGAAAAATTTAGATTTGAAGTTAAAGATTCAGGTATCGGACTAAGCGAAAAGGAACAAAAAAAGCTGTTTATCTCATTCTCTCAAGCAGACAACTCCACTACAAGAAAATATGGCGGAACAGGACTTGGGCTTGCAATATCTAAACAACTTGTTGAGCTCATGGGCGGCAAGATATGGGTTGAGAGCAAAGAGGGAGTGGGAAGCAGTTTTATATTTGAGATTGAACTTCAAGAGATAGAACATGCATTATCCAAAAGAAGTGATGAGAAAGTTGAATTTGACAAAAACATTTTACATGCAAACAAAATACTCATAGCAGAGGACAACCATACAAACCAACTTGTGCTTTTAGGACTACTGGAAGATTATATAAAAGAGATTGACATTGCCAATAACGGGCAAGAGGCTGTCGATATGTTTGAAAAGGGCAAATACGAGCTTGTTATTATGGATTTACAGATGCCCGTAATGGACGGCTATGAAGCAACAAAACTCATAAGAAATATAGACAGAGATATCCCGATAATTGCTTTGACGGCAAATGCAATGAAAGAGGAGATGGAGAAGACAAAAGCGGTGGGAATAAATGAACATCTTATTAAACCCCTAAATATGGAAAAACTTTTTACTACTCTGAGCAAGTACATTAACCATAATTAGAAATAATTTCATTTTATCAAAGGCTTTTTTTTGCGTTATCTACTTTTAATCTTTTTACTATTGCAATTTTTAGAAGCAAGCCAATCTTACAAATCCGGCAAAAGTATCTACATGAAGAGCGGCTGTTATAGCTGTCATGGGATGAATCTTGAGGGTTTGCACAAATATCCATATCTTGCAAATCGGGCAAAAGGCTTTATGACATACAAACTAAAGAGATTTCGTTCTAAGCTTGCAGACAACCAGCAGCAAGAGATGATGATACCTTTTGCGCTCAATTTAAGCGATAAAGACATAGACGATTTAACAACTTACATGTATGAGTTTGTTGAAGAGAAAAAGAATAAAAAGTATGATGACAGTTTTAAAACACAAGGAGACGGCGGTTCATGAAAATTTTAGTCAGCGCGTTGGAGCACTCGGCAAATATCCACCTGAAATCTCTAAAAAAAGAGCTAAGCGGGGATGTAGAATTTGTCGGGATTTTTGACAGAGAGCTCGGGAAAAGCATCATCGATTTAAGAAGCTTGGCAATAATGGGCTTTGTCGATGCAATAAAGAAGTTAAGATTTTTTATAAAGCTAAACAACCAGATGCTTGAGTTGGCAAAAGATGTTGATAAAGTCCTTCTTATCGACTCATCAGGATTTAACCTTCCTCTTGCCAAAAAAATCAAAAAAAAGTACCCAGACAAAGAGATAATCTACTACATTCTGCCTCAAGCTTGGGCATGGAAGAAAAAACGGATTCCGGTTTTGGAAAAAACCATAGACCGCCTAGCTTCCATTTTGCCATTTGAGAAAGAGTACTACTCTAAAAATGCTCCTATAACCTATGTAGGACACCCTCTTCTTGACCAGATAACCGAGTTCAAAGAGAGCCTAAGTGGCGAAGTTAAACAGATTGCTTTTATGCCGGGGAGCAGAAAGGGCGAGATAAAAAAACTTATGCCTATCTTTAAAGAGGTTCAAAAAGAGCTTGGAATTGACTCCACAGTTATAATACCAAAACACTTCTCTAAAGAAGATATAAAAGAACTTTATGGTAGCCTTTCAGGTTTTAAAATAGCTCACGATGCGCACAAAACACTTCTTGAGGCGGACTTTGCATTTATATGCAGCGGAACTGCTACACTGGAGGCATCGCTCATTGGGATACCGTTTATATTGACTTATATAGCCAGACCGCTGGATTACTTTATCGCGAGCAGGCTTGTTAAACTCGATTATATCGGGCTTGCTAACATAATGTTTTCAAAGTTCCAAAACAGAGCGCTCCATCCGGAGTTTATACAAGAAGATGTCAGTGCCAAAAATCTTCTAATGGCGTACGGCGAGTATGACAGAAGCAGATTTTTAGAAGACTCAAAAGCGTTAAGAGCCTATTTGAAACACGGCAGTTCAAAAACAGTAGCAAAAATAATAGAGGGAATAAATGAAGATTAATTTTATAGATTTACAAGCGCAATACAAAAAATATGAAAAAGAGATCAATAGTGAAGTTTTAGAAGTTTTCGCTTCGGCACAGTTTATCGGCGGAGAGAAACTAAACTCGTTGGAAAAAAATCTGGCTGTTTATACCGGTGCAAAGCATGCCATAGGCTGCAGCAGCGGGACTGACGCACTTCTACTAGCACTTATGGCGCTTGACATCGGCGTTGGCGATGAGGTAATCACGACTCCTTTTACATTTATAGCAACTGCCGAGGTTGTGGCTCTTTTAGGTGCAAAAAGTGTTTTTGTAGATATAGACGAAGAGAGCTACAACATCGACCCGTCTAAGATAGAAGCGGCTATTACTAAAAAAACAAAAGCAATTATCCCTGTTTCGCTTTACGGCCAATGTGCTGACATGGAAGCTATAAACAGTATTGCGAAAAAATACAGTATTACTGTCATTGAGGATGCATGTCAAAGTTTTGGCGCTACTTACAGAGGCAAAAAATCATGCAACCTCTCAACTATTTCATGTACAAGCTTTTTTCCGTCAAAACCGCTTGGCGCTTACGGTGACGGCGGAGCGATATTTACCGACAATGATGAACTCTCAGCAAAGATGAGAATGCTTCTAAATCACGGTCAAAATGAGAGATACAAACATAAATACATCGGCATAAACGGCCGTCTTGATGCTGTTCAAGCCGCAATATTAAATGTAAAACTTAAACACTTTGAAGAAGAGGTAAGACTTAGAGATGAGATAGGCTCAAGATACAGCGATTTGCTTGAAGATGCAGATGTAATTACACCAAAAATCGCAGATGGGAACACAAGCGTATATGCCCAATACTCAATAAGAGTAAAAGATAGAGAGGCGATGGTTGAAAAGCTCTCAAAACTCGGAGTTCCTACCGCTGTTCACTATCCCCTTCCTCTTCATATGCAAGAGGCATTTAAAGATTTGGGCTACAGCGTAGGCGATTTTCCAATAAGCGAGATTGTATCAAAAGAGATAATGTCGCTGCCGATGAGTGCATATCTAAGTGAAGCGGAGCAAGATTTTGTTGTTCAAGCAATTAAAGGTTAGTCATTGAAAAAAATTGCTATTGTCGGGTTAGGTTTGATGGGCAAAAACCACTACAACACGCTGAAAAACATAGGCGGCATTAAAATAGTCGGACTTTGCGACGTTGTAAAAAACGGCGAATTTGAAGAGCCTTTTTTTACGGATTTGGTAACGATGCTAGATGAGGTTAAACCCGACGCAGTTATTATTGTAACACCAACTTTTCTGCATAAAGATGTGGCACTAAAATGTGCTGTGCGCAAAATTGATATTTTTATTGAAAAACCTGCCGCTTCCAGCGTTGAAGATGCAAAAGAGATACTAAAGGCTGTAGAAGAGAACGGTATCAAAAGCTGTGTCGGACATATTGAGAGGTACAATCCGGTTGTGATATCTCTAATTAACGAGATAAAAGATCACGAGATACTCTCCATCTCAATAACCAGAAGCGGCTCTTTTCCAGAGCGCATTGCAGATGTCGGCATATTAACGGACCTCTCGGTTCATGACAGCGATTTGATACGCTTTATCACAAAAAAAGATATTCTAAAGAGTGCGGTCTTTAAATCTCAAAAAATCCATAAAACACATGAAGACAATGCAATATTGGCGTTTGAACTTGAAGGTCAGGTTATCGGAGATATCTCAACAAACTGGTTAACGCCGTACAGAAAAAGAAGCATTAGCGTTGCATGCAGAGTGGATAAAGAGAGTAAGATAAAATATTTTGAAGCTGATTTAATCTCTCAAAGCTTGACAGAACGCATAAATATCAACCCAAACGCGCACATAACAAAAAACTGCTTTGTAAGCAGAAACAACGCTCTTGAGAGTGAGCTTGAAGCATTTGTCAACTATCTGCAAACCGGTGAGCGAGGCTCATTGGCAACGGTTAACGATAGCATAATTACATTAGAAATTGCGAGTAAATAATGTCACAAAACATAACTAATATCCATAAATCGTCAATCATAGAAGATGGAGCGAAGATAGCTCCAAACGTCATCATAGGGCCGTTTTGTTTCATCGGCAGAGATGTGGAACTAAAATCAGGGTGCAGAGTGGAATCAAACGTTATCCTAAGGGGCAAACTGAGTATTGATGAGGATGTTAAAATATTCAGTTTTGCGGTTATAGGGTGCGAAGGTTCTGACATAAAAGTTGGAACAAAAACACATATAAGAGAGTTTACCCAAATCGGAACTCAAAAAAGCGAAGATGAAAACAACAAAAAAATAATAATCGGTGCAAATAACTTTATAATGGGTTATGTGCAGATACTTTTTGGCGTAGAACTGGATGATTTTTGTATAGTTACAAATGCCGTCAGGCTTCATGAAAATGTAAAATGCCACGAGAGGGTTATTATCGGCGGGCTTAGCACAATCGAGGCAAATAACACAATCGGAACCGGAGTTATGATAGGCGGAGCATCTGTTGTAGCTACTGACATACCGCCTTTTATGCTTGTAGAGGGCAACAAAGCGACCGTAAAGGGACTAAATATCATCGGTCTTAGAAGAAGACTGGAAAACAAAGAAGATATTGAAGAGATTAAAGCAATTTACAAAAAAGTTTTAGGAAGCGGAGCTGATAAAGTCCTAGCTCAAGAGATTGCAGATACAAACGCAAACGAATATATTATAAAACTAGCCTCTTTTATAGCTTCTAGCAATCTCTAATTTTAAGAAGCTGTAAACACCCAGCTTCTTAAATACCCTTAAGATGCTCTAAAAATTTATCCGGCTCAATAAAACCAACAATAGTTTTTGACTTTATAACATTCAGCTCTTTATCAAAAAATATGAGCACCGGCGGACCAAAAACACCGTACTTTTTACTCAGCTCTTTTTGCTCTTGGTTATTCTCTGTAATATCCGCTTGAATCAGTACAAACTCTTCCATCTTTGCTTTTACAGCTTCATCAGAGAATGTTTTCTTATCAAGCTCTTTACAGACGGCACACCATTCGGCGCTAAAATCAAGCATAATTTTTTTGCCTCTGTTTTGTGCGAAAACTTCATCTAACTCCTTTATGGAGCTTATTTTTTGAAACTGCGGGTGTGAAGATTTTTCTGCCACACTAGTCTCCAAGAGTTGAGGTTTTAAAAACTCCAAAGGTTTTGTCATGCTGTTTGAACCGCCTAATGCACCTATAAAGAGAGCAAGAGAGTAGATGAAAATAATAATTGCGCTGCTTTTTCTAAAGAGATGTATATCTTTTGAAAATGCACCAAAATAGACCGCAAATCCAATACCGACAATCGCATAAAGAAGCATAATGATATAACCATCTACAACTCTCTCAACCATCCAGATAGCAACAATAAGCATCATCACGCCAAATATAGCACTTACCATAGTCATCCATGCACCGGGGCGAGGCATAAACCTACCTGCACTGACGCCTACTAAAATCAGCGGCAGTCCCATTCCAATGCTCATGGCAAATAGAGCGGCTCCACCGAGGATGGCATCGCCCGTCTGGCCTATGTAAACCAAAGCACCTGCAAGCGGAGCGGCAACACAAGGTCCGACTATAAGAGCCGATAAAAAGCCCATTATTGCAACACCTGTATAACCATTGCGATTTGTGTGATGGTTTGAACTGACTTTTTCAACAAATTTATCCGGAAGTTTTAACTCATAAAATCCAAACATGCTAAGTGCGAGTGCGACAAAAACAGCTGAAAATGTATATATAACCCAAGGGGTCTGGAGTGCTGCTTGAAGATTTGAACCGAACAGTCCTGCCAAAACCCCTGCTATCGTGTAAGCAACCGCCATAGCAAGCACATAAACCAAAGAGAGTATAAATGCTCTTTTCGTTGTAAGTCCCTCACCCTGCGAGATTATGATTCCGGAAATAATTGGAATCATTGGGAATGTACATGGAGTAAGAGAGAGAAGAAGACCAAAGCCTAAAAAAGTAAGAAGAACGAGAGCCGTGCTCCCCTCTTTAATAGTATCTGCAATTGAATCGCTCTCAGAGAGGGGCTCTGCTTCTGCTTTCTTTTCTGCTGCAATCTCTTTTTTAATATCTTTAAAATCCTCTTTTTTCACTCCATTGCTTAGTGTTGAACTCTCTATGTCAAATGTAAATGATTTTGTATACGGCTCATAACAAAGACCCTGCTCTGAACACCCTTGATATGAAAGCTCAATCTCTACGCTCTTCATGCCTGTTACGCCGGCATCTTTTTGCAAAGTTACAACAAAAGTGGGAGACTCCAAATAGACCATATCTCCATCATGGTCTACACCATCAGGAGAGATTATCTCTTTTACACTTATTCCGCTGCCGTCTTTGAGAGTGACCTTGGTTGCATCGACATAAAGATAGATATCTTTTGCAACCAAAACACTCACTTCTATCTGCATCTTCTCATTTAGCTTTGCAGATGGCTTAAAAGCCTCCTCCGGCATTAAAAATTTAGGCTGTGCGCCCAAGAGCAAAATTGATGAGAATAGAAGCAAAAGAAGTTTTTTCATACTATATATTTTCCGATTTTCGTAATGTGGTAAAATTATAACAAATTAAATAGTAATGCTTGGCATACATACCCTTTTTAAACCCCTTTTTTGAGCAACACTTGCATTTCGTCTGCAGGCACTGCCTTAGAGTAGTAGTAACCCTGAATATTGTCACATCCGTTTTTAACTAAAAACTCTTTTTGCTCTTTGGTTTCTACACCCTCTGCAATTACGCCAAGTTTTAAGCTATGTGCCAAAGCTATAATAGCTTTGGCAATACCGACATCCTCTTCATCATCCGGAAGTCCGTCCACAAAAGATTTGTCAATTTTGAGCTTATCAATAGGAAGACGTTTTAGGTATGAAAGCGACGAATAGCCGGTTCCAAAATCATCAACTGCAAGCTCGATTCCCATATCGCTGATTCTGTTTAAAACCTCAATCGCATTTTTTGGATTTTTCATAATTTCGCCCTCAGTAACCTCAAGCTCCAACCACTCCGGCTTACATTGGGTCTCCTTTAGCATGGAGGCTAATTTAGATATGCATGAATCCTCTTGAAGCTGTTTCATTGCTAAATTCAGTGCCAACACTCCAGGCTTTAGCCCTTTTGCGTACCACTCTGCCATCTGCGTCATGGCACTTCTCATTACCAGTTGATCAATTGCCACAATCAATCCAGTCTCCTGAGCCAAGTGAATAAAACTTTCCGGATATATTAACCCATCTGTTGGGTGTTGCCATCTAACCAACGCTTCCATTCCTATAATTTCATCTGTCGTTCCGTTTACCTGTGGCTGGTAATAGACTACAAACTCCTCTCTTTTTATAGCGTTTCTTAAATTGCCCTCCATTAAAACTCTTTTTAGAGCGAGCTCCGTCATCTCTTGCGAGTAGTATTGAAAATTATTTCTCCCTTCATCTTTTGCCTTGTACATTGCCGCGTCTGCATACTTCAAAAGATTGCTTGGGTCCGTGTCGTCATTTGGAAATATGCTGACGCCAATGCTTGTGGTAATGTAGAGCGTATGGTCATCAATGATAATCGGCTCAGAGAGAGATGAGAGAATTTTTTGCGCC
>DAIDMU010000001.1 GCA_027448805.1 Sulfurimonas sp. | reverse complement strand
CGTACTTATCCTTAATAGTATTTACATAACTTAATGACTCCAATAATACTTCTCTTAAGCATGTTTTGTTATATCTTTCAAAATAAGAAAATTTTACATCACCATTTGATGTTATTAGCTTTGGAATCTTTTCAATATGCTTAATAATATTATTGACTTTTTGAAGAAAGCAAAACGCTCTTTCTCCATCACCACTATGAATCATAAGCCTGAACAATCTAGAGATAAATGCATAATTATTGATAAAATTTTGTGGAATAAATATGTGATTCTCAATTAAATCATATATTTTATATCTTTGCTCACTCCACTCTTTTGATGAAATATATTCATTTAATGAGTGTGAGTGACTAATTAAAAGAGATAATCCAAGCCTTTTAATTGTAGTAGAGTCAATTTTTCTAAGTGCATCATTAAATTCTTTACCATCTCCATAGAATCCTATTATTTTATTTAATAGTGAAGAATTTTTATCAGCAATATCTGGTAAAAATCTCCATTCACTAGATACTGAATTTATTTCCGCTTCCATTCCATCGATGATACTTAAGTCAGCATTTTTATCTAAATAAAAAATCTTTTGCTTTGATTTTTTTAATTTAAAATTACCTTTATTCTCATTCTCTTTATATAATACAAAATCATTACCTTGTTCATTTATTACATTTCTACTTTTGAGATATTCTAAAACTTTCTCTCCATTATTTAGCTCTCCATTATCTGGAAATACTAAAAGAATATCATCAACATACCTTCCATAATATGTTGGAGCTATCAAATTAATTTTTTCATCAAACTCTTTCATAATGGCATTGGCAAGAACAGGTGAAGCTGTTAAACCAATAGGGATCCCGACGACTTCATCTTTTTGCTTATTTTCAGAAAGTGATTTATTCCATTCAATAATTTTATTTATAAAATCAATATGAAACTGTTTCCAATCATTATCTATATTTTTATCAAAATCAAATTCTTTATAAAACTCTTGAGTTAAAAAATATTGTGGATTTATGGAGTGATAGAATTTTGAAATATCCATTGTAATAGCAATCACAGATGATGTTTTATGTAGCTCTCTAATGCTTTTAAAACTGTTATTTCTCCAACTTTGATATTTATACTGATATTGTTCGTAAACTCTTGGACTATCAGTATTAAACTTTTGATTTGATAAGTCAAACTCACATGAACTCGTATCTGTCGGTCTAGTTCTTATTAGTCTTGATCCATAAACATCTTTATTAAATTTTTCATCAATATATTGCCCAACTTTCATTACCCATAAGGTTGAAATAATATGAAATTCAATTTCTGCATCAATTATTTTTCTAAACTCTAACTCATACTTTTCTTGTTCTTTAATCTCATGATGATTTAATGAACTAGAAAAAAAATGAACTTTATCGTCTTCAGTGCAATTTTTAAGTAAATCATCCTTACAGAATTCTTCTTTATTAAATTTATTGTTAAAAAACTTTAAAGATTTCGGATATTCAAAAAAACTTCCTACCTGTACATCTTTTAGTCCATTTTTCTGAAGTTTTTTATAAAGATTTGAAATGTTTTTTTCCAAATCCTTTTCAAAATTAAATAGTTTGATAGTTAAAACACTGTTTTTATCATTAAACAATTCAAATTTAGTTTTTTTGTATGCTCTGTATAAATCTATTTCATTTATAAATTTAAATTGGCTCATTCTACTATCCTCATTTTTAATTTCTCTTGCTCGCAGATTCTTTCTTAGTTGCGTCAATGACTACTATTTCAGGTAGTTTATTATCTAAAGTCTCATTTTTAGTTTTATAATCAAAAACTTTTTGTATTCTATCTGTATCATTTTCATCAACTTGTACTATGACAAATTTACTTTGATTTGTTTTTTCCGCTTCATTATAAATTGGTAATTGTGTCTTATACCCATGTAAAAGTTTTGGATTAGAAGAAAGTTTCATTTCAATATTTATCTTATCGGAAAAACCTTTTCCAATTTTAAAATCTACAGGTCCACTTCCAGAGTTTGATTCAGGGCTAATGTCCAAATCATTTGCCTCACAATAAGAATGAGCTATGGCAAAAAACAATCTTTGAGCAAAAGCTTCTTTTTTATGAGTTCCATCATTATTATGAAAATCTTTCCATAATCCATTATTTTCTATCAAGTCCTTATATTTTTCACAAATTTTATCTACTGCTTCAATTGGTTTTAATTGAAGAGCCAAAATTAAAGGATGATTTTGAACGATATCAGAAGCTATCTCTTTCCAAATAAAATCACCGTTGGGATCATTTTCAAAATCATAATTTTTTCCTTTGTCTTTGTATGTTTTTATAGTTTCTTCTATAATAGATGGATTTTTTAGTATTAACTCTTTGAAATGTTTTTTTATAAATGCTTTTGTTTGTTTATCAAAAATATCCCCCAAAATTTCATTCACTCTATCCCTAAGTGAACTGTTATGAGAACATACTCTATCGATATCATCACTATCAAATGCAACTGGTAAATCAGTTAAAACACTTTTTGGGCATAAAACAATCGGTTCATTATTTGAATTAAATGGTAAATTGTAAACTGTTTCACCATATTTAAATTTTTTTGTTTTTAATTTTAGCTCTAGAGAGACTCTTTGTGTGTAAAGTAAAAAATCATCTTTCAAAATAGAAACTGCCATATCACTGATTCTATCAGCACCTATTCCTTCTTCAAAAAGTCCAATAAGTTGGAAGATTTCAGGATCTTTTATACCAGCCTTCACAAGTTGAAAGGCAGTTTTAGTTAATTGAGATGCAAATTTTTTACCAATACCTGAGCCATTTTTACCACTTTTGGAATATCCTAAACCTATGTGTCCTATTTCATGAAATTGAAATCTTTTTTCAGCTTGTCTATAAAATACATCATTGCCATTTGATTTGTCTAAAATAGTAATGATATTTGCAAAATACTGCTTATATTTATCATATGACTTTGTAAACTCATCAATTTTTATATTTTCAAACTCATAAGGCAACATGTAATAAAGAGCATCTCTATTCACAAATCCATTAAAAACATTATAATTTTTTAAAGTGGATGATTTAATTCCAAAATATTCGCTGTATAGTTTATCTTTCATTCATCGCCTTTAAAATGGTATTTCATCTTTATCAATATCAAACCAATCAACATTATTAATAGACGAAAACTTTTTTTTGTAAAATGAAATTAAAAACAGTCCAATCGTTGCAATACTATTTATTACAAAGTAAGTATACATAGAATCATTAATAAAATAATCTTCTGTTGTTTTACCATGTAGATTTGTTTTTTCGCTCCGTAACTGTTCAATGCTTTTGTTAATACCTAATAAAGAACTACCTATAGTTTTAATTTCTTTTGGCATATCTACATTTGGGTATAGAGAAAATTCTTTTAATATGGCAATTGTCAAATCATATAAAGTTTTGTTTGTATCAACTTTGTTGTTTATAGCATCATTTTTTAGGATTTCTTTTATAATACTTTCTAATGCAGAATTTGCAAGTCCTATTGCCACATCTGGGTGTTCTTCCATATCTTTAAATGCTTTTTCAAAAGTTGCATTTGCTGTAGGATAACTTGACTTTATTTTATTTCTAAAAATCGGTATTGAAGGTATAAAACCTGGTGTTTCAATACCTAAATCAATAGCTATTTTTAAAAGCAATTCACCATCAATATTATGCAAAGTTCCTAAAAGATTTATTTTATTATCTTCTTTTTTTTCAATTGTGAAATTTTCCCAATCATTAAAATGATTATATTCATACCATTTTTTTATATAAAATTCCACCTTTTGATATGATGGAAACAATTCCCATACTGTTTTTTCTATATTTTCTATCAATTGCATTTGATATTTTGGTGAAATCTTATTTTCCATATTTGCATTATTCACTTTTTGCTCTCTTTACTCGTCATCTCTTCATACATCCTAAAAAGATATTCTAGGCGTTCTTCGTCAGTTTCGAATGGTTTGGGGCGGTAGCATTTTTCTATGGCGATATCTAGTGCATGGTGGGCTTTTTGTAAGCCTTCTGGCATTTTATTTGGGTCGTAGAGTTGGGCTAGTGTTTTTTCGCTGTGTTGCTCTCTCTCATGTAAGATACCCCATACTAGCTCTGTAATCTCATCTTTTTGTTTTTTTGAGATGTTAGGGAAGGGGAAAGTATTGTAACAAAGTACAGATGAGTATCTATAGTCAGATTTTAATTTTCCACCTACTGTTTTCACCCATAAATTATGCATATAAGAATTAATAATACCGAATATCCAAGGTTCAGCATCATAAATTGCTTGAGCAGAATTAGGAATAATGTACTCTTTATCTAAGAATCCCATAGGTATATATTTTCGTCTTTCAGATGAGACAATAGGAATAATAATAGACGACTCTTTCGCTTCATTTGTATCTCTAAATTGATGTGGTCTTTGAGCTAACTTTTGTAATGACTCATCTTTACTTGAAAGCCTTGTTTTTCTAACTTTTTCAATTCTATTTTTTATATCATCTATATCAAGTGCTTCTTGAAGATTGGAATCACTTATCCATAGGCAATATCTTTCTTTACCTTGTATGAATTCTGCCGAACCACTTAATTTTCTAATAAATTTTTTTGCTTCTGGATTAGACTTTAACAAATCATCTTTTTCAATAGGAGATAAAAATAACTCTTCACAACCTCCCGTATAATTACCATAAGACATTTTAGGTATTTTAGTTAAAGGTTTAGTTCTTCTTTCTACTACAACATTTGAACCTGCGATCAAATAACCATTTATATTAGAAACTCTTTTTATAAAGTTTTCTGTATAAAGTTTTTTCTCATTTTTGTTTTTATTATTTAATCCGATAATTACAACAATTACCGCTGCATTGTCTTTTGCATTGTTTTTCCATAAAAATGACTGATGTGCGAATGCTATTTCAATATTCATATTAAAAATATTTGACCAAAGTACAGCTACTTGGTCACCTTGACTTATGGAATTTGTAGAAACAAATGCAAGTTTTGCATTTATGTTTTGAATGTATTTTGCTCCGATGTAAAACCAACATGCGATATAATCTAATGTTTTATAATTTTTAGTTTTACCAAATACAAAAGCCATATCTTCTTTATGGGAAGATTCTTGATTTCTCGTCCCAACATACGGCGGATTCCCCAAAACATAAATCTCATCGCCCTCATTTTTCGGGCAAACTTCTTCCCACTCTACCCTTGTAGCGTTTCCATGGACGATATTTCCTCCGTCATGAAGCGGTAGGCTTGGGCTAGTTCTGCCAAATGATTTGTAAAACTCTAAGTTCATCTGATGTTCTGCCAGCCAAAGAGAGAGCATCGCTACCTCATGGGCAAAATCATCCAGCTCTATGCCGTAAAACTGAGTAAGTTTTATCTCGCTAAACTGAAAGCTTTGCTCTTTACTTAAAGCATCGATGCGTTGCAAGATGCTCATCTCTAACTCTCGCAGTTTTTTGTAAGCGATGATAAGGAAGTTTCCACTTCCACATGCTGGGTCAAATATCTTGATTTTACTTAATCGATTTAGAATATTTTGTAGTTTGGTTTTGCTTTCATAGCTTTTTTCAAATTCTATGTAGAGCTCATCTAAAAATAGAGGCTCTATCACTTTCATGATGTTTGGCACACTTGTATAGTGCATCCCCATACCGCCACGATGCTCCGGTGTTACTACCGCTTGGATCATACTTCCAAATATATCTGGGTTTATCTGCGACCATTGAAGTTGTCCCACTTCAAGAAGCAGTTGTCGTGAGCGAGTAGTGAATTTTGGTATGTTATACTCATCACGAAACAGTCCGCCGTTTACATAAGGGAAAACATTGAGGTATGCTGGTGTGTTTGCATCTCTTTTGTTTTCTGGAGTGTTAAATATCTTAAAAAGTCTAGCTAAATAACTATCTACATCACTTCCATCAACTTGTGTATGGGATGAGATAGATGAAGTTACAGCATTATCAGGAAAGATGTTCGTATCTTCTGCAAAGTAGCAAAACAGAAGCCTTGTAAGAAAGACATTTAAAGAGTGAATATCCTCTTTTGTCTCAAAATGATTGTTTTTTTGGAGTTCGTCGAAGAGTTTTGCCATCTTGAGAGATGCTTTGACATCGGCTGGGTTTTCATCAGCAAATGTCGCTTTTTCCATCCCTGCAAGCGGTAGAAAAAAATCGTAATGATTTGTAATGTTTAAAAGTTCGGTGTCAAGGCTGTCATCTGTTTTTGTATCAAACCCAAGAAGTGTTTCATAGTCTGTTACGATGATAAATCTAGGAGAGTGTTTGAGTACATCTTTTGATGATTTTAGTTCATCTATCGTGGCATGTAGGTTTTTGTCCGCAACTTTGAAAAATACTTTTTTTCGTACTATTAACTCGCCGCTAGATGATAGTTTGTCGTGGTCACTTCCTTGTAATCGTTTGATAGTTGATTTTGGGCTACCGTAAGCCAAAAGCAGGTCGAAAATAAAAGTTTCTTTGTTGAAATTTGCTACTAAATCATTTAGATTATTTTCTATTTCTATGATGGTCATCAGATGTGTGCCCTATAATTATTTTTTGTTACAAAATTTTTATTTATTCTATCTAAATCTATATAAGAAACATAAGAATAGTTTTAGGTTTATACGATAATTATTTCCAAACATAAAAATTTGCGGAAGAAGAAAGTGAACATCCAGTGAACACCCAATTTTATTTTTAGTTTTTTTCTTATGTTTGATTTTCTCTGAAAGTTCGTTGCTTATGAAGTTTTGATGGTGGGCTTTGCAGGACTCGAACCTGCGACAACCCCGTTATGAGCGGGGGACTCTAACCAACTGAGTTAAAAGCCCATCTATTTAGTAAAGTGAACACCCAAGTGAACACCCAAATAATTTAAAAGTAGTTTATCGCCCTCTGCAAGGCACTTTTAAAACTTTTTATAATTCCGTTATGAGCGGAGAGCTCTAACCAACTGAGCTAAGAACCCACTTGTTTCCAACAGAAGCTTTCGCTTTGTAGGACGGGATTATACTTTAGCTCACCTTAGATATTTCTGATTTTTAAATATCTTCTACTTTAAAAACAACCGCATAAAGCAGTGGCACAAAGAGTAAATTTAAAAGAGTGTGTCAAGAATTTGATTTTTAAATCTAATAGACTCTACTGAACCTTTTATAAGCCTGTTTTCTTCTTTTAATGTATCATACTCGCCTTTAAGTTTTGCAACATCTCTGCTTGTAAAATATATCTGCTGTTGAATATATATTTTTGGAAACAGTATCACCACAACAAATAAAATACTCAACACGACATACAGAAGATAATTTACGTCCAACTCTTTTTGTGGATTAAGGACTAAATCTACTTCATCCAGTAACTCTATTTTATCACTCATTATTATTATCCATCTCGAATAGTCTCATTTTGGCACTTCTGCTTCTAGGATTCTCTTTTAATTCATCATCTTTTGCAATTATAGGTTTTTTTGTTAAAATTTTCCCATATGAGTTGTTATTTCCGCATGTACATCTCATAGCTTCGCTTGGACATATACAACTCTCTCTCCATCTGTTAAACCTGTTTTTTACGATTCTATCCTCGAGCGAATGAAAAGAGATTATTGCTATCTTTGCGCTTGGAAACTTTGCCTCTTCTATGGTGTCTAAAAGCGACTCCAACTCGCCAAGCTCGTTGTTTACCTCTATGCGGATTGCCTGCATAAGAAGCGTTGATGGGTGAATCTTTTTACCAACAGGCATAAGATGTTTTAGCGCATCACCCAGCTCTTTTGCGGAATAAAACGGCCTATTGTTTACTATAAAAGACGCTATTTTTTTATAGTTTCTAAGCTCTCCGTACTCCAAAAGTATTCTCTCAAGCTCTTGGAGCGAATACTCATTTACAACACTCTGGGCGCTCAGCGGGGCATCTTTATCCATTCTCATATCAAGGTTATCACTTGCAAAAGAGAATCCTCTATCCTTTTGGTCCAGCTGAAGCGATGAGACTCCGATATCTGCCAAAATCCCTCTTATATCTTTAATGTCATACTCTTTTAATATCTCTTTTATCACAGATGAGAAGCGCCCCTTTTTGATGACTGCCCTATCTCCGTACTTTTGAAGTCTTTGCGTTGAGAAATCGATGGCTGTCTGGTCTTGGTCAATCGCAATAAGTTTTACATTAGGATTTGCTTCAAGAATCATTGATGAGTGGCCTCCGTACCCCATAGTACAGTCAATTATTATCCCATTCTCAATATCGCCAAATATCTCCAATACCTCACGGTATAAAACTGGAATGTGCGGAATAACTTGCATTTAAGACCTGTATTATTTTTCTTATTATTATACATCAACTTTGTAAAGTTTAATTTTTATTAGTGTATGATAAAGAAAAAAAAGTGGAAATATGCAAACGATAATAAGCGAAAATTACTTGGAATTAATTGGGATAATTGTTGTAGTAGCTCTTCTAATAGTGTATGCTCTTTTAAAAAAGTCACAAAAGAGAGAGGGCGTAAAGCAGCCTGTTGAACAAAAACAAGAGGCTAAGCCTGCTGAAAAAAAAGTTGAAAAAGTTGAAAAAGTTGAAAAAGTTGAAGAGATAAAAGAGACAAAAGAGACAAAAGCAGAAGTGCGCGTTGAAGAGGCAGAAAAACCGCGAGTCATTGTGCCAATAAATAGAAAAAAACGTGAACTGCTGCCGCACGACAAAATTACAAAAGATGATTTTGCGACATTCAAAGGCACTAAAATCCTAATCGCCGAAGATAATATAATAAATCAAAAAGTTATAGCCGGACTTTTATCAACCTCAGGCATAGATATCACCATTGCAAATGATGGGCAAGAAGCACTAAATATAATGGAAAAAGATAGTGATTTCGCAATAATATTTATGGATGCTCATATGCCGATAATGGACGGCTTTCAAGCTACAAGACTTATTAGAAAAAATCCAAAATATGATCATATTCCAATTGTTGCTCTTAGCGGCGACACAGCGGCTGATGATATTAGAAACATGTTAAATGTCGGCATGGAGGCGCATATTGAAAAGCCGCTAAAAATGGATGCTCTCTATGACATCCTTTATGTATATACAAATGGCAAAGAGGCGCAAAACGGCTCTCAGGAGGCTCAATATGTCTCATCAGAATTTAATAGTGTTGAAGGCTTGGAGATATGCGGAGGTGACAAAGATTTCTATCTTGAGATATTAAGTGATTTTGTATCCAAATATTGCGGCTCTGCAGATGCTATTAAAAAACTAATCAGCGAATCAGACAGCACAAGTGCTAACAAAATGCTACTAGACATATCCGGTGTTGCCGCTAACATCGGTGCAGGCAATCTTCACCAAATAGCATTGGATTTAAAAAACAGTCTCTCCAATCCAACTGATTTGGAGTATATAAACAATCTAAAAAATTATAAAAGAACTCTTGACCAAGTTTGTGAAGCCATAAAAGAGTACGCCCAAACGAAGTGACAAAGTGCCCTTGGGGCGCAGGGCTAAAAACTAGCCCCTACTCAGAGCCTTTTTAACATGCTCTTGCGCCATGGTAATATTCCATTCAGGCTCCCAGACTAACTCTATCTCAACACTTTTTATATTTGCCATCTTTTGTACAGCCTCTTTTACCCACTGCTGGATTAGCTGATGCATTGGACACGCTTTTGTTGATAGCGTCATTCTTACATGTGCATTTCCTTCATCGTCGCATGAAGCGTCATAAATAAGTCCCATCTCCACAAGGTTAAAACCCACCTCTGGATCAATTACGGTTGAAATAGCTAAAAAAAGCTCATCTTTAGAATACATATTTAAATCCTTTATTTTTTTATCGTACTACTTGTAATTTATCATATAAAAAACGCTTCTTACAAAAGCCAGAACACCTACAAACAAAAATGAGGCACCAGCCTTTATGAGAGCATCATTTTGAAGCAAAATAGCAACTGCTACCACAACTACCCCAACCGCGCAAAAAATAAATTGAGCCGATGAACTTTTTTTTGGAAGCATATCCGCAAGCATCGGAACTTTTTGTTTTCCCACAAGCGGTGAAAATCTTTCAAACCAGACAAGAAACGGAATAATTTTATATACATGTCCTGTTACGGCAAAAGAGAAAAAGCCAAAAAACATCATCCATCCGGAACTCAAAAGCAGCGGTTCAAATCCAAAAACCATATAAGCCGCACCAAAAACCAAAGAGGCAATAAGAGAAAAATATGAAAAAATTAGCGACTTTGCATAAATATCAATCTCTTTTCTAGCTCTTGTTTTATATATGGTCTGCACGAAGTAGTAGTACATAAACAACCCAATTATCGCCGATATATAGCCCAGATACTCTAAAAGTGCTATTTTTGTAAATGTAGACAGCACTACAAGAAAAATTGCCAAACAAGCCGCTGCTATCGCTTTTTCAAGGGGCTTTGTCGAAAAACCATGTGAAAGCCCAAACATAGGAAGCAAAACAACAGACAAACCCATTATAGTTATAGTTATATATCCGACAACTATTAGAAAAACATGGCTTTTAAGCAGTGCGTTTATATCTATATCTATGAGTCCGCTATATCCAAGCGCCATAACAAGACCAACGATAATTCCAAAAAAAAGAAACGTATTTGATATCAATATACTTTTCATAACAAGATTAAATTTTTTAACTTTTTTTATTGTTAAAAATATCTCCAATATAAATATCATCATGGAGATTAAAACAACAACTCCGCCAAACGGCAATAGCATCGGATAACCGAAAAACCCAAATGCCATCATCAGCGTACCTACGGATAGAAGTGGCCATATAGCATAAAACAGTTCAACCCCAAAGTGTCCAACTTCTAAAACAACGGGCACAAGCTGCGCCATCGCACCAAAAATCGTCATCATAATAAAGCCAAGCAAAAACAGATGAACGAAACCTAATATTTTCGTATCTAGCATTGATATATTTTGGGCAGAGATAAAATATATATATGCGACCGACGCCAGATAAAACAGGCTCCCTAAAATGAAAAACGGAGCTATTAGTTTAAATGGAGGTGCAAAATCTTGCGAGATAGAAAACATTTAGTTACTAATGACTTATATTTTGAAGATTTGTGTTTGACGATGAAGAGTTGTTGCTAGAAAAAATCACTTTTACTAAGCCGCTTGGAGTCTCTTCTATCTCGTGTGAGATGTCATCTTGCAGTTTAGCAAACAGTCCGCCGGGAGTTTTGTGGTTTATCATTACCAACTTATCGTTAGTTCCTTTAATAAGCTTTAGACCGCTCACTGCATTTACCATCGGTTCCGGCGGACCGCATTTTGATGTATCAAAGTAGTATGTACTCTCTCCATCTTTTTCAAGTTTAAAAAAATCTACGGTTGCGCCTGCAACATCTATCTTTGAAGCGTCAGTTGGAATTAAAGACATTAAAAATCCTCCATATTTAAATATGGCTAATTGTATTTAATCTTTTAATTTATAGCGTTGATTTGTATCAACATTTAAATATTTTATCTTGTTTGTCCGCTTCCGTAAATCTTAAATTTATACGTCGTCAATCCCTCTATTCCCATGGGTCCGCGTGCATGAAGCTTGTTTGTACTTATTCCAACCTCTGCACCGAAACCAAAAGCTCCGCCGTCCGTAAAACGTGTTGAAGCATTTACATAAACCGCTGCTGCGTCTATTGCATTTAAAAACAGCTCCGCAGTCGTTATATCTTCAGTAATAATTGCCTCTGAGTGACCAGAACCAAATCTGACTATGTGCTCTATCGCACCCTCTACGCCATCGACAACTTTTATATTGAGTATATTTGCCAGATACTCAGTGTCATAATCTTTCTCGGTGGCATTTGACACGTCTATAATCGCCTGAGTTTTCGCACAACCTTTTAGCTCCGTATGAGCCTTGTCAAACTCGGCTTTTAAAAGAGGGAGTGCATTTTTCGCTATTGCGCCATCAACCAAAAGAGTCTCCATCGCATTACAAACACCGGGGCGTTGAACCTTCGCATTTATCGCTATTTTTATTGCATTGTCAAGTTTTGCGTCTTTGTCTATGTAGGTGTGGCACTGCCCTTTATCATGCTTGATAACGCTGACCGTCGCATTGTCACAGACGTACTTTATAAGCCCCTCTCCGCCGCGAGGAATAATCAAATCTACATATTTGTCCATCTTGATCAGTTTTGCAACGCCCTCTCTTGTAGAGTCAGGAATAAGAGATATTAGAGATTTCGGCAGAGAGTTTTTTTCCAAAACGCCTTGTAGCACTTTTGCTATTGCTCTGTTTGAATTCTCAGCCTCTTTTCCGCCCTTAAGAACACAAACATTTGAGCTTTTAAAGCAGAGTGCCGCCGTATCGCTTGTAACATTTGGGCGTGACTCATAGATTATGCCAATAACTCCAATAGGGATAGATACCTTCTCGATTTTTAGCCCATCTTCCGTTACCCATCCGTCAATAACCCGTCCCACAGGCTCTTTTAATGCCGCTATCTCTTCAACCGCCACTGCCATCGCTTCTATGCGTTTTTCATCCAGATAGAGCCTGTCCATCAAAGCGGATGAGAGAGAATTTTTTTTGCCATCGGATATGTCAAGTGCATTTGCCTCTAATAAATCCATTGTATTTGCTCTTAGTGCTCTCGCCATCTCTCTTAAAATAATGTTTTTCTTTGCACCGCTCACTAGAGACAATACCCTGCTTGACGACTTAGCCTCTTGTAAAAAATTTTCCACTTTTAACCTTTGTTTATAATAATTTGATATTTAATGTGATGATGTTATACTACCGTAAAAAAAATTAAGGCACTTTTATGAAAACTATAACTTTTATCGGAAATGGAAATATGGCTCTTAGTATTGCTAAGGGCTTAAAAAATAACTATAAAATCGAAGTTGTAGGCAGAAGTTTTGAACAACTTGAGAAATTCGAAAGCGAACTCGGCACTCAGATAGAAAAAGCATTGATGGACAACTTTAACGTAGATGACAAAACGGTTATTTTTTGCGTTAAACCTGCAAATGTTGAAGAAGTTGCCACCAGAATAGACGGCAGAGCAAGAGTAGTCTACTCTGTTCTTGCCGGAACGACGCTGCATAAATTAAAACACAATCTAAATCCTCATGCCGTAGTTAGAGCGATGCCGAATCTTGCAGCAAGTGTGGGCAAATCTATGACAACGCTTACCGGAGATGAAGAGTTTAGAACTGAAGCCGAGGAGCTGCTTGGAGCTATCGGCACAACACTTTGGTTAGGAAGCGAGAAAGAGCTCAACATTGCAACTGCGCTTGCCGGAAGCGGGCCTGCATACCTAACGCTTATTGCCGAGGCATTGGCTGATGGAGCCGTTAAACAGGGAATGAAAAGAGCCGACGCAATGACAACTATGCGCGGTCTTTTTAACGGGTTTGGACACCTTATACAAGATATCCACCCTGCGCTTCTAAAAGATGCCGTTATGAGCCCGGGGGGAACAACTGCCGCCGGTTATGGCGCACTAGAGGATGGAAACGTGAGAGCTGCATGTATAAACGCCATTGAAAAAGCATACAAAAGAGCTACTGAACTTTAATACTTTTATGCAAAATTTTCTTTATCAATAAAGTTTAAAAATTCCTCTTTAAACTTTGCCCTGTTTTGAGGATTTTTTATCCAGGCAATGTGAGTTGCACGCTCTGTTTCAATAATAGGAAACCACGTTTTTTGCAAACCCTCATCAAGTATGCATCTATCGTAAATTGACTCTAAAAAGTTCCACACTATAAAAGCATAAACACCGTACTCAACCTCCTCCTCTTCACTTCGCACTATATTTTGTCTTACCAGATGAGGTTTTGCGAGAGCCTCTTTTAGTATCTCAAAATACATTTTGTCAATTTCGCCGTAGTGAACGATTTGCATTGTTTTGTTGTATGTGCGCATCGAGTAAAGCAGCGCAAAAACAGCCATCATAGTCGCTATAATCCCCATAATAGAGCTTATCGCCGTCCAGAGTGTTTCATACTCCTGATTAAAAAAAATATCCATCCCATCTCCTAAACAAGTTTTAAAATTTGCGGTGCATCCAAGAGCATTTTAGCAATTCGCTCGTCATCTTTTTGGCATCCGTAAACTAACATGTAGATATCCTCGAGCCACTCTTCAAGTTGCGACTTTGAAACATTTTGCATCTTAATATGATACACCAAAAGTTTCATCGGCGGTGCTGTTTCTTCGCTTTTTATCGCCAAAATATAATCAAATGGGTCAATTTTTCTACACCCGAACTTTTTGTAAAACCGCTCTCTTCTTTTTCTAATTTCAGATTCTTGGCTCTCCTGCTGCGGCGAATCAATCTCTACAAGAAAAGGTTTGATGCCGTACTTGTTCGTTACCTGCTCGATTGCATAAGAAAAAAGCTTTGAACCGATAGCCAGATTTCTTAGAGAAGCATCGACTGCCATATACTCTAAAAGATAAAATGATGTTTGAGTGGAGTGAAATATAATGCAAAAACCAGCTGTTTTGCCGTCTATTTTGGGGATAAAAAAGGTGTAACTAGGAGAGCAAAGCATATCAAAAAGCTCTTCTTTTGACTTTTGCTCGCTAAGTGGAAACGAAACGGAGTAGATGCTATGAAAATCATCAAACACATCACTCTTTTTGCAAAAAAGAGTCTCTATTGAAAGCTTCATCTGAAAAATAAATTATAAAAACTTCAAAATCTCTTTTTCAATATCTTCTTTTTCTATAATACTTTTTTGAACAATCGGCTTACTGAATAAGCCCTTTACCATAGCAGGAATCTCAAGATTTGACTCTTTAGATATAGACTCTAAAGCAACGATATCCTCGGCATCAACCTCACCAGTCAGCGCATTTGCTATAACAGGAGAGAACTTTGTCCACTCTGCGGTTGAGTAGATAATAGACTTTACATCTTTTTTTGAGCATGTCTCATACGACTTCATACACGTTGCAGTGTGCGGGTCCATCAAATAGCCGTCTTTATAAAAAGTGGTATTGATATATTTTTTGCCCTCTTCGCCGTTGCAAAAATCTGCATCAAAACTTTTTTGAAGTTCTGATAACTCTGTTGCACTGAGCTCATAAAAATTCTTTGACTCTAAATCGCCCATAAGATCTTTTGTTCTCTCATATCCGAACATGTCATAAAGAATTCTCTCAACATTTGATGATTTTAAAATATCCATCGCAGGCGAAGTCGTACTTACTACATGTGAATTTCTCAAATCATATTTTCCGGTCTTAATTAGTCTAGTTAAAACATTGTTTTCGTTTGAAGAGATGATTATTTTTTCCACAGGAAGACCCATTTTCCAACCGTAATATGCCCCAAGAGCGTTTCCGAAATTTCCGCTAGGAACATTTAGATAAACCTTCTCGCCCATAGTTATGGCACTTTGGCGAACAAGCTCAAGGTAGCTGTGGATATGGTAGATGATTTGAAAAATAATACGTCCAAAATTTACAGAGTTTGCTGCAGAGAGGAGTATGTTTTTCTCTTTTAGCGCAGACTTGAACTCATCAGAAGCAAGAAGTCTCTTAAGTGCGTTTTGGGCATCGTCAAAAACGCCTCTTATTCCTATAACCTTTAGATTTTTGCCGTCTTCTGTTACCATCTGAAGTCTTTGAACATCGCTTGTTCCGCCATCAGGGTAGAGACAGGCAACCTGAACATTTGCGCGATTTTTAAACGTCTCCAGCGCGGCAGGACCCGTATCGCCGCTTGTAGCGGCAAGGATTAGATAGTGCTCGCCTCTTTTTTGCGCGATTGAAGAGAGTACTGCGCCAAAAGGCTGAAGCGCCATATCTTTAAATGCGCGGGTCGGACCATGGTAGAGCTCGCTTACATAAAGGTTCTCTTTTACTTTTACGACAGGAACCGGATTTGAAGGGTTGTCAAACTTGTCATAAAGCTTTAAAGCCTCATCTATCACGCTCTTCTCAATATCAATCTCAAAACGCCCGAGCATGTCGGAAGCCAGCTCTTTATATGAGGAGTTTAGATGTTTTACTAAAAACTCTTCACCAAGCTCAGGCAAGCTCTCAGGCACGTAAAGACCGCCGAAAGAGGCGATAGGATTTAAAATAGCTTCTGAAAATGTAACGCTCTGGGGTCTGTTTTTATCGCATCCGCGAGTTTGAATAAAGTTCATATTTTTCTACCTAAAAATTTTTGAAATTATATCTAAATTAGATTTTATTTTAAATATTATAGAAACAGACCTACCGGATTTATATGAAATGACTTTTGGGTAACTTCAAAAATCAACTCATCATTTACGCGGCCTATCGTATAGCCTTTTTTAACCTTTTTACCTTTTTCTATATCAGGCGCTATCTGAGACAAGTTAGCATAGATGGTATGAAGTCCGTCGTCGTGCTCTACAATT